>CAYVDO010000124.1:0-253 GCA_964450125.1 uncultured bacterium
ATGGTGGCGAGCCCCGCACTCTACGCGCCGCCTGCACCGGACCAAGACGTAGCCCAGGCCGTCACCGCAGCGCTCTCTGGGTACGGTTCGAGCTCGGCGATCGGCATCGTGTCGTGGTTCCTGAACCTCTGGACGACGTGTGCGCTGGTGTACGCGATCTCGCGGTGCCACGTGGGTCTCGAGGTCGGCGTAGGCGATGCCTTCCGCAACACGCTCGGCCGCGTGCCGTATCTCTTCGTCACCTCGTTGGCGC
>CAYVDO010000124.1:263-18529 GCA_964450125.1 uncultured bacterium
TCCTTCGTGGCCGTGTTCGGGCTGGCATTTCTGTTCGGTGGGGTATTTGGAGCCGTGGGCACCATGCTGGATGCCCAGTTGCGCTGGCCCGCGCTCCTCATGGTGCTGATGGCGCTGATCGGTCTCGGGCTCTCGGCATTCGGGCTCCTGTGGGTGCTGCGCTTCTGGCTCCATCCCGCGACCGTGGTCGTCGAAGGGCTCGGCATCGGTGCGGCCCTCGTGCGTAGCCGGGAGCTGATGTGTCAGGCGGGGCGGGTGTCGTTTCGGGATCGGAACGACGTGCGGCTCACGGTCGTGCTCACGGTGCTGCCGATCATCGGAGCCGCGGTGACCTCGCTCGCGTTGCTGCCGATGGGCCTTCTCGGCTGGGCGAGCTTCGTCCTGCACTGGATCGATTTCACCAAGCCCGACGAGCTCGTGCGTATCCTCGTGATGCCGATCGCAGGTGTCGAGCTCGCCATCGGCGCGCTGCTCACGCCGCTCTCGATCGGCGTGACGGTGCTCTTCTATTACGACCTGCGCTACCGCAACGAAGGGCTCGATCTCGAGATGCGCGCGTTCGCGTTGCGCAAGCCGCGTTCCGCCCGGGCGGCGGACCACGCCTGATGAGCCGCGCCGTGCGTGTGGCGTTCCTCACCGCTGTCGTCGCCGTCGTCGTGCTCGGCGCAGTGCCACGTGTCCGAGCCGTCCAGCCGGTGGCGCGAGCCGAGCTGGCGCGCGGGCTGCACGCGCTGGCCGATCGCCTCGATCGGGATCTCCCGGTCCAGGCGGCGAGCGAGTCGGTGCCTGCCGGTCTCGACCCCCGCGAGCTGCGCCGCCGCCTCGCCACGGCACAGCGCGAGCTGGACGCGCTCGGCGGCTCGGATCACTGGCTCGATCCCTTCTTCGAGCGTCAGGACGAGGCTGGGGACGACGTCGCCCGGGCAGCGCTGGCGCGTGACGCCGCCGCGTCGTTGCGGCTGATCGGGGACGAGGTCGACGCGGCGCTCGCGGCGCGAGCGTCCACCGCCGAGCGCGCGCGGCACGACACCGAAGCGCGCGCGGCGCTGGACCGGGTGCTGGCAGAGGCCGAGTTCCGCCGCTTCCCCCGTGACGTCCACCCTTCCGGTGCGTTCAACCGAGGATTGACGCGGTTGCTCGATTGGTGGCGGCAATGGTCTGCCCCGGGCCTTCCCGCGGCGATGCGCTTCTTCGCCGATTGGACCAGTGCCATCGTGTTTGCGCTCACGCTGGCGCTATTCGCGTGGATTCTCTATGGCGTGGCCGCACGCGCTCGCCGCGCCCGTGCGCTCGCCGAACGCTCGGATGCCAGCGGCGCCACGCCGGCTTCGACCTTGGCGGAGCTCGACGCGCAGGTCCGCGAAGGGCTGGCGAGCGGAGCGTTTCGGGACGCGTTGCGGGCCGCCCACCTCGCCACGCTGGGGCGCTTGCGCGCCGCTGGCGCGGTCGGTTCCGCGCAGGGACTCACCCATTGGGACCACCTCGCCGGCTTGCGCGGTGCGCAGGCCCCCGGTGCGGCGCTCGAGCGCCTCGCTGCGCTCAATCGCGAGTTCGACGAAGCGTGGTACGGGCATGCGTCGATCGATCACGATCGCTTCGAGCGTTTCCGTTCCACGACACGGATCTTCCTCGAGGAGATGCGCCGATTCGCTCCCGGACCCTCCATCCCGGCACCCTGATCGCCGCTCTGGCGGTGCTGATCGCGCTAGCGTCGCTCGTCGAGCGACGCGAGCCGTCGCCGTCGCGATCGACGCTCAACGCGGACCCCGCGGGAACGCAGGCGCTCTTCCGCGTGCTGCGCGATCTCGGAGTCGACGCGCGCCGGTGGCGCGCCGCGCACGAATCCCTCGGCAACGAGCACGGGCTCTTGGTGATCGTCGCGCCGTTCGAGCAGAGGCTCGAATCCGCCGCGGCGAAATCGGTCGTCGCTTGGGTGGAGCGCGGCAACGCGCTGCTCTTGCTCACCGACGCCGGTGAGCCCCTCGCCTCGAAAACCGTGCCCTGGAGCGACGAGGCGCTGCTCGCCGAGCTGGGGTGGAAGCGCGGTGGGTTGCCTTCGGGAAGCGCCGCGAACGACTCGGACCTGTCGGCGATCTGGATCGGCAGCGAAGCCGCCAACGACGCCACCCTCGCGATTCCGTCGCCGTTGCTCGGCGCCGGCCAGCGGGTGCGCGGGGGCAGCGGCATTCGCATGGCGGCGCCGGAGGGCGGTTGGGCGCCGCTTCTCGCGGGGGACGTCGGTACGCGCGGCTGGCTGCGTCGCCGCGGGCGAGGTGAGGTGGCGGTAATCGCGACGCCGAGCATCGCCGAGAACCGTTGGATCGACCGCGAGGCCAACCTCGGATTCCTGCTCGCACTCGTCGACCGCCTGCGCCGCGATCGCCCGGTGCTCTTCGACGAGACGGTCCACGGTCATCGCGAGCTGCCGCCCGGCGCCGAGCTCGACGTCGGCGCGCGCCGCCTGCTCGCGGCGCAGGTGCTGCTCGCGGGAGTGGTGTACGTGCTCGCCCGCGGCCGGCGGCTGGGGCCGACACTCGTACCGGCCGCGGCTCGCTCGCGTTCGGTCGTCGAGCTCGCAGAGTCGATGGGGAGGCTCTACCGCCGCGCCGACGTGAGCCGGGAGGTGCTGGCGAGCCTCGCCCGCGACGCGCATGCCGCGGGGCCCGTGCCACCGGATCTCGAAGTTGCCCTGGAACGCGTGCTGCGTGCGCGTCGTGTCCGGCACCGCGATCTGCTACGCCTCGACCGCTGGATCACCCGCACCACGAATCGGGAGAACGTCGCGTGAACGCATCGATTGCCGAGGTCGGCCGTCGCCTCGCGGGGACGGTGGAGCGGGTGGTGGTGGGGCAGCGTGACGCGGTCTTCGAGCTCACCGTGGGCTGGCTGGCGGGTGGCCACGTGCTCCTCGAAGGCGTTCCGGGACTCGCCAAGACGCTGCTCGGCCGCGCCTTCGCGCAAGCCCTCGGGCTC
This sequence comes from uncultured bacterium, assembly GCA_964450125.1. GTDB lineage: Bacteria > JADJOY01 > JADJOY01 > JADJOY01 > JADJOY01 > JADJOY01. Next base: position 3,237 of record CAYVDO010000124.1, read on the forward strand.
GGCTATCGGCGCATCCAGTTCACGCCCGACCTCATGCCCGCGGACGTGATCGGCACGCAGGTGCTCGATCCGCGTAGTGGCACTTTCCACCTGGTGCGTGGTCCAGTGTTCACCGATTTCCTGCTCGCGGACGAGATCAATCGCACGCCGCCCAAGACCCAAGCGGCGCTCCTGGAGGCGATGGAGGAGCGGCAGGTCACGCTCGACGGCGAGCGTCATGCGCTCTCCGATGCGTTTTTCGTGGTGGCGACCCAGAACCCGGTCGAGCTGGAAGGCACGTATCCCTTGCCCGAAGCGCAGGTCGACCGCTTCCTGATTCAGATCGTCCTCGGCTATCCGAGCCTCGAGGACGAGGTGGCGATGCTCGCCAGCCGCCACTCGTCGAGCGCTCCCACCGACTTCGCGGCACTCGGCATCCGCCCGGTGGTCGAGCGCAGCGCCATCGCCGAGCTCCATCGCGAGGTCTCGGCGGTGCGCTGCGAGCCCGACGTGGTCGCCTACGTGGCGCGGTTGGCGCGCGCGACGCGGGGCACCAAGCGGGTCGCGCTGGGGGCCAGCCCGCGCGCGGCGATCGCGCTCTTGTGGTGCGCGCGCGCGGTGGCGGCGCTCGCCGAGCGCGACTACGTGATTCCCGACGACGTGAAGCGCATGGCCGAGCCGGTGCTGCGCCACCGTCTGGTGCTGGATCCCGCGGCGGAGATCGAAGGAGTCACGGTCGCGGCGGTGATCCGAGAGCTGCTCGACTCGGTGCCGATTCCACGATGACGCCGACGCCGCGGCTCGCGCTGCTGGTGGCGCTGGCGCTGGTGCCCGCGGCGGCCACGCTCGCGACTCCGGATGCGTATCCGGTGGCGGGAGCGGTGGATCTGGCCCTGGCGGTGTGCGTCGCGGTGGCGCTGGTCTCGCGTCTGCCACCCGATCCCCTGCGCGTCGAGCGTTCGATCGAACCCGTGCACTTCGTGCGCGGTGACGCGCAGGTTCGGCTGGTGGTGGAAAATCGCACCACACGTTGGCTCCGCGCCGAGATCCGCGATCGCGTGCCGCCGAACGTGGACGGCGACGCCATGCCGATGATCGTGAAGCTCGCGCCCGCCCAGCGCGTGGAGCTCGCCTACCGTGTGCAGTTTCCACGTCGCGGCCGTCATCGCTTCGGCGAATGCTGGTATCGCGCCACCGATCGTCTGGGGATCCTGGCCTTCGACTCGCGGGTGGCGATCGAGACCGAGCTGCGGGTGTACCCGGCTCCGCTCGCGTCCGGCGGCGGCGCGCTCGCGATCACTCAGCTCACACGCGAAGCGCACGGCGCCGGCGTCAGCCGGCTCGCCAGCGAAGGAGCGGACTTCGCTGGGCTCAAGGCGTTCGTGAGCGGCGACGATCCGCGTCTCATCGACTGGAAAGCCTCGGCGCGACGCGGTCGCGTGATCGTGCGCGAGATGCGCCCGGAGCGCAATCAGCGGCTGGTGCTGATGATCGATCTGGGGCGAGCGCTCCATCCGCGGGTGGGGACGGGCACCAAGCTCGATCGCGTGCTGGAGGCGGCGCACGAGCTGGCGGTCCTCGCCCTCGAAGCCGGTGACGAGGTGGGGTTGCTGGCGTTCGGCGCCCAGGTCCGCGCCGCGTTGCCGCTGGCGCGCACCCGCGGTCACCGGCGGCGGCTCCTCGACACGATGCTCGACCTCGAGTCCGAGCCCGTCGAGCCGCTCTATCCCGAGGCCTTCGCGACGCTCGCTTCGCTGGTGACACGCCGCGCGCTGGTGGTGCTCTTCACCGACGTGATCGCGCCCGACTCGTCGTCGTTGGTTCTCAACGGCCTGGCGCGGCTGCGGCCGCGACATCTGCCGATGTGCGTGACCGTTGCCGATGCCGAGCTGCGCCGTGCAGCCGAGGCGCCGAGCCGGGACGTCGAGGACGTGTACACGAAGGTGGCGGCGCGGGCGCTGCTCGCCGATCAGCGGCGAGCGCTCGATCTGCTGGAAGCGAGGAGCGTGCTCACGGTGCACGTGCCTGCCGACCGCCTCGCCGCCGCCACCCTCGACCGCTATTTGCACGTGAAGTACCGCGCATTGCTGTGAGGTTGCGTGCGGGGCGGGCGTGGGCCGTAGCCGTCGCCGATCTGCGCGACGATGCTCCGTGGGCGCGCTCGTGTCGAGCGACGCACGACCGGGAGGAGGCCCGAGATGCGCGACGTGGTGATCGTGGCGGCGCAGCGAACGGCGGTGGGTAGCTTTCTCGGGGCGCTGGCGTCGCTGCCGGCGACCGAGCTGGGCGCAGTGGCGATTCGCGCGGCGGTCGCTCGCGCCGGTGTCGCGCCCGGCGACGTGCACGAGGTGTACATGGGTTGCGTGTTGCCCGCCGGGTTGGGCCAGGCACCGGCGAGACAGGCGGCGCTCGGCGCGGGGCTCGCGCAATCGGTGCCGTGCACGACCGTGAACAAGGTCTGCGGCTCGGGGCTCAAGTCGGTGATCCTCGCGGCGCAAGCGATTGCACTTGGTGACGCCGAGATCGCGGTGGCGGGCGGCATGGAGTCGATGTCGAACGCGCCGTACTTGCTTCCCGCGCTACGTGGCGGCGGCAAGATGGGGCACACGCAAGCCGTCGACTCGATGATTCAGGACGGGCTCTGGGACGTCTACAGCCAGAGCCACATGGGGCAGTGCGCCGAGATCTGCGCGCGTGAGAAGAAGATCGGACGCGCCGAGCAAGACGCGTTCGCCGCCGAGAGCTACCGCCGCGCGCTCGCGGCGCAGCAGGCGGGCGAGTTTCGCGACGAGATCGCAGCGGTGACGATCCGCGGGCGCAAGGGCGACACCGTGGTGGATCAGGACGAAGAGCCGGGACGTGGCAACGTCGCCAAACTCGCCGAGCTGCGCCCGGCGTTCGACAAGAACGGCACCGTGACCGCCGGCAACGCGTCGTCGATCAACGACGGCGGTGCAGCGCTGGTGCTGATGTCGAAGGACGAAGCGGCGCGGCGTGGCGCGCCGGTGCTGGCGCGGATCGTGGCGCACGGCAACCACGCGCAAGCGCCGGAATGGTTCACCACCGCCCCGATCGGCTCGATCGAGAGCGCGTGCCGGCGCGCGGGCTGGGATCCCAAAGCGGTGGATCTGTGGGAGATCAACGAGGCGTTCTCGGTGGTGGCGCTGGCGAACGTCGCGGGTCTCGGCCTCGACGCCGCGCGCGTGAACGTGAACGGTGGTGCCGTGGCGCTGGGGCATCCCATCGGCGCCTCGGGCGCGCGCATCCTGGTGACGCTGCTCCACGCCATGGCGCGTCGCGGGGCGCGTAGCGGTGGGGCTTCGCTCTGCATCGGCGGTGGCGAGGCGATCACGCTGTTGGTCGAGCGCGCGTGAGCGTTGTCGCGGGCGCCGGGGGGCCTCGCTCGGCCAACCGCGGCGAGGCTCGCGCGGCGGCGACGGGAATCCGATGGGACGGTGGCTTGCGTAGTAGCAGCGAAGAACGATACCCGTGAGACCACCGCTCATGTCTCGCTTCGCGATCCTCTTCGTCTGCCTGGCCGTGACCTCGTGGTTCGGCGGCGGAAGAGGCCTGGCGGCGGACGCGTGCGATCCGGCCACCGGCAGCGCGCCGGCCGAGGTGTTCCTCGGCCCTGGTGGCGAGCAGTTCCATCCCGAGAACGACTCCTGTCCCGATCGCATCGTGGCGCCGGAGTGCGGCGGCGGGCGGCGCCTCGTTTATCGCGACGAGCGCGATCCTCACGGGTTGGTGCGTTACGCGTGCGTCAGCACCAGCGAATCGAGCCGCGCGCTGCCGCTCTTGGTGTTTCTGCATCCGTCGCGGATTGATTCGGTGGACTACGTGTTCGGTGGCGCCAAGGGACGTCCGCCGGCCACGGATCTCCTCGCGCAGGCGGCCACCGCCAATCTCGGCCGCGGGCGAGGCTACGTGCTGCTCGCGCCGCAGGGGCGTTGCTTGAAGGCTCCTGCCGAGTCGTCGGGTGATGGCACGCGCTTCGACGTGTTCAACAAGGACCGCGACGAAAACCTCGACATCCGCGCCATCCGCGCATTCATCCAGCAGGTCCGCGCCGGTCGCACCGAGGACGAGCAAGGCCGCGACGTCAACCTCGACTCGGCGCTGCCGCCCATCGATCCGAAGCGCATCTACCTCGTTGACTGGTCGAACGGCGGCTACATGGCGCATCTACTGGCGCTTCTGTGGCCGAAGGAGTTCGCGGCAGTCGCTTCGTTCGCAGGTGCGGATCCGTTCGCGCGTCCGCCGTGCCCGGTCCCTTATCCCAAGGTCGATCGCAAGCCACCGATCGCGGTCATCCACGCCGAATGCGATCCCGTGCTGGCCTGCAGCGAGGTCGAGGACTGGCTGGGTGCCTTGCGCGGGCAGGGCTGGCCGAGGGATTCGCTCCTCGACGTGGTCACCGACACGAGCCACGTGCAGCGGGTGCGCGAGTGCCTCGCATCGTCGCCGAGCCGGCAACGCCAATGTCCCGCGGCTGCGCATTTCTTGTTCGCGAACCCACAGCTGCCCACGATGTTCGAGTTCCTCCGGCGGGCGCACCTATGAGGCCGCGCGCGTTCGCCGCGTGGCTCGCGCTCGTGCTCGCGGCGGCCTGTGGCGAGGGGAGCGACGGCGGTGCCTTCGACGCGGTCGCACGCGGTGAGCTGGTCGACGGTGCGATCCTCGGCGGCGAGCGCGTGGTCGCGGTCGGTCACGAGCGGCTCGACGGAGAGACGCGTGCTGTGGCGTTGGTCCTCGATCCAGACGGTCACGTCGAGTGGCGAGCGGGCCTGGCATCCGCGGCTGGCGAGCGCAGCGGGCATTTCGAGGCCGTGGCGGTCAGCACCGGTGCCGAGGCGGATTCGATCTATGCCGCCGGCCGCGCGCTCGGCGTCTCCGATGGACGGGAAAACGGCGTGGTCGTGGCGTTTCGTGATGACGGCACCGTGCTCTGGGAAAGCAACCCGTGGCTCGACGGGGCGAGTGACATCGAGGCGATTCGCGTGGTGGGCGACGATCTCTACGTGACGGGCTTCGCGGAGATCGCGAGCGACGATGCGCTGCCGAGCCGCGGGATGCTGGTAGCGCGACTCGCCCGCGCGACTGGCGCGGTCGAATGGGCGGATGTCCTGGAAGCGCACCGCGATCCCCTCGGTTTCACCGCGGGCATCTCACTCGACGTCAATGCAGAGGGTTTCGTCAGCGCCGTGGGCTTCGCAGCGCCGGAAGGTGGGCGGACGGGTTGGTTGGTCGGCATGTGGAACGACGCCGGCGAGCGGCTCTGGGAGTCGCTACGCACTGCACCCGACGGCGCCGATCTGGGCTGGGAGGGCGGCAACCTCAACGTCGCCCACGAAGGCCGTTTCGATGCCCGCGGCGAGCTGCTGGTCATCGGCGACGTGTTCTCCGGGCGTGACGGATCCGACGTGTCGGTCGTGCGCTACGCACCGGATACCGGCGTCATCGCGTTCGAGATCGCTCGTGACGCGGCGCTCGATTCCGGCGCGCCGAGCTTCGACGAAGGCACGGCGCTCGTGACTCGCGGCGAGCGCGCGTGGCTGGGCGAGACCGTCGCTACGGAAGACTCGGGCGGGCTGCTCTGGGAGGCCTTCGTGGTGCTGATCGACACCGTCACCGGAGACGCCCTGTGGGAGGTCCCGTTCGGGGGGATCAGCACCTCGGGGGAGTACATCTTGGACTTGGCGGTGGACGAGACTGGTTCCCTCTTTGCGGCGGGAACCACATCCGACGCAGGCGGGATCGGCAAGCATTTCACCGTGGCGAAATGGGATCCGGAGGGTGGCCACGAATGGACCACCGAGGTCGATATCCCTGGCAGCGACGACGTCGACGACGACGAAGCCACGCGAGTGCTGGTGGCGATCTCGGGAGACACCTGGGCGCTGGGCAGGCTCGACGTCGGCGACGGCGTCGAAGTCCCCGCGATCTGCCGTCTCGCCGGCGACGGGCGCCTCGTCTGGTCCTACCCGGCGGGCGCCCGAATGCGCTGATCGTTGCCGTCGCGTGCGTCACGCGAGCGCGGCGACCGCGGCAGCGACGGCTTCGTGTGTCCCCGCGATCGCGAGGACGTCGCCGGCCTGCAGGACCTCGTGAGCCGTCGGTAGCGTGATTCCGGCCTCGCCGCGGGTGATCGCCAAAACCGTGGCGCCGGTGCAGCCCCGCAGGTCCAGGCTCGCCAGCGTTTGGCCGACGGCGGCGCTGGTGTGGCGCAGCTCGACGGTGCGAAGCGCGCCCAGCCCCGGAACCAGGTCGCGGACTCGATCCAGCGCGTGCTCGGTCGCGGGACGCGCGCCGGCGCGCGCTTGCGCCGCGAGCGCTTCCACGATCACTTGTGCGCCTGCGCGGACGTGTCCCTGCAGGTTGGTCGCGCTTCGCCAGAATGCCAGCGCCAGCGCCATGAGGATGGCGAACAGCAAGGCTGCTCCCTCGAAACCGGGCAGGAACGGCTGGGTGATCGCGAGCATCGGCGCGCCCACGATCAGCAACATGGCGAGCTGGATGGTGACCACCAGCGCTCGCCGAGGTGCCGCCGCGAGATCGAGCCGCCCTGGCTCCTCGGGTGGCAGCGCGAGGTCCGCGAGCTCGTGGCCGAGGCGCGCCACGATGCGAAAGAGCCCGACGCCGAAAGGGGCCGCGAGCGCAGCCGCACCACCGAGCACCAGTGCGAACGCGACTGGCTCCCGAACTCCGAGATGCTCCACCAGGAATGCCACGTCGGCGTCGAGAGTGGTTGCCGTGGCGACGACCAACAGACCCAAGAGGGTCGAGTCGACGAGCAGCAACTTGACGAGGCGCTGGAGCACGGTGCGGGCGGAGCTCGCGTGCCTACGCGAGCCGAGCTGCTCCACCCAGCTCGCGTAGAGCGCAGCGAAGGTCTGGATGGGGCGAGGCAGCCTGCGGTCCATCCACGACGCCGCGGGGCCGGAAGCTCGGATCATCCACGGGGTGGTGAGGGTCGTGAGCGCCGAGACGGCGATCGCGACTGGGTAGAGGAACGCGCCTGTGGCGCCGAGGCTCACGCCCAGTCCCGCGAGGATGAACGAGAACTCCCCGATCTGCGCTTGGCTCATCCCCGCCTGGAGCGAGGTCCGTGTGCCGTTGCCGGTCAGGAAGGCGCCGACCGTGACTCCGGTGGTCTTGCCCACGAGCACGATCGCGACCAGTGCGAGCACGGCGCGCCAGTGCTGCACGATCACCGCCGGGTCGATCTGCATGCCCACCGACACGAAGAAAATCGCCGCGAACACGTCGCGGACGGGCTGAACCAGATGCTCGATGCGCCGTTCCTCTCCCGATTCCGCGACCAATGAGCCGGCGATGAAGGCACCCAGCGCCACCGAGTAGCCGAGCTCCATCGCCGCCAGCGCGCAGGCGAAACAGATCCCGATGGTCGCGACCACCGTGGTCTCGACGCGCTCGAGTCGCACGATCGCCCGAATCGTGCGTGGCACGACGATCATCCCCAGCGAGATCAGCACCACCAGAAAGGCACCCAGCCGGCCGCTCGACCGTGCCAGCGTGGCGGCGGTGAGCTCCGCGCCGGTGGCGAGCGCGGTGAGCGTCGCCATGAGCACGATCGCGATCAGGTCCTCGACCACCAGCACGCCCACCACGAGCTCGCGCAACCGGCCGCGGACCTGCTGCTCGGCGAACGCCTTGGCGATGATGGTGGTGCTCGAGATGGCGACGATCGCCCCCGTGAACACCGCCTCGCGCGCACCGAAACCGAGCGCCCGCGCGGTGACGTGCCCGAGCCAGAGCATCAGGCTGCACTCGACGATCGCCGTGAGCATCGCCGCGGCGCCGACCCGTGCCAGCTTGCGCAAGCTGAGCTCGAGGCCGAGCGAGAACATGAGCAGGATCACGCCCAGCTCGGAAAGCATCCGCACCACGGCCGGGTCTGCCACCAGCGGGATCGGGACGTGTGGTCCGACGATCAACCCCGCCAGGATGTAGCCGAGCACCACCGGCTGGTGCAGACGCTGGAAGATCACGGTCGTGACGCCAGCCGCGCACAGGACGAGCGTCAGCGCCTCGAGGAAGTCGTGAGCGTTCATGTCCTCCGCGAGCTCGTGGAGGATCGGAGCGCCCGATCGTTGGGCGTGCCGCCGACGGCGAGCCAGAGCCAGAGCGCCAACCCCAGGCTCGTGCCGAGCACCAGCTTCGCGAGCGGCGGGTAGGCGGGCGAAGGCGAGACGAACCCCTCCACGAGCCCCGCGAGCACCAGCGTCGGGATGAGCCCGGTCACGATCCGTGCAGCATCGGCGCCGTTCTCGGCCAGCGCCGCTCGGCGTGTTCGGTAGCCCGGTGCCACGAGCGCGTCGCCGAGAAGCAGGCCCGCGGCGCCGGCGAGACACACTGCGCTCAGCTCGACGACTCCGTGCGCGATCACGAACGTACCGAGACGCTCGGCGAGGCCGTAGTGCTGGTAGAAGGCGAAGATGATCCCGAGCTGAATGCCGTTGAACACCAAGAGCACGATCGAGCCGAGGCCCAAGACGAGCCCGCCGGCGAAGGTGGTGAAGACCACCGCGATGTTGTTGGTGGCGATGCGGCTCGTGAGCCAGCTCGACGGCGCGACCGAGAGGATCTCGTCCGTGTGCACCTTGCCGGACTCGGCCGCCTCCACGATCTCGCTCGGCACCATCGCCCGCGCCAGCTCGGGGCGGGAGAGCCCCACGGCATACGCGATCAGCGCCGGTCCGAAGAGGATGGCGCTCGCCACGACGACGTGACGAAGGCGTGCCCGCACCGTACGCGGCACGTCGCCGATGAGCGTGCGCCGCACGTCGCGCCAGCCGCGCGTCTGGCCGCGATAGACCACGTTGTGTAGCCGTGCCACCTCCCGCTCGAGGTCCGCGAGCAGTTGGCTCTCGGGAAAGCGTGCCTGTGCCAGGGCCAAGTCGGAGATCATGCGCCTGTAGCCGAGCGCCAGCTCGTCGAGGCTCGACTTGTCGAGCTCGCGGAAGCGGCTCTTCTCGGCGCGTGTCGCGAGCGCCTGTACGTAGGCCCAATGGGCGGCGCGCTCCGCCAGGAATCGCTGCGCGTTCACGATTCGCTCAGCTCGTAGCGACGCGCTCCAGAAACGCGTCCTGCCGGTCGAGGGTGAGCTGCCCGAGCAGCGCCTTGCGCTGCTCGGGCGTCGGCACGCGATCGAGCACCGTCTCCAGGATCTCGGCGCGGACACGAGCTCGTGCGCCGGCGAAGAGATCACCACGACGCGCTAGGTAGTCGAGGATCAGCTCGCGGGCGGCCTCGTCGAGGGTCAGGCCCACGAGCGCATCCCCCCACGCATCGCTCGCCGGTTTGGCCACGAACGGCTTGCGAACCCAGGCCACCGGAGCGCTGCGTTCGCGCACCACCAGCGTGCGCGCGACGAGGTCGCCGAGGCGGCGTCGCTCCGGCTCGCAGAACGCGGATACGAGCCCGACGCCGTATGCCATCGGCAACCAGTCGATCACCCGCAGCAGGTTGCGTGTGAGCACGGCGAGGAACGTCACGGGGTATCCACCCGCGCGCACCACTCGGATTCCCACCAGCCGCTTCCCAGGCGTCTGCCCGCTCCACGCGAGCTCGAAGAACACGAAGTAGAACCAATGGATCGCGAACACGCCGACGATCCACACCGCGGGGCCGATGTCGAGGACGTCGCGCACCGCGTACGTGAGCGCCACGAACCCGAGCCCCAACACGACGTACTGGACCAGCGTGTCGATGGTCAGCGCCAACGCACGCGCGCCGACGTCCGCCAACTCGTATCGGAAGCGGACGCTCTCCGGCGTCTCGATGGCGAGTCGCGCCGGGGAGCTCATGGGAGGTTCACGGGCCGCGTCGCGCGCAGACCGCGCGCATCACGCGGCGTGGGGTCATTCGCGAGTCACGGTCAGCATGCTGTTGAGCGAGCGCGCGCGCTCACGCGACTGGGAAAGCAAGCCGAGCAATTGGTACGGGTGGTTGGCCCACATCGAGCCGAAGCTACCGTTGGCGACGTAAAGCGGCTCGAACTGCGAGTAGTCGAGGAAGTCGCGGACGATGCTCTGCGCCAGTGCCGCGGCGTTGCGCTCCGCGAGCACCGGGGCGAAATCCTGGAGCACCGCGACCATGATCTCGTGGTAGCCGAACGCGACACCTTGCGCGTAGTAGAACTGATCGTCGATCTCGCTCCACGGCACCTCGGCCTGCATGAGATGACTGCCGGGCGTCGTCGCGACTGGCTGCGCCGTATCGCCGCCCATCTCCTCCGAGGTCCGTGTCGTGAAGTTGCCGACGCAGTTGTAGAGCCGCGTGTTCGCCCCGCCCAAGAGCGAGTTGAACTGGCTGATCATCTCCATGAGGTTGTCGGCGCGCGGGTAGAAGTGCGCCTGACCGTTGGCCAGCCGCGTGCGATAGCGGCGCAACGCCTCGGCGCCTGCCTTGTAGCGCGCCTCCGCGGATGGGAAGAACCAGTCCTTGGGTGGGTTGGAGAACCGCGTGTATGCCGCGTCCACGTCCGGGTCGATGAGGTCGGTGGTGCGCAGCCGCGTCAAGTTGTTGCGTAGCACCACTACGCCGTAGCGCATGGCTTCCAAGAGCCCGAGCTGAAAGTTCTGCGGGTTGTCGAGGAGCACCGTCGGATAGGTTCGATCGTTGGGGAGCCACGGCCGCATGCCCTCGTCGTAGAGGTGCAGCAGCGCGTCGACGTAGGCCACGCCCGGTGTCTTCCGCTCCTCTTCGACGAGCTTCGGGTCCTTCGTGGTGGCGAAATGCGGAAAGTCGTAGTTCCGGATCATCTCGATCGCGACGAACGCGAGCAAAACGCCGACAACCACCACCACGAGGCTTCGTCCCTCGCCGCGATGGTGAGAGCCGTGAACGGAAGCGCCAGCGGATGCGGGATCCATGGACGGTGCTCCTTCTGGTCGCGACTCGGCCGCGACGGTGGGCTCGAAACCTAATCGACTTCGGGGCGTGCCATCGGAATCGCACCCGGAAAACTTCTGGAGCCGGCGGTCGGAATTGAACCGACGACCTGCTGATTACGAATCAGCTGCTCTGCCCCTGAGCTACGCCGGCCGGGAATGCCGCGCCGCTCCTCACCCGAGGAATGACGCGCAAGACCGGGGAAGCTATCGTTCGCCGAATTCGGGCGTCAAGCGAAACCCGGCACGATTCGCGGAGGTTCCGAGTGATGAGCGATCCATGCGATCGATCGGTGGCGACGGCGGCGTGTGCTCGCGCGCTGAACGTCGGGCGTGTGCTCGCGCTGACGGCCGCTGCGGTGGTGAGTGCGCACTGCGGGGACTCGCGCGGCGGTGGCTCGCCTGGCGGTGCGCCGCCCGTGGCGCGGCTACGCGTTCCCGCTTACGCCTCGCCGGGTGTGGCGATCAGTGTCGATGTGTTCGCGTCGAGCGGCGCCATCGAGCGCCTGGAGCTCGACTTCGACGATGGCACCAGGCTCCTGAATCCGTCCCGTGGCTTCGCGCTTCATCGTTTCGCGAGCCCCGGTGAGTACACCGTGCGTGCCACGCTCTCGGGCGCGGGCACCACCTCCACCGCGGAAGCCACCGTGCACGTGGTTGCCGAGGCCGGGGCCACGACTCGCTTCGATCTCCCTGCAGACAAAGAGCGGCCGAGCTGGGGCGAGATCCCATGGCCGAGCGATCTCTTCCGTGACGCCAGCGGCCACGTCGCCGTCGACGGCGTGAACGTCGCCAACGGTATCGCGAGGACGGTGCTGGAGGCCGGCCTGCGTCAGCTCGACGGCTTCGGCACGACCACCGCCGCATACGTGTGGCTCGATGCCGACCTCGATCCGGTGTCATTGCCTGCGAGTGCCGCCGCCAGCGTCGCGTACGGCAGCCCGGTCGTGCTCGTGGACGTCGATCCGGCCTCTCCCGAGTACCGCAGGCGCTATCCGGTCCTCGCCTCGTTCGATGCCGGTGATCGCCGCCTGTCGGTGCTGCCCGAGCCCGGTGTCCCTCTTCGCCCCAAGACCCGCTACGCGCTGATCGTGCGCACCGATCTGTGGAGCACGCGCGCCGGTGCGCCGGCGGGCAGCTTGCGTCCGCCGGACACGCTCGCGACGCTGCTCGCGGGTGCGACACCCGCGACTCCGTACGGTGCGGAGGCTCGTGCCCAGGCCGAGATGCTCTCGGCGGCGCTCGCGTCCGAGCCGGATTTTGCCGGCGGCGATCTGAGCGGAGTCGCTGCAGCGACGGTCTTCACCACCCAGCACATCGCGGACGACCTGGTCGCGATCCGCAATGCCCTCGAGCGCGGCGACTCGGGCGTGCCCGATCCGTCGCCGCACTTCGATCCCCAGTGGATCTTCGGCGACGGTGGCCGCGCCAGCCTCGACGCACTCGTGGGTGAGCAGCCGGACTCCGCCCCCGGGCTTCGCCCGAAGGCGCACCAGCAGGTCGCAACGATCGTGACCAAGGCGTGGTTCCGGAGCCCCATCTATCTGTCGCCGGACCCGCATTTCCTCGATCCCTACGGCGGAACCTTCGTGGTCGAGAACGGGCAGCCGGTGGTGCAGCGGGTGGTCGATCTGCCGTTCAGCCTGGCGTTGCCCAAGACTCCACCACCGCCCGAGGGCTATCCAGTGGTGATCGCGCAGCACGGGCTGGGCGGCGAGCGTTCGAGCGAGCTCCTGGTGATCGCCAACACGCTCTGTGCCGAAGGCTTCGCCATCGCGGCGATCGACGCCGTTCAACACGGCGATCGCTACGACCTGTCGAACTTCTCGCAGGCGTTGCGCCAGGTCCTCGATCCGATCCTGAAATCGATCGGGTTCGATCTGCCGGAATCGGCCAAGGACGAGGCACCCAACTACTCGCTCAGCACGCTCGAAGGAGCGGACGGTTGGGCCGATCCCAACGGCGACGGCGCCACCATCGGACTCGTGGATGCGCTCATCAATCTGGCCGGCTTTCGGGACAACTTCCGCCAGAACGTCGTAGATCACATGTCGTTGGCGCGAATGCTGCGCCGGTTCGACGCTGAGATCCCGGGCGTGGGGCGGGTGCGCTTCGATCCCGACCAGCTCTACTACTCGGGCACGAGCCTCGGCGGGATCCTGGGTGCCAACTTCGTGTCCTACGAGCCGACGGTGCGCGCCGCCAACCTCCACAACGCTGGTGGTGGGTTGGGCGTGAACTTGCTGGTGAACTCGCCCGGGATCGGCGGACTCTTCGGCCCGTTGCTCGGGGTCGCGTTCGGCATCGGCGAGGAGGGCTTCGCCGATCGGGCGAGCCCACTGGTGAATCTCGCCCAGACCGTGATCGACGGCGGCGATCCGCTCAACGTCGCGCGCCACGCGATCCGCGAGCCGCTCACCTACGCCTCCGGCCCCGCTGCGCCGCGCTCGGTGCTGCTCCTCGAAGCGATGTGGGATTACCTGGTGCCCAACGTGGCCAACGAAGCGCTGGCGCGTGCGTTCGGCTTGTCGCTGCTCGAGCCGTTCTATCGGCCCGTCGAGGGCGTTGCGTCGGGTGGCACGGCCATCGAGGGAAACGTGAACGGCAAGACCGGTGCGCTCGCCCAGTATTCACCCGCGGAGCACGGCACGCTCTACGCCTACTCGCCCGGCGGCGTGTACTACGAGATCGGCTTTCCGTTCTCGACTGGCGAACGCTTCAGGTCGCTCGAACAGGACTTCGGTGTGCGTCAGCCTGTCGAGGCCGCGATCACCCAGATCCGCGACTTCTTCCTGAGCGTCCGCGACGGAGGGCCGGGCACCGTCGAGATGAAGGACGGCTACACGCCGATCCACGACTACGACGACGACGGGTTCCTCGACGATGACGAGACCGCCGCCGGCACCAATCCCAGCGATCCCACCTCGCACCCGTGAGCGAAAGGTTGGCGGCTGCGCGTCAGGAGTGATGCGCTGCGCGCAGTGGCTCGCCACCGGCGGCGATGGCTGCCGCGGCTCGCGCATCTGGCAGCTCGATCGCGAATGCCCCTGCGGCGGACGCCACGTAGGCCGTGCGGCCGTCGGGGGAGAACGTGACTCCGCGGGCGCGCGGCCCCACCTCGATGCGCTTCACCACCTGCATCCGGTCGGGATCGACCACGAAGAGCTCGCCGTGAAGGAAGTCGGCGGCGACGAGCCAGCGTCCGTCGGGGCTTTCACGGAGGAACCGGAGCGCCCGCGCCAAGAACGTGCTGCCGACCTGCGCACCCGTCGCGAGGTCGAGCTCGAGGATCTCGCCGTTCTCGTAGGTCGTCGCGAAGAGGCGCCCGCGCTCGGAGTCCACGACGACACTGCCGCGGTCGGCGATCTTGGGGAGCGGCCAGCGCGCCACCTGCCGGAGCCGCCCCGCTTCGGCATCGACGTCGAAGACCTGCACGTCGTAGCGGATGACGTACACCCGGCCGTTCGCGTATGCGAAGTATTTGCCCGTGTTCTCGATGACGTCGCGCTCGGTGCCGTCGGCGACGTCGAGCCAGTGGAGCGCGTAGCGATCGGTGGACACCAACAGACCGCCCCGGTCGGGTGCGAGCGCGAGCTGAAGCGGCATGGGTGTCGAGAGCGGCATGCGCGCCGTTTGCGTGGCCCATTCGCCGCTCAGGTCGAAGCCGACGATCCCCGCGTCGTTGGCGTCGCCGGCGTATAGACGCCCGGCTTCGCAGTCGAGCTGGGTGTTGTCGGAGGCGCTGAACTCGCCGATCCAGCGCCCGTCGCCGGTCGCCTGGTGATACTCGAAGATGCCCGACTGGCCCCAGCGCGCCGTGAGATAGAGGACGCCCTCGCGGCACCCCGGAGTGATGCCGTAGATCTGCGCGTGCCCGAGATTGCCTGCGGATCCGTCGTGCGAGCTGAATGGGATGAGCGGATGGACGCCAGGCTGCGCGCCGATCCGCGCCATAGCGGGGGTCTCGTCGCGCAGATAGAAGACGGCCACGGGGGTGACGAGCAACGCCGCCGCCACCGAGAGACTGGCATGCCATGGCCGTATGTGATCGAGCCCGTCCGGCCGCGCTGCGCCCGCGACGATCATCAGCGCAGCAACGCCCGCGACCTCGGCAGGCAGCGCCGCGCGCCCCGTGGTCGCCAGTGCGTAGTCCAGGAGCACCACCATCGCCGCGAGCACCCAGCGTGCACCGCGGCGCCGTTGGATGCTCACCCAGGTCGCTGCTGCGAACGTGACCGCGACCGCGAGCCACGCGACGCCGACCACGCCCCAGTAGGCCTGGATCCAGCCCGCGAACCCGAGGGCGAAGATCGCCACGTAGAGAGCGATCGCCAGAATGTGAAGGCGCGAGCGGGCGTGGCCTCGTGCCGCTATGACTTCGGCGCCGAGCATCGCCGC
>CAYVDO010000125.1:0-13770 GCA_964450125.1 uncultured bacterium
GCGTGAGCGGTGGGTGCTCAAGACTCCTCACCACCTCGAGCACTTGGATGCGCTCTTGGAAGTCTTCCCGGACGCGACCATCGTCCAGACCCATCGCGATCCGGCGCGTGTGGTGGCGTCCTTCTGCAGCATGATCGCCCACGGCCGCGGCGTGATGAGCGATTCGGTCGATCCGCAGGTGGTGGGGCGTCACTGGCTGCGAAAGCAAGTGCGCATGGTGACGCGTGCCATGGAAGTGCGCGATCGGCTCGGGGACGATCGCTTCGTGGACGTCCAGTACTCCGAGGTGACGGCCGATCCGATTCCGTCGATCCGCCGCATCTACGAGCGGGTGGGCGTGCCGCTCACACCCGCGGCCGAGTCCGCGATGCGAGCCTGGACCACCCACAATCCGCAGCACCGTCACGGCAAGCACCGCTACGCCCTCGAAGACTTCGGGCTCACGGCGGCACAAGTCGAGGATGCGTTCTCCGCCTACCGCACGCGCTTCGCCATTCCCCGCGAGGAGAGATCGTGAGCAACACGTCGCACCTGGATGCGATTCACGGCATGGACGGGCGCACTTGTCTGGTGACCGGCGCCACGTCCGGTCACGGCCGCGCGGTGGCCGAGGCCCTCGCTGCGCGCGGCGCGGACGTGGTGCTTCTGGCGCGCAACCCCACGCTCCTCGAAGAGACCGCTCAGGCGATTGCGGCAACGACGGGGCGGCGCCCCGAGGTGTTGCGCTGCGATCTCGCGTCGCGCGCCGACATCGACCGTGCGGCGAGCGAGTACCTGACGTCGTCGCGGCCGCTCCACGTGCTGGTGAACAACGCGGGCATGGTGAGTCGCACCCGCGAGCTCACCGTGGACGGCGTCGAGCGGGTGCTCGCCGTCAACTACCTCGCGTACTTCCAGCTCACGTTGCGGCTCTTGCCGCGGCTGCGCGAATCGGCACCGGCGCGGATCGTGAACGTATCGTCGGACACGCACCGCATCGTGTCGCTCGATCTCGCGGACCTGGAGCTCGTTCGCGGCTACTCGTGGCTCAAATCCTACGGCCGCTCGAAGCTCGCCATCGTCCACTTCACCGCCGAGCTGGCGCGGCGGCTGGCCGGCTCGGGAGTGACGGTGAACGCCCTCGATCCCGGGCCGGTGCGCTCGAACATCGGCACCCACGATCCCTCGCCGCTGGTGCGAACGCTCGGAAGGTGGGTGATGGCGCCCTTCCCGTCCGCAGCGCGCGCGGCTCGAACGGCGATCTACCTCGCGACTGCGCCGGAGGTCGCAAACGTGACGGGCGCCTACTACAAATTCGGCAAGCGCCGCGAGCCTCGTTGGGGCGCGGGCGGGCCGGCTGCGGCCGGGCCACTCTGGGAAGCAAGCGTTCGCTACACCGGCACCGATGGCGGGCGTGCATCGTGACGGGCGCACTTTCGGGCATTCGCGTTCTCGAGGTGGCGCAGTTCTGGTTCGTGCCCGCGGCGGGTGCGATTCTCGCCGACTGGGGCGCCGAGGTGTGGAAGATCGAGCATCCGCTTCACGGTGACGCCCAGCGTGGACTCGCCGCGGCTGGCTTCGGTGCCAGCGAGGGCGGCGTCGATTTCATGATGCAGCAGTCGAATCGTGGTAAGCGCTCGCTCGGGATCGATCTCGCGAAGCCCGAGGGGCGCGAGCTTCTCTACCGTTTGGCCGAGCGTTGTGACGTATTCTTGACCAATTTCCTACCCTCGGCTCGTGCCAAGCTCGCGATCGACGTCGACGACATCCGGGCGCGAAACCCGCGGGTCATCTACGTCCGCGGCAGCGGCTACGGACCCGACGGTCCCGATCGCGATGCCGGCGGCTACGACGCCACGGCGTTTTGGTCGCGGGGCGGCGTGGCTCACGGGCTCACCCGCCCGGATGCAGACGCACCGGTGATGCAGCGGCCGGCGTTCGGCGATTCGGTGGGGGCGCTGGCGCTCGCGGGCGGCGTGGCGGCTGCGTTGCTCAGACGCGAGCGCACCGGCGAGCCCGCGCTGGTGGACGTATCGCTGCTCGGCACCGCGATGTGGACGATGGCGCCCGACATCGTCGCCAGCCCGCTCGTCGCGCCTGAGAAGAAGATTCCGTTTCCCGATCGCGCGCGCGCGCTGAATCCCCTCGCGAACAGTTATCGCACCAACGATGGTCGCTGGATCGTGTTGATGGCGTTGCAGGGCGACCGCTACTGGCCGGAGATCTGCCAGCGCCTCGACAGGCCGGATCTGGCGACGGATCCGCGTTTTCGCGACATGCGCTCCCGTTTCCAGAATCGCCGCGAGTGCGTGGCCGCGCTCGATGAAGCGTTCGCATGCCGTTCCCTCGCCGAGTGGCGAGAACGACTTGCAGGAATGGACTCGCCCTGGGCCGTCCTGCAGAACCCCGCAGAGCTTCACGAAGATCCGCAAGCCAGCGTCAACGGCTACCTGCCGTCGGTGGTGGGTGGCGACGCCGGCAGCTTTCGGCTCGTGGCCAACCCGGTGAGCTTCGATGGTGTCGCGCCCCAGCTCACGCCGAGCCCCGAGCTCGGCCAGCACACCGAGGAAGTGCTTCTCGATTTGGGGCTTTCGTGGGACCAGATCGCGGGGCTCAAGGAGAGCGGCGCCCTCGGCTGACCGGTTCGCACGGATGCGCGTCGACGCTCAACCGCCGCCGCGGCGCGACGCGCACACCGTTTCCTCGATGCGAAACTTGGTGCCGCTCGCTTCCTTGGGGCCGATCGTCACCAGCACCCGCTCCTGGCGCTTGGCATCGCCGCCGGCGGGTGCGTACGAGTAGCGCGTCGGGCCCTGGCTCACGCCCGCATCGAGCTCGGGTGTCACGAAGGAGAGCTTCTGACGGTAGAAGTACTGGACCTTCGACCACTCGTCGGGCGTCTCGAGCTCCCAGATCAAGGAGTGGAGCTGGCACGCTGGGCCGTTGTAGGGGTGGTCGAGCTTTTTCGTGAGCGCCGCAGGCGCATACACCGGGATGTCGGTGATGGCACCCTCGAGCGCCGGCGGCTTCGAGTGGCTCGGGCAAGCGGTGGCGGCGAGCAAGACCGCCGCGAGCAGCGCTCGCGGTCGCGGGGTCCGAGTCATGCCTGTTCCTCGTTCGCGCGGGCGAGATCGCCCAGGGCGTCGTCCCGCGGTGCGAACCTGGGTGCGAGCGCCAACCCCATCACGAAGTAGAGCAGGATCGTGACCTCGGCGTCGCCGAAGTTGAACTCCACCAATCCGTTCACGTTCCACGCGAGAAACGCGGTGGCGGCCCCGATGGCGAGCACCGCGTCGGTGCCGGGGCGATCCGCCGTTGCTCGCACGCGCTCGATCAAGAGCCGCGCCAGCGCCACCAGCCACGCGACGAACGCTGCTAGGCCCAGCAGCCCGTCCTCCACCCAGATCGTGACGAGGTTCGAGTGGAAGTGCCGGTGCTTCGGCGGCTCGGCACCCCATAGATCGGCGCGCTTCATGATCCCACCGTTGTGGGTGCCGATCCCGAGCGGATAGTCCCGCACCAACTGGGCGGCGATCTTCCACATGTGCAGGCGATTGTCGGAGTGGACGAAGTCTTCCCCCGACTGGCTGAGCCGGACGCGAACTGCGGGGATCGCCACGACGACCGCCGCCGCGACCACCGCCGGCAGCACCACCAACTTGCGATTGCGGCGCCAGAGCTGAGTGGAGAGGCCGACGAGGCTGCCGACCCAGGCCCCGCGCTTGAACGTGCAGACCAATCCCGCGATCTGCATCGCCACGATCGCGCCCACGCCGATGCGCCGTTGCCACCCGCGGCTGGCGAGCCAGAGCGCGTGGCTCAGCGCCACGGCGATCACGAGCTGGCTGGCGCGGGTCATCTTTCCCGGTCCCCAATCCTTGTGGAAGTTCTGCCAGCGGTAGTTGTAAACCTGGTGCCAACCCGAAAGAAAAAATCCAACGGTCAGGATCCACGCGAGCCGTTCGCGCTCCTCCTCCTCGTGCGCGTGATCGAGCACCAGATAGAAGACCAGAATCTGCGCATAGGCGCGCAGCGACCAGAGCGCCGTCGAGGTGTCGATTCCTGCCAGCGCCGCGAGCACGCAGCACGCGAGAAAAAGAAGAAACGGCTTGTCGGCAGGCGTCGCCGGCCAGCGCCGGGGGCCGTAGAGCAGAGCGCGCAGCAACCAAGCCGCCAACGCGATCCCGAGTGCCACGTTGGTGGCAGCGATCGAAATTGCGACGCTGGCGGCGAGGGCGCGCACGGCCCAGCGCGACACCCCGAGCAGAAATCGCTCGGGCAACGCACGCACCAGCGCCGCGCGCATCCCGCCGCGGCTGCTGGAGGCCGTCTCAGCCGTGGCCGCTGGTGGGCTCGGGGGTACGCCTACGGTCGCGGGGTCCGGCATCGGCGGCGTTCCACTCGAGCTCGCGCAGCTTCGCGTACTTCAAGAACACGTGCAGGGCCATCAAGCCTGCCATGAAGAGGCCGGGAATCCCATCGAGAAAGCCCCGCTTCATCACGTAGAACTTGATGAAGTGGACCACCGGATTGCCGAACAGATTGAGGGCGCGGAAGTGCTTGCCGCGGTCGAAGGCTTCGCGGGCCGCAATGCTGGTGAAGCGGTTGATGGTGCGGAGTTGGTCGCGCAGGTCGCGATAGGTCAGGTGGGCGATGTCGCCTTTCAAGCGTACGGCGCGGCGTTCGTCGGCGAGGAAGGCCCGCTCGTGGGGATCCACGCCACCCCAGGTCACCTTCGACTTCCGGAAGAGTCGCAACCGGTACTCCGGGTACCAGCCGTGTCGCCACCAGCGCCCCAGGTAAAAGACCAGGCGCGGGATGTAGAAGCCCCACACCCGGTCGTCTGCTGCCGCGAGCCTCCGTTCGATCTCACGTTGCAGCGCCGGTGAGATGCGCTCGTCGGCGTCGAGGTTGAGGACCCATTCGTTCCGCGTGAGGCCGAGCGCATAACGCTTCTGCTCCACGAAGCCGGGCCAAGCGCGCTGGAAGACCCGGTCCGTGTACTCGCGGCAGATCTCCACGGTGCGATCGGTGGAAAAGGAATCGACGACCACGATTTCCCTGCACCAGCGCACGCTCTCGAGGCAGTCGCGGATCAGATCCTCCTCGTCCTTGCAGATGATGAAGCAGCTCACGGCCGGCATCTCGTAGTCGCGTGGTCTGCGGCGCTCGAGCGAGCGCCGGCGGCGGCGCTCGCGCCGCGAAAATGCCCGCGAGCTACGCCACGCCACGCGCTCCAGCACCCGCCGCGGTGCACGATCGATGGGGCCGGCTTCGAGGTAGGCGTGCAGGAATCGCACGCGTTGGCTGCGCGGCACGGCATGGCCGCGGCGGATCTTCAGCTCGGCGAGGCCTCGGTCGAACGACGCGAGGTCGCGGATCCGACTCCGCCAGGACGCAGGTCCGCCGAATCGCACGCGCTCCAAGCCGAGCAGGCGTACCGAACCGTCGGCGGTGAAGACCACCTGGTCCGCGCGCAGATGGCGTACGGTGACGCCACGCTCGTGGGCCCGGCGCAACACCCGCGCCGCCTGCGTCACGCGGGTACGCTTCTCCGCAGGGGCCAGCTCTGCGTCGGTGAGCATGGACGCGAGATCCCGTGCGCCCTCGAGCTCCGGATAGGCGATGATCTCGGTCCGGAAGAGCCAACCGTGGTCGTGGGCACGAGCCTCCGGCAGCACCGTGGGCACGCCCCGCCTTCCCGCTTCGCAGGCGTGGTCCCATTCACGTCGGGCACGCCCCCGCCGCTCGTGGGAAAGGATTGCCTTGCGCAGATTGCGCGGGCGATAGAAGCGGACCCAATAGCGTGTGCCATCGGCGAGCCTGAGACGCACGAAGCGACGGCTGCGTCCCGAGCGGTCCTCCAGGGCGCCGGAGGCATGGGCGACGGCCTCCGGTGTCCAGCTCATGATCTGTTCGGTGAGCCGAGCGCCTGCGAGCGTCGTCAGCCAACGGAAGCCGGCGTGGTCGATCTTCCGGACCACGCGGCCGCGGTCGCGCAGGTCTTTCTCGGCACCCATCTCCGCGACCTGAGCGAGCGCCAGCCGGATCTCCACGTCGCGCTCGGGCAGACCCGCCACGTAGCCCTGCAAGAAGCCGATGCGCTCGCGCAGCGGGGCGTTTCGCCCCAGTGTGCGGTAGAGCTGCATGAGCGATCGGAAACGACGCTCGCGGGTGAGCTGCGGGACGTGGCGGACGTCCTCGAGATCGAGCAGCGTGAACGGCGCGTCGGCGTCATCGGCCGAGAGCAGGATGTTCGAGTCCTTGAGATCCTTGTGCAGCACGCCGGCTGCGTGCAGGTCGCGAAACAGCATGCCGAGGCGTCGCAGCCAATGCCGTCGACGGTGGAGCCGCGCTGCGCCGAGGACCGTGGCCAGCGGTTCCGCGCCCACGACCGCTTCGGTCACGACCAGCGACGCGCGAGGCAGCACGCGAGTTCCGAGCTCGAGCGTCGCGGCCAGTCGCGGTCCGCGGAAGCCGGTCTGAGCGAGGATCTCGGAACCAGCGCGAAATCGTGCGGCGGGCGTCGACGTGAGCGCTGCCTTGAGCCGGAGCCTGAGGCTCGGCAGTCGGTACCACTTCACGTACCAAGCCGTGCCCTCGTCCTCGATCCGCAGCACGAGCGCCTTGCTGTAGTCCTTGACGATCGTGGCGCCTGGCCGTGCGACGAGCTCGTCGAGGGAAAGCCGATTCCCCGCCAGCAAGCGCTCGACCCGCGCGTCGCTCGTCGCGCGCGCACGCACTCGGATGCCCCGTCCCCCCATGGCGGGGCTTGGATTACCACATCGATCACGCCGACAGGGGCGTCGCCGCGCGCAGGTTCGTGAAGAGGGCGCGCACCACGGGCATCTCGCGAGCGCAGCGCCTTACGACCGGCGCACCTCTCTCCACGCTCGCCGTTCACGTCTCCGCGAGCCTGAGGCGAGCCGACGAGCGAAGCGAGACGACTCGGCGGTGGGTCCCATCGCGGCTTTGCCGCGATGGGCGGGGGTCTGGAACAGACCCCCGAGGCAGCAGCGCTAGAAGAGCAGCTGCACCTCGAGGGTGAGCGAATCGTTCTCGAGCTCGGCGCCCTCGTCCTCGATTCGTGCCACGTACTCGAGGCTCGACTTCATGTCGTGGTCGAGTAGGTAGAGGTTGAGGGCACCGGTGTAGGCGGTGACGTCGCCGTTGTCGTTCACCTGGTCGTTCGAGTCGTACTGTTCGTAGCGCCCTGCCAGCTCGAGCAGGTGCGGGACCAACATGTATCCGCCTTGGACGTACCAGCCCTTCGAGTTGAAGTCGGTGGCGAACGGCGGAAACTCGATGTTGGCGCCCAAATCGGGGGCGTAATCGATCATCACCCAGCCGCCGGTGAAAGAGAACCCGGCCAGCTTGAGCTCGCCGTCGACGGCGTAGCCCTTGGGAGTCGAGGCGACGTCGTCGTTCAGGAACCAGCCGCCGCCGACGCTCATACCGAGCTCACCGCTGGCGAGGTCGGGCTCCTCGTCTCCCATGTCGTGGAAGAGATCGATCGCGCCGCGCAGTGCCACCAGCTTCCCCTCGTTGGTGTCCCCGCCGATGCTCCGTTCCCCGGAGCCGTTGAAGACTCCGGCGGCGTACTTGACGATCACGGTGTCCTCGCCGAGCGGGATGCGGCCGTTGACACGCGCGCCCAGCTCGCGATCGAAGAATTGATCCTGCAGCTCCTCGAGCACGATGCTGCGCTCCTGGAACTGGAGGCGGCTCGAGCTCATGAGCTGCTGGCGGGCGAATGGCGGTTTCACGAGGCCGAGGTGGATGGCGTGCATCGGTACCAGGTCGACGAGGGAGATCCGAGCATCGAGCAGCGTGACCTCGACCTCGTTGGCCTTGTCGGGATCCGCGAAGTCCACCTGCATGGAGTAGCGAAGCCAATCCCAGTACGCGCGACCGTCGGCGTTGAAGCGTGCTGTGCGCAGGCGGAATCCCGTGCGCAAGTTCGGATCGCCGGGAACGCCCTCCACGTAATCGGCGCCGTCGTACGCGATCACATCGAGGTTGATCCGACCGCCCAGGTCGATGGCGAAGCGGTTTTGATCCGCGACCTCTCTGTCGATGTCCTTGGCCTCCTCGGGAGTCAACACGCCTTTCGCAACCAGTCGATCGAGCAATGGATCGACGTCGTTGCGGTCTTCGATGGCGTCGGGGCTCAACGCATCGGCGACGTCGTCCGCCAGGCCGGCTTGCGCTGGGCGCACGGCCACGAGCGCGGCCACGAACGCCAAGCCGATGAGGGTGTGTCGGGTGAGTCGTTGAGGCATGGGGTTTCCCTCGCTTGGGGTGCCCGCGGCACCCGAGGAGCTCTGTCGATCCGATCTCTTTTGCCGCTCTCGTTCAGCGTCCCGCGAACTCGAACGGGGCCGGCGGCACGGCCTTGAGCCTGCCGTGGGCTTGCTCGAGGCCCAACAACCACTGCACGTAGTCGCGGGTATCCGTGAAGTCCTGGGTCGCGCTCGTTGGCAGCGCCAGATCCTGACACACGCAGTCTTCCGTGAGATCCGTGCAGCCGCGGTACTTGTTGCGGCCGTCAGCGGGCGGACGCCCCACGGCGGTGAAGCGGCCGTCGCCGTCCACGTCCACGTACACCGGGCTGGTGACCCCGTATGGCAGGACGTTGAACGTGAGCGGCACGATGTTCTCACCCTCCCCCAAGAGCCCGCCGATCCCCGGAATCACGCCCGCCAGCGCGCCCACGATGATGTCGCTGGTGTTCTGGGTCGGAAAGCTGTTGGGGAAATCCACTGGGAAGAGATCGTCGTCGCCGAGCGCCACCGCGACGAAGTAGGTGTCTTTCGCCTGGTGATCGTTGATGGCGAGATCGCGCACGTTGATGGTGGTGTGGCCGCGGTACTTGATGGTCGACGCATTGGGTCGCGCCACCGGGATCTCGGCGACGAGCTCACCGTTGCCGTAGATTTCGACCCGGTCGATCTGAAACCAGTCGGGACCCTGCACCTCGACTCCCACGTCCACTTGCCCGCTCGAGTTGGTGACGATCTTGCCGATCTCCGCGCCGTCGGCGGTGAGCGTGACGAACGGTCCGAAGCCCATCACCGTCTGGCCGCGCGCGACGGCGGCCACCACGTCCAGGTCTTCGGCGGCGTCGGGCTGGTCGGTGCCGACCTTGAACCAGGTGCGCACGGATGCCGTGTCGATGATCTTGTGCGAGTCGGAGTTCGCAAGCCCGGTCGGGCGGCCGCGTCCGAGGTTGATGGTGGTGAAGAGATCGTCGACGCCACCTTGGTAGCGACTCTGATCGGTGGTGGCGAGGCCGTTCGTGGAGTCGATGAGGCGGCGTTGCTCGTCGAGGGTCCGCGCCAGCACCTGGTAGATCGAGGGCGGCGTGCCGGGGCGAGTCTGCCCCTCGGCCTTGAGCGGCACTTCTTCCAGCGTCGGTGTTCGGATCAGCTCGTAGCGCTTGCCGTTCAAGACCTCGATCGACATGAAGTCGGCGTCGAAGTTCGGGGTGTTCACGCCGCCGAGACCGTTACCGGTGCGAATGACGGGATTGCCGAGTGTGAAGAGGCCGGGGCAGAGCACTCCTGTGCCCTGATCGAAGCCGAACTGGCTGTAGAGCCCGAAGATCGAATCCCGTGGGTGATTGAGGATCGTCACCGTCCGATCCGGACCGTACGCACCGCGGGCACGCAGCGTGTCGAAGATCTGGGGCGGCGTGAGCCCCACCCAGCGCGGCGCGCCGTTCGAGGTCTCGCGGCCGTCGAACTGAAGCGGCATCGCGTTGTAATGGCCGTTCTCGAAGGTGGTGAGCTCGTCGCCGACGATCGTGGTGAGCCACGGGCGAAGCGCGTGGTTCTCGATGTAGGGCTTGTAGTTGGTCATGTAGTCGTGGTCGGTGGACGCCAGGATCTCGACTCCTTCGGAGGCGTATCCCAGCACGCGATCGTCCTTCGACACGCCGGAGTCGTGGCTCGACTCCGAGTGAACGTGCAGGTCACCGGAGAGCCAGCCGGTGGTGTCGACGACCTGAGCGATGGCGAGCTGGGCGGTCTTTTCGAGGCCCGGCTCGATCACCACGTCTTTGGTG
The DNA here is from genome assembly GCA_964450125.1 of uncultured bacterium. Classification (GTDB taxonomy): domain Bacteria; phylum JADJOY01; class JADJOY01; order JADJOY01; family JADJOY01; genus JADJOY01. The sequence goes on from CAYVDO010000125.1 coordinate 10,046, forward strand.
TCGATCGTGTACTCGTAGCCCCGCGACGCGTAGACCCGGTAGCGGCCGGGCGCCAGCGAGAACGTGTTCCGACCATCTGCCGTGTACTCGAACGCAGCTACGAACTCGAGGTCGCTGCGCCCGGCGTCGGCGGTCTGCGGCTCGTAGATGGCGTTGGCGCGCGGGATGCGCGAGATCGGCAGTGAGCCTTCGCCGAAGCGCGGCCACGGCACGCCGTGGCCATCGAGCTCGGTGACGGTGATCTTGGCAGGCAGGCTCGCGCCGGCGCGAGCCGCGTCCACCACCTCGACGATGACGCGGCCGTCGCGGGGAATCACCACCGTGGTCGTGAGGCTCTCGCCGGCGCGCACGGCAATCGGTTGGAGCGGCCCACGGCCGTGGCCCTCGGAGAGTCCGAGCAGCACGTAGTCGCCTGGCTCGAGAGTGGCGCTGAAGCTGCCGTCTTGCGAAGTGTCGTCGAAGCGGACATCGGTATAGATCTGGCTGATCGGCGTGCCCAGCTCGTTCAGCCCGATTCCCGTGAGCTCACGGAGGTTGCCGGTGCCGTCGCGGGGATGGCGGAACACCAGGATGCTGGCGCGCGTCACCGGCCGCCCCGTTGCTTCCTCGAAGGCGTGGCCGTGCACGGTGCCGCTGGCCACACCCTGAATCTGGTTCACGACGTCCAGCACCGAGGCCACGTCGCCGTCGCCGACGATGAAGAAGCGGTCGAAGCTGGCGATGTCGCCGCGCTGACTTCCCACCGGTTCGAGCGGCGACGGCTTGGCACCGGTGCTGGCGTCCACCATCTCCCGCGAGGTCGCCACGAACTGCGGCGCGATGGTGCCGGCGAGCAGAGGAATGGTGAACACGCCCTTGTCCGGTGCCGTCATGCCATAGGAAATGTGGTTGGCACGGCCCACCAGGAAATAGCCGTTGAGCGGCGACTCGAAGGTGTTCTTGAAGGGCACGATCTCGTCGTAGACGACATCGCTGGTTGCACTCGGTGCCTTGGCCAGAAGCTCGCTGAACGAGTCGAACCCGAAGGTCGGCGAGAAGAGCTGCGTGGTGCCGCCGAAGATCGCGATGTCGCCGTACGCCTGGCCGAAGAGCACCGGCGAGATCACGTTGAGCGGCTCTCGTGGGTACGCGGGCTTGAAGACGCGCTTGGCGTTGGGATCGTCACCGCACTCGACGGGTTGCCCGGCACCCTCGCCGCCTTCGAAAAACCGCACTTCGGTGTGAAGCCGGGCGTAACGCTTGCCAGGCTCCAGGATGTAGTCCTGGACGATGCGTGCACCCGACGGCCCGAGGAGATTGGGGATCACTCCCACCAAGGCGATGAGCGGGTAGAGATCGGCCGCCATTCGCACCCGAGCCCGCGTTCCATTGCCCGAGCCACCCTCTTCGCAAACGCGCACACTCGTGCTGACGGGGTTGCCCGGCCCGTCGAGGGTGCCGTCGGGCTTGGCGACCTTGAGGTCGATGATTGGGAAGACCTCGACCAGCTCGTCGGTACCACGGCCCGCAGTGCTCGATCCGTCGGGGCGCTGGAGCTCGGCGTCCACCAAGGCACCGCCGTAGAGATTAGGCCCGTAGGACTCGAGGGCTCCCAGGATCGCGAGCCGCACCTGGTCGTTCTCGAGGATGAAATCGCCGATGTTCGCGATCGCGACCTGACCGCCGATGAGCTGGTTGCGATCGCTGATGGCGTAGGCACGCGCGTACGGCGACCGCGTGCCCACCTGCCCGCTCGAGCTCGAGCAGCTCGTCGCAGTGAGGGCGACCGCCACGAGCATCCCGGCCGCCACGGGGGCGCGCCTCACAGGGGTGGATCGCCGCCGAGCTTCCATTCGACCTCCTTCGTCGTGCTCACCGAGAATTCGCAGGAATTCCCGGGCGCTCATCGGCTCTCTCGCGAAGCCGCGCCACGATCGGGTGCCGGCACGAGGCGCGGTGCGGCGGTGCGAGTGGGCGTGCTTCGCCACGGCGTCCGATGAGTCGGGGAATGTTGAACCTCGAAGATGCAAAACGCAAGTGACGGCGACGTGTCACTCGCGCAGCAGCCGGACGACGCTGGGGTTGGAATCGTCATGCCGAGCGTCCCACCGCCGCGATGAGGCTCGTGAGGCATTGCCACACGGCATCGACGCCCACGCGCGTCATGCAGCGGTGGTCGATCGGGCAGTCGCGAAGGAAGCACGGCGCGCACGCGACGGGCTCGCGCACCACCCGTGCTCGCGGGTTCGCCGGCCCGGTCGCGACCCAATCGGTCGGCCCGAAGATGGCGACCACGGGGGTGTCGAGGGCCGCCGCGGCGTGCATCAGCCCGGAATCGTTGGTGACCACGGCACGGGCACCGTCGATCAACGCGAGCGCCTCGGCGAGGCCGATCCGACCCACCAAATCCACCGGTGCGCGCTCGGCGCAACTCGCCACTTCGCGCGCGATGACGCGTTCACCCGGGCTGCCGAGGAGTACGGTTTCGAGCCCCATCGACGTGAATGCGCGGTCGGCGACGCCTGCGAATCCCGCAGCGCTCCAGCGCTTGGCACCCCCGAACGCCGCACCAGGCGCCATCGCCAGGTACGGACGGTGAGCCACACCGCACTCGGTCAGCAGCGCCTCCCGCCGCGCCACGAGTTCGGCGTTCAACGTCAGTGTCGGCTGAATCAGCGGCGCCGGGATGCCGAGTCCGCGCACGAGCTCGAGATGAAGCTCGAGCTCGTGATGGCCCGGCCGCGCTTTGCCGGGAAAGGCTGCGGCGTGGGTGTAGAGCGTACGAGCGACGCGATCCGCGAATCCCGCGCGGCAGGCGATTGCGCTTCGCGACAGCAACCACGCGCTGCTCGCCGCGCGCGGCAGCGAGATCGCCACGTCGAAATGGCGAGCGCGAATCGTCCGTGCCATACGCTCGACACCCAGTAGGCCGCGATGGACGCCCTTGCGATCGAACACGAGCACCTCGTCCACGCCGGGCACGCAGCGGAATACGTCCACCACCCACGGCACCGCCAGCACCGCGAGGTGGGCCGTGGGAAATGCGGAGCGCACCGCCAGAAGCGCGGGCACCGCGAGAATCGCGTCGCCAACCCAGTTGGGCGAACGAACGAGCACCGCACGCGGCGCCGCGGGCAAGGGCGGCTGCTCGCGACGCGCCGAGCTCACCGAGACTCCAGTGCGGAGCGTGATCGTCGCGTCGCGAACGCACGGAGGGCCCGGGGGCTTGAGGTATAGTCCGCCGCCCCGAAAACGAGGCGATCGTGCCAAGCATCCACATCACCGTTCCCGCCACTACCGCCAACTTGGGCGCTGGTTTCGACACGCTCGGCCTGGCGCTCGAGCTGCGTAATGAAGTGTGGCTCGAGCGCTCGGCAAGCCGCGGCATCCACTACCGAGTCGAAGGCGAAGGCAGCATCGACGTGGCGCGTGCGCGGCGCACGAATCTGTTCGATCGGGTGCTCCGCCGCTCGCTGGCGCGGCTGGGCTGCGCCCTGCCCTCGCTCGAGGTACGGATGCTCAACCGAATCCCGTGGCGACGCGGTCTCGGCTCCAGCTCGGCGGCGGCCGTGGCTGGGGCTGCCGCTGCGTGAACTGCTCGACGAAGCAGGCGTTCAAGCCGGTGCCGATCAGATTGTCGGTCGCTCGGTCGATGGCTACACCGGCGGGTTCCCCGTTGATGCCGCCTACGACCGGCCGGCACTGATCGCCGTCGCCATGAACGGCGAGCCGCTCCCCATCGATCA
>CAYVDO010000125.1:13780-18441 GCA_964450125.1 uncultured bacterium
CAGGCCGTGCTCGACCTCGCGCTGCCGTTCGAGGGACATCCGGACAATCTCGCACCGGCGGTCAGCGGCGGATTCACGGTGGCCGCCCTCGATGGGCGACGCGCCCGTTTCGTGGCGCTCCCGGTGCCGCGGCTGGTGGCCGTGGCGCTCGTGCCGCCGTTCGGTGTGTCGACGGAGGAAGCACGAAAGCTCTTGCCGGCAACGGTCTCGCGCGGGGACGCCGTTCACAACCTCACCAGGGCCGCGCTCGCCGTCGCTTCCATGGCGGCCGGGCGCTACGAGCTGCTGGATCTCGCTACCGACGATCGGATCCATCAGCCGTATCGCGCACCCCTGGTGCCGGGATTCGACGCCGTGCGCCGCGCTGCGCGCCGTGCCGGTGCCGTGGCTTCGTTCCTGAGCGGCAGCGGTCCCACGATCCTCGCACTGGTCGCGCCCGAAGGGGCGCGCGAGGTGGCCGTTGCGATCGAGCGAGCGTGGCGCCGCCATGGTCGCGATACGGCCCGGTGCCTCGAGCTTGCGCCCGCGCGTCGCGGTGTGATGGTGCGCGGCGGCCTCGGCTGACCGCGCCCGAGCTCATTCAGAAGAGCTGGGGCGGCGCCTCCTCGTTCTTCCCATCGCTCGGCGGGGGCTTGCCCGGAGCAGGCGCCGGAGTCGGCCCTCCGAGGGACTTCATCTGCTCGCCCAGATCTCGCATCAGCTCGAGCTGCGTGACGCTGCGGAACTCGACGTGTCCATTGTGGGCTTCCGTCGGGTTCTTCGCGAGCAGCAAGTAGACCAGCTCGACCTCGAAGGGGCCTCGACGCCACACCTTGGTGACCTCGGTGCCTGCTCCCAGAAACGCGCTCTGGGCCAAGGCCTTCTCTTCTTTCTTGGTAGGCGGGCCGAAGCTCTGCGTGAACTGGTTGTCCACGTCCACGTACCCGAGCCGGTACTCGACGGTGATGCGAGCCAATCGGCCGTTGAATGGATTGAACCAATACTCGGCCTTGCTGTGAGACGTGCCCTTGGGTGCCTTCTCGACGATGCGGCGGCATGGCTGCGCCGGCGCCGTGGGACAGTTCTTCTGGTCGTCGATCTCGAAAGCCTCACGAGTCTTGGGAATCGCGCTACGAACCTGATCGATGGTCCACTCGAGCTTCACGCCCAAGAACCCGTCCGGGAATGGGGGCGGTCCGGGCGTGGTCGAAGGCGGCGCCACCGCAGGGCCGGCGGGAGCGGGCATCGAAGCGGAACCAGCGGGCGCGACCGGTGGTGTGGGCGCGACCATCGGGGAATTGACCGGTGCACCCGGTGCTGGCTGCGCCGCTGCGCTCATAGCCGCCAGCGCAACGCCGAGCAGCGTGGCGATCGGCACCGCGCGGGTCACAAGCCCGCGCCCGTCACGGATCGCATCGATCGAACGGCAGCGCATCACGCGAACCCTCCTTGGTGGCGCGACTGCGCCCGTTCCGTGTCCTCGCTGCGCAGGTTGTACGAGATCCTGCTCTCGCAGACAACCAGCGATTCCGGTAAGATCGCGAAGATCGCCCCCGTTCGTGGGGCGCCGAGCACGACATGAGCCGAGCAGCCGACCGCTCCCGCCCTACTCCGCACCGGTATCCGGTTCGCTATCAGGCGAGTGATGGCCTCGACGTCGAAGCCGAGGCCGAGCAGCTCACCGATAAGGGCGTCTTCGTCCATACCCAAGCGGCGTCGCCAGTGAACTCGCTGGTGACGTTACAGATCACGTTGCCGGGAATGAAGGGTCCGCCGATCCGCGCCACGGCTTCGGTGGTGTACTCGAACCCGTTTCGGCCCTTCGTGCCGTCGGCGTTGCCGCCAGGCATGGGTCTCAAGTTCACGCTCTTGGCCGAGGTCGATCGGCAGCGCATCTTCGATTTCGTGAATGCGCTCAGCACCGGCAATCAGGACTTGATCAAAGTGGATGCCGGCAAGCGTTCCCATCGGCGACTGACACCCGCTGTGGAGGCACCTCCGCCGGTTGACGCCCTCGACGCTGCGGCACAGGCCGCGATCGGTGGTTTCGGTGGGTCGGGGAAGGAACGCAACAGGTCCGAGGCTCAAGCCAGAGGTTTTCGCGGCAAACACCGCGAAGCGGCCGGTCCCGCAGGCGACGAACCGCAGAGTCTCTTCGCGCGGCTCTGGCAGAAACTCAACCAACCGGTGGGTGGCACGACCAAGAACGCTGTGGCAAAGAGCAGCGCGCCCAAATCCGCGTCCGGCAAAGCTGCGAATGCCCGGGCGAAGTCCAGCCGTCCCAAGGGGAAAGCCTGACATGAGTCGGAGTCGAGCGGTTTTTGCATCCCGTCTGCTGCGCGATCTGCTCGCGTGGCCCGTGTTCGTGGTGGTGCTGGCTGCGCAGCTGGGAGCGGGCGTCCCCGCACACGCCACCACCGAGCCCGCGGACGACGCGTCCGCATCTGCTCCGGCGGCTGTCGTGCCTGTAGCGCCCGCCCAGGACGACATCACGTATCGAATCGTTCCGGGCGACCTCGTCGAGATCAAGTCGTTGGTGGACGGTTCGCTCAACGAGACCGTGCGCGTCGGCCCCGACGGGAAGATCGCGCACCCGCTGACCGGCTATCTGCGTGCCGACGGTCTCACGCCCGAGGAGCTGGCGCAGTTGCTAACCCGCGAGCTGGCGCGCACGGTGCGCGATCCCAGCATCACCGTCTTCGTGCGAGAGTATGCCGGCCGCGTAGTCTACGTGGGCGGTGAGGTGTTTCATCCGCGCGACGTGCAGATCCTCGGCCGCATGAGCGCGATGAGCGCAATTCTCGCTGCCGGTGGCTACACGCCCGCCGGCGATCTCTCGAAGGTTGTGCTGCTACGCAAGGGGCCCGAGGGCGTTGCCACCTCGCGGGTAGTGGATCTCGCCAAGCTCGCCGATGGCGCAGAGGGCTCGGTCGATCCGGCGCTCGCGCCCTTCGACATCGTGATCGTGCCGCCCACGACCATCACGGAGATCGATCGCTTCGTCGAGCAGTACATCACGCGTGTGATCCCGGGCAATCTGAGCGCCGGCTTCACCTACGTTCTCGGCCAGCAGAAGATCGCACCCTGACGCCGCGAGCGCGGATCGTGCGCGCGGGCCGAGCCTCGGCGAGCCATTCTCGGCTGCGCCTCGGCGGGAGGTGCACCCGGCCTGGCGAAGGCGCACCACCGGTCCCGAGCTCGCGGTAGCGGCGGCGCGCTGCGCAACCCGGCGTCCGCGCTACGGCGAGATGCCGAGGCGGAGGGTCAGTGCACCGTGCGACCGAGCCGGCCAAACCGAGGTAGATGGCGCTCGGCGTCCCACGACCAGTAGATCCACACGGCGCGGCCGAGCAACTTGTCGCGCTCCACCGTTCCCCAGAACCGGCTGTCCTGGCTGTGCTGCCGGTTGTCGCCCATCATGAAATAGCGGTCCTCGGGCACGTGGAAAGGCGCGACGTAATCGATGCGCATCGCCGGTGGGCCGCAGTCCGCGTCGAGATCGCTCATGAGCTTGCCATCGGGACAATGGCCCCACGCGTCTGGCATCGGCTCGCCGTTGATGAACACGCGCCGGTTGCGAACTTCGATGGTGTCACCGGGCAGGCCGATGATGCGCTTGATGTAGTCCTCGCACTCGTCGCGCGGGTACCGGAAAACCACGATGTCGCCGCGCTGCGGCTCCCGTAACCCGAGTGCCTGGATCACGTGGTCCGTGAACGGCACCCGGGTGCCGTACGCGAATTTGAGCACCAGGATGTGGTCGCCGATCTGAAGCGTGGGCAGCATCGATCCCGACGGAATCTTGAATGCCTGGACGATGAACGTGCGGATCACGAGCGCCAGCAGGAACGCCAGCGCGAGCGAGTACACGTTCTCGCGCCATGCCGGACGCTCGACGATCCATGCGGAAAGCCACGGGCTGGTGAGCGCGGCAAAGGCACCCAGCCCGCCGAGGACGCAGCAGGCGGTTACCCAGGCGCCGTCGATGCAGGGCCCGCTCCACCACGGATGAACGGTGAGGAACGCTCCCAGCGCGAGCGCACCTCCGCCCAGCGCGAGGCCGCGCCGCCAGCGCTGGATCTGCTCGGGCGTGGGAGCGTCGAGCTCAGCCGGCGTCTCGCCGGACGCGGCCTGATTCATGGCTCAGCGCGCGCTGCCGAGGATGCGCTTCTTGAAGTCGTCGAGGGTGCGGGTGATGCCCTCTTCCAGGCTCACCTTCGGCTCCCAACCGAGTAGGGTGCGCGCCTTCGTGATGTCGGGGCGTCGCACCTTGGGATCGTCCTCGGGCAGAGGGCGCTTCACGATGCGGCTCTTCGAGCCGGTGATGCGGATGATCGTCTCGGCGAACTCGTAGATCGTCATCTCCCGCGGGTTGCCGATGTTGACGGGCGTCTCGCAGTCCGAGTTCAGCAATCGCACCAGCCCGTCCACCAGATCGCTCACGAAGCAGAAGCTGCGCGTCTGACTGCCGTCGCCGAAGACGGTGATGTCTTCGTTGCGAATCGCTTGCGCGAGGAACGTGGGGACCACACGGCCGTCGCGGATTCGCATGCGCGGGCCGTAGGTGTTGAAAATGCGCACGATGCGGGTCGCGACACCGTGGCTGCGGTGGTAAGCCATCGTCATGGCCTCGGCGAAACGCTTGGCTTCGTCGTACACGCCACGTGGGCCGATGGGATTCA
>CAYVDO010000126.1:0-14830 GCA_964450125.1 uncultured bacterium
TGGGTGCGGAGATCCGCGAACGACCAGAGGAGGATGGCGCGCGAGGCCTTGCCGGGGCCGAGCTGCTCGCCGGCGTGCGCATGATCGAAGCCGGTGGCGTCGATCGCGATCCGATTCCAACGCAGCACCGGGTCCGGCGGCGGCTGCGGTTGGTCGGATGCGCTGCCTGGGCTCCCGTTCCCGCACCCCAGCAGCGCGGCGAGCAGCGCCGCCGGCGTGCGACGGAAGATCGGCCAGAAGTGAAGGCCCATCGTTGCTGAAATACCCCTCGGTCGCGGGTCGCGATTCTACGCGTGCCGGGACCGGGTCGAAAGCGCCGACGTCCTCGCTGCGTCGCCATCGCGACCCGTGGTATGCAGGCCTGGATGGCCCGTCGCGGACCTCGACGCTGCGACGCCGCTCGGCGCGAGCGCGCCGCGCGCCTGCTCGCGCTCTCGGTGGTCGCGATCGCCTCCCGATGCGGGTCCGATCCTGGGGGCGCGGAGGCGCCACCGTACCTGGCGGTGCTGAGCGCGATGCCGAGCGAGCTGGCGCCGAACCTGGCGGAGGCGGAGGTCACGGAGACCGTCGCGGTTGCGGGTCGGGAGATCCGTGTCGGCAGTCTCGCGGGCATACGCGTGATCCTCGGGATGACGGGGATCGGCATGACCAACGCGGCGACAGTCGCCCGCGCGGTGCTGGAGCGATTTCCCGTCCGAGGCGTGGTGGTGTCGGGCGTCGCGAATACCTCACTCGGGATCGGCGACGTCGCGGTGCCGGAGACCTGGCTCGCCCCCGACGGCACGGCGTTCACCCCCGATCCCGAGTGGCTCGCGATCGCGCGCGAGCTCGCCAGCTCGAGCGCGCTCGCGCATTGCAGCGCAGCACCGCCGGCGACGCCGGGCTCCCCGATCTGCATCGAAGAGTCGCCGCGAATCGTCGTGGGCGGCGTGGGGTACACCGACGATCCCTTCCGTGGCGCCGCGTTCCCGTGCTGGGCGGGCGGCGGAGGTGTGTTCGGCTGCGATGCCCCCTCCGCCACGGCGCGCGCCCGAGCCGCCGACGGTGACGTCCTGGTTATCGAGATGGAAACGGCGGTGATCGCTCGCGAGGCTGCCGAGCGGGGTCTGCCGTTCATCGCTTTCCGCGCAACCTCGGACGAGGGGGACGGCGTCGCGTCGCTGGTGCAATTCTTCACGTACTACGGATTGGCGGCAGACACCGCATCGCAGGCGACGCGCTCGTTTCTGACGCGGCTCGCGGACGGAGCGGCGAGCCACTGACGGGACAACTCGCGGCGCCTACGCTCGAAGCGATGGGTGCGCGGAGGTCGGATGAAGATTCCGGAGCGGACGATCCTCCCCGCCAAGGTGGGGCTCAGCGTCGTGTGGGCGATCGCCTTCGGGTGCGTGGTTCGTCCTGGCGCGTTCCCGGGCGTCGTCGCGACCGTGGGCAAGTGGACGTTCTGGGGGATGCTGGTGGCGCACGTGATCGAGCTCTTGGCGTTCTGGATGCCGTACGTGCGGCGCGCGCCCGGCTCGTTCGCAGGCCACGTGGTGCAGGTGATCCTGTTCGGGATCTTCCACGGCAACGCGCTCAAGAACGCCGAGGAGCGGGCACCCAGCTCCTGAGTCGCGCCCGCGGCCGGCTGCGGACGCTCAGTAGAAGCGCAGCGCAGCCTGGATCTCGGGCGTCAGGTCGAACGAGAAGTCGCTTTGCTGGATGTCGTACGAGATCACGAGCTTGAGCCTGAGCCCCAGATCGCCCTCGACACCTTCGATGTACTTGCTGAAGCCGAGAAAGCCGAACGGGCTGCGCAGCCGGATCGTCACCACGCGATAGCCCGGCGCGGTCTTGTTGGTGCAGATCCCGTCGAGATCGCCGCCCACGATCCCGCAGCGCAGCTCTTCCTCCACCTGCGGAAACAAGTGCAGGCTCGGGGTCGGGCGCAGCTCCATGATCTCGGGTGACCAGATCGCGGTCACCACGGCCTGCACGCCCTTGGCGCGGGCGTCGTAACCGGCGCGGGCGAAGTGCTCCTGGATGCGGGCGTGAAGGGTGAGCACCGGCGGGTACTCGAGCGGGTAGGGCTCGGGATCGAGGGGGTCGTGGGGACGTTGCCCGTCGCGCAACACCTCCCGGTAGTAGAAGAGCTCGAAGGTCGCGAGCCAGCGAAACGCGTCGAAGTCTTCTTCGAGCAGCACCTGGAACTCGTCGCCGTCACGGTACTGGGTCTTCATGCCGAGCCGCGCGCCGGCGCGGGTCGGGCTCTCGCCGGAGTCGAAGCGGTGTCCGATCTCGGTGAACGAACGCCCGTCGAGGTCCATGTCCGCGGTGCCGCGTTGATCCTGCTCGACGTCGTCGAAGAAGCTCTGCTGGACGTACGAGAGAAAGATCTGGTGGTCGTAGCGGTTACCGGTCAGCGAGTACACCGGACCGAAATCGATCATGTGGTAGTCGGCCAACCTGAGGCGCACGTTGCCTGCGTAGAGCTCGCGCCGCTTCGGACCGACCTCGATCGGGTCCTCTTCTTCGTATGCGCTGGTGGTGGGTATGCGTTTGATCTCGAGGGGGTGGGAGCCGTGGACGTCGAACCGGAATACCGTCCTCTCGTACTTCTCGAAGCTGACGTCGCTCCACATGCCGATCGCGCCGAGCACGTCGGTTGCATAGCCGATGGCACGCGGATCGATCCTGCGCAGGTTGATGCCGAAGCGGTACGGGCTCTCGATGTACTGCAGGTAGCGTGGGTCGCCGGCGCGCGCTGCGCGCGGCAGTTCGAGGGTGCCCACCAGACAGACCCCCACGAGGATGCGGGCGAGCGGCTTCATCGGATCCCGCGCGCCTCGCACCAACGCGACGACCGGCGCGCGCTCACAGCATCGCCAATCGCCGTCGTGTGGTGAAGGGCCCGAGGTCGGCCGAGCGTTCACCGTGCCCGACGCTTCAGCCGCGCAGCCGCTCCTGGATCTGTCGCAGATTCGCGGTCTGTCCCATCAAGACCAGCCGGTCGCCGGCGTGGATGCTTTCGTCGGCGCGCGGGTTGAAGAGCATCTCGCCGGCCGGCTTCTTGATGGCGATGACGATCAGCCCGAGTTGATCGCGTAGCCCCGACTTGAGCAGCGTCTGCCCCTCGCAGAAGCCGCCCTTCGGCACCGTGACTTCTTCGATCTGCAGCTCGATCGAGCGGTAGTGGGTGGCGAGGTCGATCACGTCGAGGACCGCGGGACGAAGAAGCGCATGCGCCATGCGGTGGCCGCCGATGGTGTACGGCGACACCACGCGGGTGGCGCCTGCGTGCAGCAGCTTGCGCTCGCTGCGCTCGTCCTCGGCGCGCGCCACGATCAAGAGCTCGGGGCCGAGCTCGCGGGCCGTGAGCACGACGTACACGTTGTCGGCGTCCTTCGAGAGCGCCGCCACCAGGCCGTGCGCCCGCCCGATACCCGCTTCCACGAGGACCTGATCTTCCGTCGCGTCGCCGGCGACGAACGGGTAGTGCTCGGACTCGAGATCCGGGATCCGTTCCGGATCGCGCTCGATCACGACGAACGGCACGGGCTTGGCTTCGAGCTCCTTGCACACGATCCGTCCCATGCGCCCGAATGCGCAGACGATGTAGTGACCGGACATGTGCGCGATCTGGCGTTGCACCTTGCGCCTCCCCAGGGCCTGCTGAATCGACCCTTCGATGAGCTCGCGCGCGACGAGGCTGGCGCTGTAGAGCACCGTGCCGAAACCGACGATCAAGAGCGCGATGGTGAAGAGCTTGCCGCCGGTGTCGAGCGGCTCGACCTCGCGGAAGCCGACGGTGGTGAGCGTGATCACCGTCATGTAGAGCGCGTCGACGAACGACATCCGCGCGATCGCCATGTAGCCCATGGCGCCCACCAGCAAGAGTGCCAGCAGGGCGAAGAGCGCGTGGCGCAGCGTGCGGCGCGGAGGCATGCTCAGGGCGGGGCACCGGCTCGCACGCCGTCGAGGGTCACGCCCGCTCGGTCGTGGGGAGCAGGGGCTCGACGGCGGGGGGGCGCGGCAGCGGGCGAACCGACTTGGTCCGAGCGATGGCGATCTCGGGCGGGATCGCGCGCGCTTGCGCGAGCTTGCGGACCATCGCATCGAAGCGCGGCCCGCCGGCGAGCCGGCGCCGGCAGAGATCGATCAGGCTCGCGAGCAGCTCCATGTCGGTAGCGCCCGATTCGCGCATCGCGGCGGCCACGCGCAGCACCCCCGCCGTCGAGATCTTGCCCTCGGCTTCGAGGATCGCAGCCGACTGCAACGAATCGCGCACCGGCACCAGCATGCGGTCGAAGGCCGCGAACCGCGCGGGATCACCGTCGCGGGCGAGAACGATCAGGATCCGCTCCACCGAACGCGCCTTGGGGATGGTGTCGGCGAAGCTCACGATCCACTCCGCGAGCTGGTACTCGGTGTGGTGGCGTTCCAAGATGCGCAAGAGCTCGGCACCGCGGATGCGACCGGCGACCACGTCGGCGTAGAGGGTGTAGATGACGGCGTCGCTCTCGACGTCGTCGCCGAAGAGCGTCTCGTGGGCGCCACGGGGAAAGTCGCGTCGGTGCAACAGCAGGCCGACCAGCTTGTACGCGAGCTGGGCTTTGAGCGCGCGCCATCCGCCGCGGCGCACGTTCTGGACCGGATCCTTGAGCGTCAGCCCGTCGAACTCCACACCGTCGAGGAGCATCTTCTTCTCGAGCACCCCGCGGAGCTTCGGTGGGCTCGCCGAGATGAAGTAGATCGGTGCTTCGAGCGGTTGTTTGCGCGGGCCGCGGCGGAGCTCCTTCAGGAGCTGAGCCGTTCCCGGGAACGCACGCTTGTCGATCGCTCCCTCGAAGGGGATGCGCATCAAGCCCTTGATCGAATCGAAGGGTGTGTCGAGGTAGGTCTTGTCGACGTCCCAGATGTAGACGTCGCCGAAGAAATCCTCGGGAAGGCGGCGATGATTGACGCGATCGATGCCGAGCTCGTCGAAGGACGGCCCCGAAGCCAGGAACGCGTCGGCCGCTTTGGGCCGCGTCGCCCGCGGCTCGCCGACGCTCTCGTCACGTGAGCGGGTGGGCATCGGTCTCCATCGTCGGCGGGCGTGACATGAGCCGCTTCAGAAGCTCCGACGGCGTCGCGCCGGCGTAGAGCACTTCGTAGACGGCTCGAGAGAGCGGCGCGTCGACGCGCGTGCGCTCGAGCACCGAGTGGAGCGCCTCCGCCGTCGGCACGCCCTCGGCGAAGTGCCCCGCTTCGCGCATCGCCTGCCCGAGGTTCCGCCCCTGGGCGAGCAGCTCGCCCACGGCGTAGTTGGCGCTCTCGCGACTCATGCCGGAGCCGATCAGATCGCCGATCCCGGAAATGCCGTTGAAGGTCGGGGCCTCGCCGCCCAGGCGCGTGCCGATGCGGATCATCTCGGCGAGCCCGCGGGTCACGATGAGCGAGCGCGTGTTCTGGCCCAAGCCCATGCCCGCGACGAGCCCCATCGCGATGGCGAGCACGTTCTTGATCGCGGCCCCGAGCTCGACGCCCACCACGTCGGCGCTTCCGTACACGCGGAAGAACGGCCGCACGAAGAAGCGCTGGGCGGTCGTGATCACCTCGGGATAGCGCGACCCGATCACCGCAGCGCTCGGCTGGGCCGCGAGCACCTCGGGCGCCAGGTTCGGTCCCGAAAGCACGCCGAAACGCTTGCAGCAGGTCTCGTCGCGGATGATGTCGGTCATGCGCGCGCCCGTGCCGCGCTCGAGGCCTTTGGTGGTGTGGACGATGAGGTGATCGGCACGCACGTGGGGACCGAGCGCCGCCAGCACCTCGCGCGTCACCGTGGACGGGATTGCGAGCACCAGCGTATGCGCGCTCGCGGCGAGCTCGGCCAGATCGCCGGTGGCGTGGATGCTCGGATCGAGCCGCAGCTTGGGGAGCGAGCGGCTGTTCACGCGCTTGGTCTGGATCTCGCGAATCACCGCGGGATCGACGTCCCAGAGCATCGTCGCGTGCCCGCCACCAGCGGCGTGCGCTGCGAGCGTCGTGCCCCACGATCCGGCACCCACGATCGCCACCGTGTCCTGGGCTGGACGAGTGGGCGTCGTGCGGCGCGATGTCTTCGCCGGGGACGGCGCAGGAGCCGCGGGGGACCTTCGTGGCGCCGCGGCGGGTGCCTTGGGAGTGGTGCGTGCCCGTGTCGCCATCGTCAGAGCCCGTAGGGAGTGGTGCGGTTCGCGTAGTAGAGCAAGAGTGACGGATCGGTGGGGAAGACACGATCACCGCGGCGCGTGGCCGCGGGCGTGGTGTGGTAGACGCCGAAGAGCTTGAGGCCTTCGCTCACCACCGATTGCGCGTCCCAGCCCAGCCGCTCTTCGCCGTAGCGGACTTTCTCTTCCTTCACCAGCTTCTTGAGCTTGGTGAGAAGCTTCTCCGTGCGGGCATGGACGTCCACCAGCGGGAAGCCCTCGCTCTGCAGCGCGCTTTCACGCAGCAGGCGATAGAGATCGAGCTTCGGGTAGCGGTCTTTGCACATCTGGAAGATCACGGTCGCGAGCAGATGGGTCGCGAGCAGCGTGTTGTCTTTGGCGAAGGCGCGCATCACGGCGTCGCCCAGCTCGCGGGTGTACTCGGCGTCGCGGGCATCGTCGCGCTTCACCTCGCCGTTCGAGGTCACGTAGCCGGTGATGTCGATGGGCCGTCCGCGGTGGTCGACGCTGGTGCCGTCGGGAAGCACGCGGTTGCCGAACGGGTCGAGCGGCTCCGAGAAGGTCACGTAGATCCGCGAGTCGAGGCTGATGAGGCTCTTCAAGAAGTTGAGGATGCGGCCGGGCTTCGAGAACTCGTCGTCGGTGATGATGTAACGGGCCTTACCGGCTTCCTTGAGGCTGTCCTCGATGAGGGTCTCGGCCTCCAGCACCAACGAGTACGAGAGCGTGCACGGCACCACGAAGATCTTCGGCTTTTCCTTCCGATTGCGAAGGTTGTGCTGATACGCGAGGACACCGGTGCCGAGCAGCCCGAGCTTGAGCCTGCGCTCGAGCCCGCCCGAGCGGCTGCGCGTGCCGCCAGGGAAGAACAGGTTGTGGAAACCCATCTCCAGCGTGTAGGTGGCGTATTCCTTGAGCGTGTGCTTGTAGAGGTCGTCCCGCTTCAGGCGATCCACCTTGTAGGCGCCCAGGTTGTGCATGAAGTAGCCGATGATCGGGTTGCTGAAGAGATTGAGCCCGGCGCCGTACGTGAACGGCGGCAGCCCCGTCTTGTAGAGCGCGTAGCCGATCACCGGCGAGTCCATGTTGCTCAAATGCGTGGGCACCAAGATCACGGTGCCGATCTCGATCAGCTTCGAGATCGTGTCCAGCTCGCCGCGGATGATGAGGTGGTCGTCCAGGTTCGCCAGGCTGTCGAAGCCCGAGAGCAGCCGGGTGGGCGAGAGCGTGTTGAGCAAGCCCGAGAGCGCGTACGGGATCGCCTTGGTGGCGAGCCCGTACACGCGCGGATCGAAGTTGCCGATGATCTCGTCGAGGTAGCGGTGAATGACGCTCGCGAGGATGTCGCGAAGCTCTTTCGTCGACGCCCTGGAGAGTCGCCTCGACACGCCCTTCCAGAAGGCGTTGTCGTCTTTCCAGGTGGGGCTCGAACGGTGGGTGTCGAGGCGCCGGCGCTCGTGGTAGAGCGCGTCGTTGACGACGGCGGCGAGGTCGAAGTTGGGGTCTCGCTCGGTCAGCGCGTCCTTCTCGGCGAGGATCCGGCTCTGGACCTCGATCAGGACGGCTTCCTTCTCGGCGGCGGTCAGTGCGCGCATCGCGGCGCTCCTCGTGAAACGGGCCGGGAAAGGGGGCGATCGCGCGCCACGCACGCGCCGTCGGCCGTTGCCGCACTCTCCCTCGGTGCATAGGATGGCCCGTCCCTCGTCCGGAGGGGAAGGCGCGCATGGACACCCCGCTCATCGACCTCGACGCGGACGTGATCGCGATCCGCGACACCGTTCGAAAGTTCATCTACCAAGAGGTCATCCCCCGCGAGCACGAGATCGAAGAGCAAGCGCTCGTTCCTGCCGACATCGTGCAGCAGATGCGCGAGCTGGGGCTCTTCGGCCTCACGATTCCCGAGGAATACGGCGGGATGGGGCTCAGCTCGCTGGCGTATGCGGTGGTGTCGGGGGAGATCTCCAAGGCCAACAGCGCCGTTCGCACCTACATCACCGTCAACAACTCGATCGGTCAGAAGTCGATCCTGCTGGGCGGAACCGAGGCGCAGCGCCGGGAGTACCTGCCGCGCATGGCGCGGGGCGAGTTCCTGGTGAGCTTCGCGCTCACCGAGCCTGGCGCGGGCAGCGACGCGCAGGCCATCCAGACCAGCGCCGTGCGCCGCGGCGACAAGTGGTTGCTCAACGGTCGCAAGCACTACATCAGCCACGCCCATCGCGCCGAGCTCTTCACCGTCTTCGCCGTCACCGACAAGGAGCTGCGCGCTCGCGGTGGCATATCCGCGTTCCTGGTTCCCAAGGGCGCGCCTGGCCTGTCGCTCGGCAAGCAACAGGAAATGATGGGCGGTCGAGGCTCGCATCCCGGCGAGGTGGTCTTCGAGGATTGCGAGGTGTCTGCCGAGAGCTTGCTCGGCGAGCTCGGTTACGGTTTCCGGCTGATCCAGGCGTGCTTGAACGATGGTCGCCTCAATCTCGCCGCGTGCGCCGTCGGCGCCGCCGAGCGGTTGCTCGAGCTGGGTACCGAGTACGCGAAGATCCGTCACGCCTTCGGCGCGCCCATCGGCGCCAATCAGGGCATCCAGTGGATGCTCGCCGACAGCGCCACCGAGCTGGAAGCGAGCCGGGCACTGGTCTACGCCACCGCGCGGGCCAAGGACGCCGGCAAGAACGTCGACAAGGAATGTGCGATGGCCAAGCTCTTCGCCACCGAGATGGTGAACCGGGTGGCGGACCGCGTGCTCCAGATCCACGGCGGCGCCGGCTACACCAAGGAGCTGCCCATCGAGCGCTTCTACCGCGACGTCCGCATGCTCACCATCGTCGAGGGCACCAGCGAGATCCAGCGCCGCTCGATCGCCCGTTTCCTTCTCGGCTTCTGATCGGAGCAGCGGAGCGCTCATGGAAATCCTGCCCACCGAGCTGCCAGGCGTGCTGTTGATCCAGCCGAAGGTGCACCGCGACGAGCGCGGCTTCTTCCTGGAGAGCTTTCGCGCCGATGCACTGCGGGCCGCAGGCGTCCCCATCGATTTCGTTCAGGGCAACCATTCCCGGTCGGTCAAGGGCACGCTGCGTGGCCTCCATTTCCAGCGTCATCCGGGCCAGGCGAAGTTGGTTCGCTGCACCCGTGGCGCCGTGTGGGACGTGGTGGTCGACATCCGCCCGCGCTCGGCCACCTTCGGCCGCTGGATGGCGCAGCTCCTCGACGACGAAGGCCACCAACAGCTCTACATCCCCGTGGGTTTTGCCCACGGATTTTGCGTGCTGTCGGACGTCGCAGACTTCATCTACCGCGTCAGCAACTACTACGACCCCGTCACCGAATCCGGCATCGCCTGGAACGACCCTGATCTGGCCATCCCCTGGCCCGATCCGCAACCGATCCTTTCCAAGCGCGACCTCGGCCTGCCGCGGCTCGCCGACGTGAAGAGCCAGCTCCCGGACATCCCCGTCTGAGTCGCATCGGATGGGCGTCGGGTAGGTAGAGGCAGCGGCGAAACGATGCGACTGCTTCTGGCACGGCACGGTGAAGCCCTCGAGCCGGGCATCGATCCACTGCGCCCCCTGAGCGCCGCCGGGCGCCAGGACGTCGAGCGAGTGGCTGCGGCGGTTGCCGCGAGCGGCGTGCGCGTGGCGCGCGTCCAGCACAGTGGCAAGAAGCGTGCGGAGCAGACTGCGGCGATCTGGGCCCGCCACGTCGCGCCGGAGGTGACCCTGGGCGTCGACCGTGACCTCGAGCCCGACGAAGATCCCGCGCCCGTCATCGCGCGCATCGCTGCGTGGAACGAGGACACGCTCCTGGTGGGTCACCTGCCGAGCTTGCCGCGTCTCGCCACGCGCTTGCTACGTGATGGCGTAGGTACACCCTACGTCAGCTTCCGTCCCGGCACGGTGCTCATCCTCGAGCGCGACGCCCACGGCGCCTGGCAACAGGTGGCGCGCCACGATCCGTGAGCGATACGAGCCTCAGGGCGAAAAGGGCTGCTCGGAGGCGTTGACCCGCTCGAAGCGGACGATGCGTTTACCGAGCACGCGCTCGTCCGCGAGGTCGAGGCCGCCGGTCTTCGCCGAGCCGCGCCATTCGGCCTCCACGTAGCTCGCGCCGCCTTGCAGATCGACGCGGGTCTTGAGGATCCGAGCCGTGCTGCGATCGACGAACAGGGTCCACCGGTCTCCGGGAGTTGCGCCGGCGTCGCTGCCGAAGCTCAAGGACAACGCCGTCGCTGCGCGTCCGTCGGGGAGGGTGACCGGCCCGATCTCGGAGAGCCGCACGCCGGGGTCGTCGAGCTGAAACGGCAACATCAGCCAGAACGCGTCGTTGTTGATGCGCTCGACGACGCGACGGACGAGCGTTTCCGGCTGCGGCGCACCGTTGACACGGACCTCGCCGGTGCGCGTCGCGCGATCGACGCGCGCCACGAGGCGGCCGGCCGGGACGTCGAGGCCGATCGGTTTCCAGGTGTGCGTCTGATCGTCGACGAATGGTGAGCGCGCGAACGTGGCGGCGTCGGTCTCGTAGAGGCATGGCCCGCCGTTCACGGCGAACACGTGATGGAAGCGTGCCTTCTCGACTCCATCCTCGTAGCTGACGAAGTCGAAAGCGAGAGAGCGCGTGCGAGCGAGCGCCGCCCGCCCGCCGTAGGCCGTGGCGATGCGCTCCGCCCACTCGTTGCCGGGCCGCGAGTTGGGTGTGGGCCGCTGGCTGGCGCAGCCGAGCGCGAGCAGCATCGCCATCGTGAGCGGTATCAACCGTGCGGGCGCGAAGTCGGTCTTTCCCATCGCCGGACGTTCTCCCGTTCGCCGCGCAGGTCATCGGCGGCGCGCTGATGGAAGAATGTCACGAGTTGCGGCATGTCGAGCGGCGAATCAGCGTCTGAGCAAGCGAAACGTGATGTCTCGCCTCGGTGAACGAGAAAGCGCGAGGCGAATCCACGTGAGCACGCACGGCCCCGAGCCCGGGAGCCGCCCGAGTCGAGCGGCGACGGTCGCACCGACTCGATCGCGGCCTTGCGCCACTTTCAGCGCGGATTGCTCAGGCCGAACGCGGTGGCGCTGCGCGGTGCTCGCCGAGGGGCTGGATACCCCGGAGCTCATCGCTCGGTCCCGCGAGCGACTGATGGTGCCGAGGCGGGCCATGGTGCGCACCACCCTCGAGTCGGCGCGCGAGCGCGTCGAGATCCGCGCCGGTGACGAGGTGGACGCGATCGTGAGCTCGTTGCTCGGCTGTTACCACGCGCGCTACTTGGCCCGTGAGCCGATCCCGCGACGTTGGCCGGAGCGGGTGGTGCGCACGGTTCGGAACGGCATTCGCGTGGTCAGGGGGTCAGCCAGCCGGGGGCGACGATCAAGAGCAGCCCCAGCGCCAAGATCACGGCGCCGCTCACGAGCTTGAGCCAGCGCCCGGCGCCCTGATCCAGCTTGCGCCGGTTCAGCGTCACCACCACCACGATCACCATGATCGTGTCGTCGGCCACGTACGCGAGGTTGTAGAGCGCCAGATAGCCGTAGTGGCCCAAGGCCGAGAGCTGCTGCATCCCCAGGATCTGGGTGTAGAGCGCGGGCAGCCCCGCGGTGCAGAGCAGCTCGACCAGGTTCACGAGCGCTGCCAGCGTGACGGCGCCGGCGAGCGCTGCCGCGGTGCTCTCCGCGTTCACGATTCGCCGCACCCGTGCGTAGATGCCCGGTTTGGCCGACTTGGGGATGCTCAGGCTCACGCCGCGCCCGAACGCCACGAAATCCTTCAGGTGCACCGCGCCGATTCCGATCGCTACGAGACCCAGCACCACTTGCACCGTGCGCGTGAGCCCGACCCACAGAAAGACGTTGAGCCATGCCGCCATGAACGCGAAGTAGGCGAGCCCGCTCACGATCACGAAGGTGCCGGCGATGAGCGCGATCTTCCTCCGATCGCGCAGGTTCACCAGGATCGAGAGCAGGAAGAGCAGCACCCACATCGCACACGGGTTGAAGCCATCCACGAGCCCGATGACGAGGGTGAAGAGCGGCAAGCCGAGCCGGTCCAGGCGCACGACTCCCAGCCAGGGAATCTCGACCGTGCCGCGGATCGCGACGTCCCCCGCCTGCGCAGCGCCGCGGACCAACTCCTCGATTTGGGCGCCCGTGGTCGCCGCGTCCCGAAAGCCGACGATCACCGTGTCGCAGACTCGCAGGGTCGGCACGCTCAATGCCGTCAGATGCTCGTGCTCGGCGAGCGCGCGCAACGATGCGAGCGCCGCCGGCTCCTTCACCACGTCGTGAATCCTGAGCTCCAGCCCCGGTGTGCGTGCCTCGAGCCCGGCGAGAAACTCCTTCGCAGCCGAGCAGTGTGGGCAGCCGTCGCGGCCCCAGAGCTCCACTCGATCGCACGGCTCACGTGCGGAGGCGCGGGCCACGCTGCTCGCCACGAGCAGCGCCGCCATCGCGATCCGCGCCGAGCTCGCGCGAGGGCGCGCGTGCATCACGAAGCCGTCGCGGTGGCGCGTCGCTCCTTCTTGCGCTTGAGGTCGAGGGCGGCGCGCAGGCCCTTGGTTCGAATCGTGTGCATCGCGAGCGAGGTCTTGCTCATGTGGAAGAAGCGCGTGCCGTAACGCTTGAGCGCCCGTTCGTCGATCTCGATGCCGAGCCCGGGCGTCTGCGGCACCGCGATGGTGCCGTCGGGCGCCACCTGCATCGGTTGCGCGAGGATGCGGTCGCGCGCTTCCGGAGTCCATCCGGGCGGCTCGAATGGAAACTCCAGCACGTGACGTTCGGGATGGGCCGCGAACGGGTGCAAGTTCACCAGAAATCCGATGCCGTTGGTCCAGGTGTGTGGCGAGAACGAGAGCCCTTCGATGCGGCACTGCGCCAGCACGCGGCGGCTGGTCTCGAGCCCGCCGCAGAAGACGGCATCGGGCTGGTAGATGTCGAACGAGCCGTGCTCGAACGCCGTGCGCACGTCGTGCCAACCCGACAG
The DNA here is from genome assembly GCA_964450125.1 of uncultured bacterium. Taxonomy (GTDB): domain Bacteria; phylum JADJOY01; class JADJOY01; order JADJOY01; family JADJOY01; genus JADJOY01. The sequence goes on from CAYVDO010000126.1 coordinate 13,119, forward strand.
CAGCTCGCCGCCGGCGATGGGCGTGGTGGTGGACTTGCGGAGCAGCGCGAGCCCTGCGTAGTCGTGCATCTCCAGCGGCTCTTCGAGCCAGGCCACCTCGAGCGGCTCGACGGCGCGGGCGAAACGGATCGCACGCTCCACGTCCCAGAGCGGCGCGTCGTCGATCAGCGCCACGCGCCAGCCCTGGTTGGCATCGACTGCGATCGTGAAGCTCGACCCGAGGTGGCGCCGCGCCGCCTCCACGACCGCCAAGTCCTCCCGCTCGTCGAAGGAATGGACGCGCAGCTTCACCGCGCCAATCCCCATGTCGCGGATGCGGTCGAGGTACGCGAGGCGCTCGGGGATGGGAAGGAGGCTGCCCGTCGACGCATAGACCGGCACGCGCTCCACCTTGCCGACGTCGGGGTTGAGGAGGCGATAGACGGGCTTGCCCTCGAGCTTGCCGCGGATGTCCCAGATCGCCGGCTCGATCCACCAGTTGTGCCAGCCCAGAAACGACGCTTCCGTGAGGCGTTGGCGGACCTCGCCGAGATTCGTGGCGTCGGCGCCGATGAGATAGGGGCCGAGAAGTGAGCCGAGCCCTTCGCGCTCGCGCTCGAACGCCGCGCCCGCGCTCACGCCCACGACGCCATCATCGGTGGTGAGACGCACGAGCGTCATCCGGTTCTGGGTCTGCGGGTAGCCGGGGATCCACGACGGGTAGAAGGGCTGTGCGAGCGGGACCTCGACGTGGAAGAGCTCGATTCGCTCGATTCGGCTCACGATGACCTCTCTGTCACGTGGCCGCGCCGCGCGACGTGGTGGGCCTCGAGGACGCCGTTCACGGCGTCGCGAGGCTCGGTGCGAGACGTCGTTGTCTCACTCCGGGGGCAATGGCGCAAGCCGTGTCGGCGAGCGTGCGCACGGAGGCCGCGGGGCGGGCAGCTCGCGACGCCGCCTTCGAGTCGTCCCGCTCTGGAAACATGGCGCTTCCCGCCGTTCTCGGGATTATGCTTCGGAGTCCGCGAGTGCCGGCCGAGGAATCCCAGCGATGCACGCCTTCTTGCTCACGCTCACGGCGGCGATCTACTTCGTCAGCACCATCTCCTACCTGGGCTTCCTGCTCGCGGACGCGCGGCCGGGCTCGGCGCGGATCGGCCGCATCGCCTTCGCCGTGGGCCTGCTCTTCCACACCGCCGCCATCGCCGTGCGCTGTGCTCACGGGCTGCCACCGACGATCTCGGCGGCGGATACGCTGAGCTTCTACGCGTGGGTGTTGGTGGTGGCGTTCTTGGCCGTGCAGTTCCGCTATCCGTTGCCCACGGTGGGTTCGTTCCTGAGCCCGCTGGTGTGTCTGCTGCTCATCATGGCGCTGGCGTTGCCGAAGCCGTCGAGCCCGCCGTCATCGAGTCTCGTCAGCGTGTGGCTGCCGGTCCACGTGACGCTGGCGGTCGCGGGCGACGCCGCGTTCATCCTCGCCGCCGCGGTGGGGCTCATGTACCTGATTCGCGAGAGCTCACTCAAAACCAAGCACATCACGCCGGTGGTCGATCGCTTGCCGAGCCTCGACCTCCTGGATCGCATCAACCACCGCCTCATCACCATCGGCTTCTCTCTGCTCACCCTCGGCATGCTGACGGGGGGCTTGTGGATGCACCTCGATCCCAAGGTCGAGGCCGTCGTGCACGATCCCAAGATCCTGTGGACGGCGCTGACCTGGGTGCTCTACGCGG
>CAYVDO010000126.1:14840-17069 GCA_964450125.1 uncultured bacterium
ACGTTCGAGGACATGAAGAAGCGGCGACTGCGGCTGAAGGACGTGCTCTACGCGGTGCTGCTGAACGCCCGCGCGCTGGTCGGATTGCGTGGGCGCAAGGCCGCGCTCGGGTCGGTGGTGGGATTCGCGATGGTCGCGGTGACGTTCGTGGGCGTGATCGTCCTCGGTCAAGGAGTCCATTCGTTCCGCTGATGGGCCGAGAGCGGGACGAGCGAACGCATCATGGATGACGCGAGCCTGCCGGCTTGGGCCACCCCTTTGGTCCTGGGGGTGAGCCATCACACCTCGCCCGTGGAGCTGCGCGAGAAGCTGGCCTTCGACGCCGGTGATCTGCCGCGAGTGCTCACGCGCCTGCGCGAGCGACCGGGCATACGCGAGGCGATGATCGTCTCGACCTGCAATCGCGTCGAGGTGCTCGCCGTCGGCGATTCGCCGGAGGCGGCGAGCGAGGGGCTGGCCGCGTTCCTGTCGAGCGAGCGAGGCGTGTCGCCTCACGATCTCGCCCACCATTCGTTCCGCTTCGCGGGGCGCAGTGCCGCGCGGCACGTATTCCGCGTCGCGGCGAGCCTCGACTCCCTGATCGTCGGCGAGCCGCAGATCCTGGGGCAGGTCAAGACCGCTTACCGTCTCGCCGCAGACACCCGCACCGTCGGCACGGTGCTCAATCGCCTGTGCCACAGGGCCTTTCGCGTGGCCAAGCGGGTGCGCACCGAGACCCGCATCGGTGATCACGCGGTGAGCGTGGGCTTCGCCGCCGTCGAGCTGGCGCGGAAGATCTTCGACAACCTCGACGGCAAGGTGGTGCTGGTCCTGGGAGCGGGCGAGATGGCGGAGCTCGCGACCCGCAACCTCGCGGCGGCGGGCGCGAGCAAGCTGCTCTTCGCCAACCGCACCCATTCGCGCGCGGCACGCATGGCCGAGGAATTCCACGGCGATGCCGTGCCGTTCGACGATCTGGCGAACCGCCTGGCCGACGCCGACATCGTGGTGTGCTCGACCGGCGCACCCCATTACGTGGTCACCCAGGCGATGGTGCAAGCGGCGCTCAAGCGCCGCAAGCGCCGCCCGATGTTCTTCATCGACATCTCGGTGCCGCGCAACGTCGATCCCGAGGTGAATCACCTCGACAACGCGTATCTCTACGACGTCGACGATCTCGAGCAGGTGGTGGACGCCAACTGGCAGATTCGACGCGTGGAGGCGGCGCGCGCCGAGCACATCCTCGACGAGGAGGTCGAGCGCTTCCTCGACTGGTTGCACGAGCTCGACGCCAATCCGGTGATCCGCGACATCCAGGATCGCTGGGAGTCGATTCGCCAAGGGGAGCTGGATCGCCACCGCGGCTGGCTGGCACAGCTCTCGGAAGCCGATCGCCGCGAGGTGGCCGAGCTGACGCGTGCGCTGATGGGCAAGCTCCTGCACGCGCCTCTCAGCCAGCTCAAGGCGTGCCGCGCGAACGGCAGCCTCGCTTACGTGGATGCGGCCCGCGTGCTCTTCGATCTCGACGACGAGGGGCGTAGCCGCAAGCCGCGCGCCAAGGCGCAGCCTATCGCCGCCGCGCCCGTGGGCTCGCGCGAGACCGAGGATTCGGAGCCATGAAACCGTTCAGGATCGGCTCGCGCGGCAGCCCGCTCGCGCTTTGGCAAGCCAACTGGGTGCGCGATCGGTTGCGCGAGCTGGCTCCTGAACGGGGGGCCGAGATCGAGGTGATCAAGACCTCGGGCGACAAGTTCCTCGAAGGACCGCTGTCGCGGATTGGCGGCAAAGGTCTCTTCGTGAAGGAGATCGAGGATGCCCTCCTCGAAGAGCGCGTCGATCTCGCGGTCCACAGCCTCAAGGACGTGCCTGCCGACCTGCCCGCGGGGCTCATGCTCGCCGCCTATCCGGCCCGCGAGGACCCGCGCGACGTGCTCGTGGTACGGCCCGGAACACCCGCGTCGATCGAGGGGCTGGGGCGCGGGGCGCGGGTGGGAACCACCAGCCTCAGGCGGCGCTCGCAGCTTCTCGCGCGCCGGGACGATCTCGAGATCTTGCCCTTGCGCGGCAACGTCGGGACGCGACTCGACAAGGTCGACCGCGGCGAAGTGGACGCCACGTTGCTCGCGTTCGCGGGTCTCAAGCGGCTCGGCCTGGCCGATCGAGCGAGTCACGTGCTGGCGGTGGACGAGATGATCCCGGCGGTCGGGCAGGGGGTGCTCGCGATCGAAACCCGCGTCGACGACACCACCA
>CAYVDO010000126.1:17079-18413 GCA_964450125.1 uncultured bacterium
AGCGCCTCGACGTGGAGCAGTCGCGGATCGTGGTCGCTGCCGAACGCGCGTTCCTGCATCGTCTACAAGCTGGTTGCCTGGTCCCTGTGGGAGGGCACGCCATCGTCGAAGGCGGCGAGGTACGGCTTCGCGGCATCATCGCCAGCCCCGACGGCGCGGCCAGCATTCGCCGTGAGCGCGTCGCTGTTCGGGCTCGCGCCGCCGAGCTGGGACACGAGCTGGCCGAAGAGATCCTGGAAGCAGGCGGGGCGCAGATCCTCGCGGCGCTCGCCGAAGCCGGCTGACCTCACTCGCGCCTGCGGCGTGCGCGGACCTCGTACTGCCCGGCGCGGTCGCGAGGAACCGCCGCCCTCGCGCCGGAACCCGTCTATACTCGCACCCCTCCCGGCGCCCCCGCCGAATCAGTCGACTCGCGACCGCATGTCACCGATCGAACCCCGCATCGTGCCGCGTGCAGCGCACGCGATCTCGCGCAAGCGCATCGAGCCCAACGCGCTCAAGGTGATGTACCGGCTGCACCGCGCTGGCTTCAAAGGCTATTTGTGTGGTGGCGGAGTGCGCGACCTGCTGCTCGCGCGGCGGCCCAAGGACTTCGACATCGCCACCGACGCGCGGCCGCACGAGGTCAAGTCGCTGTTTCGGAACTCCCGGATCATCGGGCGGCGCTTCAAGATCACCCAGGTCTATTACAAGGACGGCACCATCATTCAGGTGTCGACCTTTCGCGCCACCACCGACTTCGAGCCTGCGGTTGCCGAGGCCCCGTCGATGAGCGAGGTGGGTGAGGTCGCGGCGAGCACGGTTGCCGAGGAGGGTCTGCCGCCGGCCGCCGCAGTGGAGCCGAGCAGCGACGAAGAGCCGCGGGCCTCGCTGCTGATCCGCCGCGACAACGTCTACGGCAGCCCCGAAGAAGACGCATTCCGGCGCGACCTCACCATCAACGGGCTCTTCTACGACATCGGCAACTTCTCGATCATCGACTACGTGGGCGGCCTCGCCGACCTGGAAGCGCGCATCATCCGGGTCATCGGCGATCCCGACGTGCGCTTCCAGGAGGACCCCGTGCGGATGATTCGCGCCGTGCGGCACTCGGCGCGTCTCGATTTCGCGATCGATCCACCCACCCGCGAGGCGATCCTGCGCCACGCGCACCGTCTTCTCGAATGTTCGATGGCGCGAATTCTCGATGAGCTCTATCGCGACCTGCGCGGCGGTGCCGCCGCGCCCGCGCTCAAGATCATGCTCGAGCTCGAGCTTCTCGACGCGATCCTGCCGGAGCTGGCGCGGTTCCTCCGCGACGGGCCGCGCGAGGAGATCGAGCGCGCCTGGCGAAG
>CAYVDO010000127.1:0-5849 GCA_964450125.1 uncultured bacterium
GCCGATCGTCAGGCGATTCTCCGCGGTTACGCGCGCGAGCTCGAAGGTGTGGGATTCACCGAGGTCCGGGTGATCGACGTCACCCGCGAGGGCTGGGAGCGCTTCTACCACCACAGCCGCCAACACTTCGCCACCAAGACGCTTCTCCAGCAGCTCGACGCTGCGCAATGCACCGAGGTGCTCGCCCGCTTGCCGGGTGGCGACGGTGTGGTCGTGGCGCACGCGTTGGTGCACGCCCGCCGTCCCGAAGCGCCGCGCGATCGAGGCCGATCGTGAGCGAGCCCTCGCTCGCGGCGGATGGCTCCCGTGGAGCCGGAATCGAGCTACGCGGCCAGGTCGCCGTGGTCACTGGTGGCTCGAGCGGCATCGGGCTCGCGGTGGTGCGCGAGCTGGGCCGGCGAGGCGTACGCGTGGTGGTCGCGGGGCGTGACGCGGAGCGGGTCGCGCATGCCGTGGCGAGCATCCCCGAGGGCCTCGCCGTGGCGGGGTGCGACGTACGCGAGCGCGGCTCCATCGAATCGCTCTTCGCCCAGGCGGTGGCGCGTTTCGGTGCCGTGGACGTCCTGGTGACGAGCGCGGGTCTGGGAGCGAGCCCGCGGTCGCGCAAGGGCTTGCCACTGGCGCTCATGCACTTGTCCCGCGAGGAGTGGGACGACGTCGTCGATACCAATCTGCGCGGCGCTTTTCTGGCGTGTCAGGCGGCGGCACGGCGGATGCGCGCGCAGGGCGCGGGCCAGATCCTCAACATCTCGTCGGCGCCTGCGGCGCGTCGTGGCTATGCGTACGCAGCGAGCTATTGCGCCTCCAAGCACGCGCTCAACACGTTCTCCCAGTCGCTGGTCGAGGAGCTCGAGCCGTTCGGCATCCGCGTCATCACGGTGCTGCCCGACATGGTGGACACGCCGATGGTGCAAGGGACCCAGCTCACCGTCGGTGGCTTGTTGCGCCCCGAAACCGTCGGCGCCTTCGTGGTCGATTGCCTGGCGCAGCCCTGGGACGTGCGCTTCGATCAACCGGTGGTGCTGCCACTCGCCGCAGGTTCGTATCAGCAGAAGGGGCACTGAGCGAGCGCACTCCGCGAGCCGCTACGCCGTGGATGGATCCGAGAGGAAGAGAGCGAGACGATGGAGATCGGTGGGTCGGTGGTGATCGTGACGGGCGCTGCGCGTGGCGTGGGCCGCGCCGTTGCACGCTTGCTGATCGCGCGAGGCGCGTCGGTGATGGCCGTCGACGCGGACGCGGATGCGCTCGCGAGCATGGCCGCGGAATCGGTGAGTGATGCGCTCGCGACGACCGTGTGCGACTTCGCCAGCGCAGAGAGTTGCGAGGCGATGGTGGCGGCCACACGCGAGCGTTTCGGCAAGCTCGACGCTTTGGTCCACGCCGCGGGGCTCGCGACGAAGCGCGCCGTGGCCGCGGGCGGCATGCTCGACGTCGACGATGACGGCTACGAGGCCATCGTCGGTCCCGAGCTCCGCGGAGCCTTCTTCGTGAACCGGGCGGCGCTCAAAGCGCTCACCGGTCAGCGCCGCGGCGAGCTCGTCAACTTGGCGGCGGCGAGCGGCCGCAAGGGGCGAGCCTTCGATGCGATCGGAAGCGCGGCGCAGGCGGGCGTCGTCGGCATGAGCGAGTCGCTCGCAGAGGAAGTGCGCGCCTTCGGCGTGCGGGTGCAGTGCGTGCTCGCTGCGACTTCACTCGAGGTCACGGGTGGCGATGCACCTGCGACGAACGCCGTGCCGGAGGAGCGCGTCGCCGAGGCCGTTCTCTTCTGTTTGGGGCTGCCTTCCGATGCGTGCTGCGAGAGCTTGGTGGTGAACCCGTTCAGCGGTGGCCGGTCGCGTGCGCGCAAAGCCGCACCGAAGGCGAGCGCCGAGGGCTGACGCGGTGTGTTAGACCGAGCGCTTTCGACTACCCGAGAACGCCGAAGCGAAAAGGAGAATCGAGATGGCGGCACAAGCATCCCCGGCCAGTCGCAGTGCCGTGCTGGCCGACGTGATCCAGGTGCTCACCGAGCTGACTGCAGACTGGGACGTCGATCTGGGCGCCGGGCTCGGTGAGGAGACGCGTTTGGTGAACGACTTGTCGTTCGAATCGATCGACGTCGTGCATTTCGTGACGGCGCTGGAGGAGCACTATCAGCGGCGCGATCTGCCGTTCCAGGACATTCTCATGGAGGACGGCAAGTACGTCGAGGACATCCGCGTAGGCGACGTGGTCGAGTTCCTCGCCAAGCAATTCGGAGTGGCCTGACCGGCGAAGCACGCGGACGCTCGGCGGGGAGCTGGCCTTTCGCCGCTCCCCGGCCACGCGGGACGGGCCTGCCGTTCTCCGCCGATGCGCTCGCATCGGTGGAGGCGGGTGCTGGGCCGAGCGGTCGCGTGGGGCGTGGGTGAAACGGAGGGAGTCCGATGGGTAAGCTCGACGGGCAAGTATTCATCGTGACCGGCGGCACTGGAGGCATCGGGCGCGCGAGCTGTCGCGGCATCGTGGCCGAAGGCGGGCGGGTTACCGTCGCCGACGTGTCCGCCGAGCGCACCCAGGAGCTGGTGGGCGAGCTGGGCGCGGATCGCGCGCTGGCGTTCGCGTACGACGCGCGCAGCGAAAGCGAGAACCAGGCGTTGGTGCAGGCCACGCTCACACACTTCGGACGCGTCGATGGCTTGGTGGCGGCGGCGGGCATCCTGCGAAAGCGTGGTACGCCGCCCAAGCCCGTCGTGCAGATCACCCTCGACGAATGGGACGACGTGATCGACATCAACTTGAAAGGCACGTTCCTCGCGAACCGTGCCGTGCTGCCCACGCTGATCGCCCAGCACTCGGGCACGATCGTGAACGTGTCCTCGGTTTCCGGTTTGGTGGGACGCGCCCACGACGGGGCGTATTGCGCGTCCAAGTTCGGCGTGGTGGGGCTGAGCCAAGCGCTCGCCGAGGAAGTGCGCCGCGACGGTGTGCGCGTGCAGGTGATCTGCCCGCACGCCATCGATACGCCCATGTGGGAGCAAAACCACCCGGTGCCCAAGCCGGGCGACGCGTTGCCGCCTGAGCGGGTGGGCGAGCTGATCGTGGCGCTCCTGGCGCTACCTGCCGACACCACGCTGCTCAACGTGCAAATCGCGCCGCTCGGCGCGCGCAAGCGCAAGCCCAAGCCCGAGGCGCCCGCGAGCTGATCGGTGGAGCCGAGCGCGGTCGAGATCCGCCTTCACCACGACGGCCGCGAGCGCCGTGCGGTGGTGGTTGCGCCACCCGGGATGCCGCCGGACGCGCGCGTTCCGTTGGTGATCGCTTTCCACGGGGGGCTCGGCACCGCGGCGTTGATGCGGCGCCAGTGCGGGCTCGACCGGGTTGCGGCGCGGCATGGCTTCCTGGTCGCGTACCCCGATGGCATCGGTCGCTTCCGCGACCGCATGCTCACGTGGAATGCGGGTGACTGCTGCGGCTATGCGATGCGAGTCGGCTCGGACGACGTGGGCTTCACGTTGGCCCTCCTCGACGAGATCGGCCGGCGCTTCTCCGTGGATGCAGCGCGCACCTACGCCGTCGGGTTCTCGAACGGTGGCATGTTCTGCTATCGCCTCGCCTGCGAGGTACCCGAGCGATTCGCGGCGATCGGTGTCGTGAGCGCGACGCTCACGTTTCACGGGGTGACGCCGCGACTTCCCACACCCGTCATCCACGTCCACGGTCTCGCGGACCGGAACGTCCAGTTCACGGGCGGGATCGGCGAGAACCAGTTCTCGCGCGTGGACTATCGTCCGGTGCCGGAGACCCTCGCGTGGTGGAAGCGTGTGAATGGCTGTCGTGCCGAGGCGGTCGAAGCCGTCGACGAACACGACTGCCGTATCGAGCGCTTTGCGCCTGCCGGTGACGACGGTGCCCCGGTAGTGGCGATCACGCTGCCCGAGGGTGGGCATACCTGGCCGGGCGGATTCGACATCTCGGAGCACCTCAACACCGGGCGCCTCGTTGCGTCGGTCGACGCATCCGAGAAGATCTGGCAATTCCTCGCTTCGTTCCGCCGCTGACCGACTGATCCGGCGGCCCGTTACGGGCCTGCGCCGGTTGGTGCTCGCACCAGTCTCCTCTCGCCAGAGAGGAAAATCGTGTCGCCGTCGAAGGCGCGGTAGATCAGCCGACGGTCTGCGTTTCGCGGTACCAGCTCGTAGCCACCGCTTGCTTCGATCCTGCGCTCTGGTCGCTGTAGACCGTGCACCGGAAGGCCTCGCCTCGAGGCGCGCAGTCGATCCAGGCACCGCCGTCGGCGCCACCCGCCCATGTGGCAGACGCCGGTACCTGGGGCGGCCGCGCGCGTATTTCGATCGGTGTCGAGCAAGACGACGCGGCGAGAATCCCGGGCCCCAGCACGAGGCTCACCCGACGAAGGCTGCTCACGTCCGTCACGGCGCGCACTGTACGCACGGAGCCAATCACGATGGAACCCGGAGCGATGTGGGGTTCGCGCGGGTCGCTGCGACGGGCAGCGCTCAGCGCGCCGCGGGAGGCGCTGCGGCCGGCGGTGGCGCGGCGCTGCCGAAGGTGCGCTCGACGCGCTCGAGCAGCTCGCTCGCTTCGGGATAGCGCGCGTCGATGGCCACTGCGGCGCGCAGCATCTCGAGCGCCTCGGTGACGTTGCCCTGATCGAGGAAGATGCGGCCGAGCTCGACCAGCGCCTTGGCCTGCTTGGAATCGAGCTTGAGCGCGGTGCGAAACGCGAACGCCGCCTCGCTGGGGATTCTCATCTCCACGTAGAGCTCGCCGAGCTTGAGCCACGGCAACGCTTGCAGCGGCGCCATCTCGCACGCGGCCTTGTACTCGCGCATCGCGTCGTCGAAGCGCTTGTGGGCGCGGAAGATGTCGCCCACCCCGATCCGTCCTTGGAAGTTGAGCGGGTTGAGACGTTGCGCGATCGTCACTTGCTCGATGGCACGACGTTCGTCGCCTTGGCTCACCAAGAGATGCGCGAGCTTGAGGCGCGCCTGAATCAGATTCGGATTCAGTCGAAGCGCGGCCTCCAGTGCGCGGATGGCCTCGGCCTCGCGCCCGAGGTGGGTGAGCACCGTGCCCAGGACGACATAGGCCTTGTCACGCTTGTCGTCGGAGGGCCGCCCCTCCCCCTCTCGGGTTTCTTCGGCGGCGGCGCGCCGCGGTGGACTCTCGCCGATCGCCACCGCTCGTTCCGCCGCAGCGAGGGCCTCGTCCCACGCGCCGAGCTCCATGTGTACGTGGGCGAGGACCAGCCAGGCAGTCGCAAGCTCGGGATCGAGCGCGAGGGCACGGTCGATGGCCTCCAGCGCCGCCGTGAATTCGGCGCGCCGTGCGAGGATGAGGCCCTTGCCGAGGTGCGCCTCGGCGAGCTCTGGGTTCTCTCGGACTGCGGCGTCGAACTCGACCAGCGCCTGGCCATGGCGCCCCTTCTGGAGCAACGCCTTGCCCAGGTTCAGGCGCGCGAGCGCGGTGTTGCCGATCGGCTTGAGACGCGGTGCGCCGTCCGTCATCGTTAGCCGAGCCTAGCGGTCACGCTTCGCGCCGATCAAGCGGCGTGGGCGATCCCCGAGCGTTTGCGTGAGACGAGTGGCACCGGTGCCGCCCACCCACAGCCTCGCTCGGGCTTCATCGAGCGAAGCGAGTGCCTTGGGGGTGGGCCCCATCGCGGCTTTGCTGCGATGGGCGGGGGTCTGGAACAGACCGGGTCGCGCGCATGGGGCGAAGGCGCGGCGTAGCGGTCTCCACGCTTTGCGTCCATCTCACCGCGAGCCCGGGGCGAGCCGCGAGCGAAGCGAGTGCCTTGGGGGTGGGCGCCATCGCGGCATTGCTGCGATGGGCGGGGGTCTGGAACAGACCGGGTCGCGCGC
>CAYVDO010000127.1:5949-18384 GCA_964450125.1 uncultured bacterium
ACGCTTTGCGTCCATCTCACCGCGAGCCCGGGGCGAGCCGCGAGCGAAGCGAGTGACTTGGGGGTGGGCCCCATCGCGGCTTTGCCGCGAAGGGCGGGGGTCTGGAACAGACCGGGTCGCGCGCGTGGGGCGAAGGCGCGGCGTAGCGGTCTCCACGCTTTGCGTCCATCTCACCGCGAGCCCGGGGCGAGCCGCGAGCGAAGCGAGTGACTTGGGGGTGGGCCCCATCGCGGCTTTGCCGCGAAGGGCGGGGGTCTGGAACAGACCCCCGAGAAGACCGCAGAGCTCGCACCGTCGAGTTTTTCGAGTCTGTCAGTTCGCGATCGGCAGCACGAGCTGCGACGGATGGCTCGCGTCGTGGAAGATCGTGTTCTGCGCGACCAGGTAGGGCGCGTTGGCGTCGTAGAGGGTGCCGCCGTCGTTGCGGTTCGCGTAGTACCGCGGATAGTTCGACGAGCTCACGACCACACGGATCTGGTGACCCGCCTTGAAGCTGATGCCGGTGGCGGGAAGGTCGACCTGGAAGGAGTACGCGCTGCCCGGGGTGAGGAGCTGCTGCGAGCTCACGCCATTGCGGAACCGGGCCTTGCGAACGCCGTCGGTGATGAGCATCGAGGTGCCATCGGGTGCGACGTCGGTGAGGCGAACCGCGAAGTCGGTGTCGGTGCGGTCCGACGACGCGTAGAGGACGACGCTCGCCTTGCCGGCCAGCGTGACGTCGCTCGCGAGCGTGGCCGAGGTGAACGTGATGGCGTCGCCGCGACTCTCGACGGTGGCCTGGTCCTGCGGCCCGCTCGGGATGAGGTCTTCCTGGAAGTTGGCACCGCCGACCGTGGGAGAGGGATCCGCAGGGTCGTAGGTGAAGCTGGTCGTGGCCATCGACTCGGAGGGTGCCGTCGTGGTGAGCGCACCGCCAGCCCCGAGGTAGAAGACCTGATTGGCAGTCTGCGCCGGGGGCCAATCGCTCGCTTCTTCCCAGCGCTGGTTGCCCAAGTCGTACCACTTCACACGCTCGCCGCTCGGCCCGCTGCCGATGCCGCGCAGATGCTGGTCGAAGAAGGCGACGGTGTCGGCGGCGGCGTAGCCAGCGGCGTCCGCGTACGTGACCGCACCCGCGACGTCCTCATCGACGTGCTCGTGCTGCCACGGTCCCAGGATCAGCCGGTGCGCGCCGCGCACGCTCGGCGCGCTCTTCGTCACCAGGCTGCGGTACGAGGCCACCAGATCGTCCGTGCGGTGGTCGTACCAACCGCCCACCACCAGCATCGGGACCTCGATCTCGGAGGCGTAGTCGGAGCTGGTCTCGACCGCGTTCCACCAGGAATCGCGCATGGGGTGCTGCAGGATGGTGCTGGCGCCCAGGCTCGAGACGCCGCCACCCAGCGCATCGACGTATTCCTTGCGCTCGGTGCCGTTCGGGAAATAGTTGGCGTAGCTGGTGATGAACCCGGCTACCTGGGGGACGGCGGCGAAGAGGTGCGGGGGATGCTCACGTGCCGTCTGGTACTGGACCACACCGAGGGCCGAGGGGCCCCAGGTGCCGACCTTGCCGTCACTCCACGATTGCTGCGCGATCCATTCGACGCAGTCGTAGCCGTCCTGGCCCGGCTTCGCTGACGGGTTGATCGCGCCCACCGATCCGAAATAGCCGCGCATGTCCACGACCACGAATGCGTAATGGTCGGCCTGGAACGGGAGCTGGTACTCGTACACCGCGCGATCGTACGGCGTCTGGATGAGGATGGTCGGCCAGCGGCCCGTGTTCGCCGGCAGGTAGACGTCAGCGGCGAGGTATTTGCCGTCGCGCATCGGAATCTGGATGGGCTGTGCGGCCAGGCGGCAGCCGTTCGTCACGGCGGCGACCGTGAGGGCCGCAAGCACGAGAAGTCCGCGTTCGATTCGAGCTCGCGATTGCCGGGTGTCCATGGTGTCGACTCTTTGACGTCAGTCGCTTGCGGATCGACCCCTGGCGGTGCATCGCATGTACCAAGAAGCGGCTCGGAGAGACGACTCCGAGGTCGGCAAATTTCGATAGTGATATCAGCAAGATGAGCGCTCTTCATGGGGAGGCTCTTGCCGCTCTCGTCAAACGTGTGACTCTAGGGTGTCAGGTACTCTGCGCCGACCGAGAACGAACTGCCCGGAGCGACGTGGGCATTTTGCCGACGTGGGCAGTCGCGAAGTGCGTCTTCGCGGGGCCGGCGTGACGCGAGCGGCGCGGGCTGGTTGGATCGTCCGCGGACCGGGCAAGCATCCTCGGTGGGCGCCGACGTCCGTCGCGGACCCGCCACGGACCTCTCACACCCACCCTCACGCCCTTCGTTCCGCTCGCGCGATCTCCGCGCAATCGCTCGTGGAGATCGGCGACAGACGCCGCGTTCCTGGCCATACTCGCGAGCCCACGTTCGAGCGCCGAGCGGCCGCGGATTCGTGCTGCCGCTGGGCCGATTCCAGCTTGCGAGGTGTGACCGACGATGAGCGAAGCTCGACCGCCGAAACCAACGATCGACGATCCCCTGGCCGAGGCCGTGGCGACCGTGGCCAAGGAAATCCAGCTCCCGCCCTACGATCAGGCGTTGCACGACGGCGCCGAGCTCAGGCGCCGGCCTTTCACGTCGTCCGGCACGGCAGCGCGCATCCGCCAGCACGCCAAGGACCGGATGACGGTTTGGGAGCGGATCGACGCCATCCAGGACGCCGACGCGCGGCCGACGGTGCTGTGGCAAAACTGGGGCAAGAACCTCGACGGTGCCTCGATCGTCACCGCGGTGACCACGCTGGGAGGGCGCGACGTCGCGATCTACGGACACGACTTCACGGTGCGCGCTGGCTCGATGGACGCCACCAACGGTCGCAAGCTCGCGAACCTCATCTATCTCGCCGCTGAGCGCGGGATTCCCCTGGTCGGCATGAACGACAGCGCGGGGGCCTACGTGCCCGCCGGGATCGGTGGCCTCGATGGGTACGCCGAGGCCTTCACGGCGCTGCGCAAGGTGAGCGGCATCGTCCCCAGCGTGATGTGCATGTTCGGCTTCAACGCCGGCGGCGGCGCCTATCTGCCGCGCCAAGGCAGCTTCATGATCCAGTGCGAGGGCACCTTCTTCGGTCTCACCGGGCCGGGTGTCGTGAAGAGCGTGCTCGGCGAGGACGTGACACCCGACGAGCTCGGCGGTCCCAAGGTCCATGGCGCGAGCGGTGTGGTGGATCTCTGCGTCCAGGACGAGCTCGCGTCGCTGCGCACGGCGCGCCGGCTGCTCTCGTATCTGCCGAGCTCGAATCGGGTGATGGCGCCGTTCGAGGCCACCAGCGATCCCATCGACCGCCAGACCACCGAGATCGACACGCTTCTCCGCAAGGCGTTCAACTCACCCACCGGCTTCAACACGCCGCTCGACGTGTCGATCGTGATCGAGCGGATCTGCGATCACGGTGACTACTTCGAGATTCAGCCCGACCGCGCCCGCAACGCCATCACCGCGTTCGGCCGGCTGGGAGGGCACGTGGTCGGCTTCATCGCCAACAACAGCGCCGTGGCGAGCGGCCAGATCGACGTCGACTGCGCCTACAAGATCGCGCGCTTCGTGCGCTTCTGCTCGATCTACAACATCCCCACGATCTTCATGGAAGACACCACCGGCTTCCTGCCTGGCAGGGAGCAGGAAGGCCGCGGCATCGTGCAGGCCGGCCGCGCCATGCTCGACGCGATCATCGACGTCCGCACGCCGCGCGTCCTGTTGATCCTGCGTAACGCATTCGGCGGTGCCTACGCAGCGTTCAACTGCTACGCCACGGGCGCGGACCTCGTCCTTGCGCTGCCGACCACGCGCGTCGCGGTGATGGGGACCGCTGGCAAGGAATACGTGTACAAAGACGATTTGCGCCGCATTCGCGCCCGCGCTGCGGCGCTCGAGCGCGAAGAGACCGACTCGCGCGTCCAGGCGGGTGCTGCGCGCGACGAGGCGGCCACCGAGGGACGCCGCATCGCTCAGGAATGGCTCAAGCAGGAAGAGGCGCAGATCAACCAGCGCTACGAGCGTGAGCTCATGAATCCCCGCGAGGCGCTGTCGCTGGGATCGATCTCCGAGATCGTGATGCCGAGCGAGCTGCGCTCGGTGCTGGGTCGCAACCTCGAATCCTTGCTCCGTTCCTACGTGCCTGGCCCGATGAACGGGCCGCAGCGGGAGTTCCATTGATGCCCCCCGACGCCGCCGTCACCGACCCGTACACCGCGAATCCGTTGATTCATCGTGATCGCCGGCTCGACCGAGCCGCCAGCGAGTGGGTTCGATCGTTCGCCTGTGACGAGATGAGCGTGCTGATCGTCTGTCGTGGACCCATCCGCAAGGAAGCGATCGAGGTGTTTCGCGAGATGGGCATGACCCGCGTGGGCATGCTGCTTTCGGAGCGCGACAGCATCGTGTTTCCGCGGGCGCTGTCGCCCGAGCTCCGGATGATGCCGCCCGAGCACGTCCATTCCGTCGCGGACTACACGGGGGCGACCAAGGAAGAGCGGGATCAGCGGATCGCGCAGATCGTCGAGATCTGCAAGCAGCACGGCTACCAGTACGTGTTCGCGGGCTACGGCTTCATGGCCGAGGACGCGCATTTCGTGCGCTCGCTCGAGGACGCAGGACTCGGCTTCATCGGTCCGTGCTCCTACACCCAGGGCGCCGCGGGGGCCAAGGACGAGGCCAAGCGCACGGCCATCGCCAACGAAGTCTCGGTCACACCGGGCATCAACGACTCCACCGTGCGCGCCTTGCTGCGCAAGTACCCGGACGCGGCGGCGTTGGCGCGTTGCGCCGCAGACCATCGTCTCGAGGTCGAAGCGCTCGCCGCCAAGAAGGGAACGGCGCTCGAGAAGCTCGCGGAGCAGTTGTTGGAGGCGTCGTATCGCGCCCGCATCGATCTCTTCACCATCGACGAGCTCGCCGACACCATCCAGCTCGAGGCACGGCGGCTGCTCGCTGAGAATCCTGGTCGCCGTTTTCGCCTCAAGGCCATCGGCGGCGGCGGTGGCAAAGGGCAACGGATCTTCTCCGAAGCGGGCGGGATACCGTCGTTGGTGCGTGAGATTCTGCAAGAGGTGAAGGCGACTGGGGTCGGCGACAACAAGAACATGCTGATCGAGCTCAACGTCGAGTCCACGCGCCACAACGAGATCCAGATGCTCGGCAACGGCGAGTGGTGCGTCACGCTGGGTGGGCGCGATTGCTCGCTGCAGATGCACGAGCAGAAGCTCGTCGAGGTCTCGATCACCGTGGACGGGCTTCGCGCTGCCGTGGAGGACGCACGCGCGGCCGGTCGCAGCCGCCACGCCGAGGTGCTCACGCGAGACCTCGCGGTCCTGGCGCGCATGGAAGCCGAGGCCGAACGATTCGGTCGCGCGGTCAAGCTCGACAGTGCCTCCACGTTCGAGTGCATCGTCGAAGGCGATCGCCACTACTTCATGGAGGTGAACACCCGCATCCAGGTGGAGCATCGGGTGTCCGAGCTCTGCTACGCACTGCGCTTCGTGAATCCGGACGATCCGCGCGAGCACTTCGACGTCCACTCGCTGGTCGAGGCGATGGCGCTGGTGGCGCGGCACAAGAGCCGGCTGCCGCGGCCGAGCCGGGTGCTGCGCGAGGGCGCAGCCCTCGAGGTGCGGCTCAACGCCACGGATCGGGCGCTTCAGCCGGCGGCGGGCGGCGTGATGGTGTCGTGGTCGGACCCCATCGAGCACGAGATCCGGGACGACCAGGGCATCTCCATCAAGAACCCAGACACCGGGCTCTTCATGCGGTACCGCCTGGCCGGCGCCTACGATTCGAACATCGCGCTCTTGCTCTCGACCGGCGCGAACCGCCGGGAGAGCTGGGCCAAGCTCACCGAGGTGTTGCGCTGCACCACGCTCCGCGGCATCGACCTCGCCACCAACCTCGAGTTCCACCGCGGCATCATGACGTGGTTCCTGCACCGCGATCCGTGGGCCAAGCCCACCACCAAGTTCGTGGTGCCGTACCTCACCGCCGTGGGCGAGCTGGGGCGAGAGGCGGAATCGATCGATCTCGACTACGCCTTCCATCAGATCGAGAAGCGGCGCGTCGCCGCCGCCAGCCCCGATGCGCGCGCGGCCACGGCGCAAGTCTTCGACTCCAAGGAAACGCTGGTGGAGCGGCCGTTGCAGCGGCTCTTTGCGGAGCCGCATCTGCTCTCGGCGTGGCTCTCCCAACACATGCACGATTTCCGCGTCGCCGAGGGTCGACTCGCATGGCTTCGCAACCCGCTATCGGTGCTCGCCGACACCATTCGCCTGGTGCATCTCGACGATGCCGCGGCCGCGGCCGCGGAGCGCATCTGGGACCACGACCGCGAGATGCTGGAGGTCGGGCTCGCGTTCTACGAGCGGCTCGGTGCGCGCGTGCCCCCGGGCATGTCCTGGCCCGACCTGGACACAGCGCTGCGTAGCGCCGCACCGGCGTTGGGCTTCGCGCCAGAGAGCTGGGAGCGCGTGCAAGCCGCGCATCTCGGGCACCAGCTCGGCCTCGAGATGCTCGGGGTGGTGCCGTTGCTCGGAAGCAAGGTCGGCTTCTTCGACCTCGCGCTCGGCGACGAGCTCGAGGTGGAGATCCCGGATCGCCTCCTCGTTCCGGCGCATCAGGAGGCGATGCGAAAGGTGCTGGCGCCGCCGCCGGAGCAGAAATCCGACGAGATCGTGGCCGCGATGGGCGGAACCTATTGGAATCGCGAAGCGCCGCACCTCCCCCCGTTCGTGGAGCCCGGTACGCACTTCGAGAAGGGGCAGCCCCTCTACATCATCGAAGTGATGAAGATGTTCAACAAGGTGTACGCACCGTTCGCAGGGCGAGTCGTCGACCTCTTCGTCCACGAGAGCAGCGTGGTAGTGCGCAAGGGCCAGCCACTCTTCCGCGTGGTCCCCGACGAGAAGCTCGAGGTCGAGGAGCCCGCAGCACGCGCGCGTCGAATCCGATCGAACACCGACGGCTACCTCGAGAAGCTCGCGTGAGGCGTCGCGCGCTGGCCGCGGAGGCCGCACGCGCGCCGCAGGTCCCCCTGCGGCGGGTCGTTCACGCGAGCTGGTAGCGCTTGAGCTTGTCGTAGAGCGTGCGCAGGCCGATGCCCAGGCGCTCGGCGGCGAGTCGGCGATTTCCGCTCACCGCGTCGAGTGCGCGTACGATCGCCTCGCGCTCGAGCGCATCGAGGGTGACGGGCGGGAGGGCATCGCCTCCGGGGAGAGCGGCTGACCCCGCTGCCGGCGCGAGCTCGGTCTGCGCGGCGAGGCCGTCGAGGTGCTCGGCGCCGATGGTGTCACCCTCGGCGAGGATCGCCGCACGCTCGAGGGCGTTGGCGAGCTGGCGCACGTTTCCGGGCCAGGAGGCGTCGCGCAGGCAGCGTTCCGCTTCCGCGTCGAGGCTGAGTGCCGCGCGCTTGAGATCGCGTCGAATGCGCTCGAGCAGGGCACGCGCGAGCGACGGAATGTCCTCGCGGCGCTCGCTGAGCGGCGGCAGCTCGATCGGGAACACCGCGAGCCGGTGGTAGAGATCCTCGCGAAACCGACCCTCGCGCATGAGCGCCGCGAGGTCGCGGTTGGTGGCGGCAATCCAGCGGACGTCGGCATCGAGGGTGCGGTGTCCTCCGACCCGCTCGAAGCGGCGCTCCTGGAGCACGCGCAAGAGCTTGGCCTGCAGGTCGAGCTTGAGCTCGCCCACCTCGTCGAGGAAGAAGGTTCCGCCAGCAGCGAGCTCGAGCCGTCCACGCCGGCGTTCGTGGGCTCCGGTGAAGGCACCGCGCTCGTGACCGAAGAGCTCGCTCTCGAGGAGATGCTCGGAGAGCGCGGCGCAGTTGATGGCCACGAACGGCGCCGCCGCCCGATCACTCGCACGGTGGATGGCGCGCGCGGCCACCTCCTTGCCGGTGCCGCTCTCGCCGGTGAGCAGCACGGTGGCTTGGGTGCGCGCGACCTTGGCGATCGCGTCGGCGATCCGCGTCATCGCCGGTGCACCGTAGCTGAGCGGTGGCCCGCCGTCGGTCTCGCGATCGGCGCGATCGGCGAGGGCCTTCAAGCTCTTGCGCTCGGCGGCGCGGCTCACCAGCAGGCGTAGCTCGGCCGGGCCGCTCACGGGTTTGCGCAGGTAGTCGAAGGCGCCGAGCTTCATGGCGTCCACGGCGCTCTCCACCGTGCCGTGAGCGGTGAGCACGATCACTTCGATCTCGGGCTGCTCGGCGCGAATCTTTCGGAGCAAAGTCTCGCCGTCGACGCCCGGCATCTTGAGGTCGGTGAGCACGACGTCGAACGATTGGCGGTCGAGGCGCGCCAGGGCGTCGGCGCCGTCGGGGCTTTCGGCGACGGCATGGCCGTCGAGCGCCAGCGCTTCGGCGAGGAACGAGCGCACGCCTTCCTCGTCGTCGACCACCAGTACCCGTGCCATCGCTCAGTCTCCCGGCAACACCACGCGAAACACCGCTCCGCCGCCTTCGTGATTGAAGGCGTGGATCGTGCCGTGGTGCAACTCCACCAAGCGGCGCGCGACGGTGAGCCCGAGCCCCGTGCCTTGGGTGCGCGTCGTGTGGAACGGCTCGAAGAGATCGGCGGGATCACCCGGCGGCAAACCCGCGCCGTGGTCGCGGACGGTGAGGACCAGATCGCCGTCGTGAAGTGCCGCGGCCACCTCCACGTCCGCGCTCGCCGGTGAGGCTTGGAGCGCGTTGCGGATCAGGTTGGTGAGCACCTGGCGCATCCGCGCCGGATCGAGATTCCAGGTCGTGGGCGCACGAGCGGCGTCGACCCGGACCCGCCGGCGATCGATCTCCGCGGCGGACTCGCGCAGCAGCGCCGCGAGCGGGGTGGGGCGGCACTCGATGTCGGCGCTGCGCACGAACTCGAGGAGATCGCTCGTGAGCACCTCCAGGCGCACCGCTTCGCTCACGACCCGTTCGGCCTTGGTGCGTGCGGCAGCCGCGTCGGCGAGCATCTCCACGAGGAGCTGGGCGTGGCCCTTGAGCGAGGCGAGGGGATTGCGGATCTCGTGGGCGAGCACCGCCGACATCTCTCCCAGGGTCGCGAGCCGTCGCTCGTGGTCGAGGCGCCGTTCGAGCGCATCCTCGCGGACCCATCGCCTCCCGAGCGCCACTGCGCCGCCCACCAGCGCGAACGCGGCGAGCAAGCCGGCGGCGAGCGTTCCTCGCGCTTGCTCGGCGAGGCGATTGGCGATCACCGGCACGTACTCGATGAGGAAGACCGGCGGCCCCAGCTCGCGGGGACGAAGGGGGAGCAGGCCGCTGGCGCGGGCAGGACCGCGGGGTGGGAGCGGTCGCGACACCAGCCGCATCACCGCGCCGGTGCGCTCGGCCATTCCTGGCCGCAGGCGACGAAGCTCGCGTTCCAGCGTGTCGGTGGCAACGCTCGCGGTGCCGGCCTCGATGTGAATGCGGGCGTCGGGACCGATGAGAGCGATGTAGCGCAGACCATCCTCGCGATGCTCTTCGACGCAGCTCTCGAGGTCCTCGGGCCGAGGCGGTGGACCGGACGGCCCACCGAGCCGCAGGATGGTGCGCAGCATGGCACCGCCTTCACCGAGGGCGACGGTCGCCGACGCGCGCTCGATCGACAGGTATGCGGTGATCGTGGTGGCCAGCAGCGCTCCGACGACCAGTACGGCGAGCGAGGGGATCAGCCAGCGGCCGAGCCGCGCACGCGGGGCACGCGCGCCGGTGCTGTCACCGCGCCCGCGTGCCGCTCGCTCGGCGTTCGTCATGGTGCGAAGGCTCGCGCCGAAGCCATGGTGGGGCAGTGTAGCGAGGGCGTGGTTGGGGAGCGCGCTCACTCGGGTGGCGCAGCACCGTCGTCGTGCTCGCCGGCACGTTCTGGGTCGCCGCATGGCTGCCGAGCCGTGTCGTTGCCGTCGACGGTACGCGGGCGAGGGCCACCGCGGGCAGTGCGCTCGGGGCGAGGAGGTGCGAGTGAGCCACGCAGTCGCTCGGGCAGCAACGCGCGCACCGCCAGCAAGACGTCGATGCGTTGGCGCTCGGCGGTCCGCTCGAGATCGGCGAGCTTGGTGGCTTCCGCACGGATGGTGTCGTCCGCGCTCGCGCCATCGGCGAGCAACTCACGGAGGTGCCGCCGGGCGCTCTCGATCGCACGTTGCGTGACGCGGCGCGTACCCTCGGCCCCGTCGAGCACGGCGTAGATTCGCTCCCGCGTCGAGTCGGGGAGATCGAGCGATTCGATCCGTTGCTCGAGCGGCGGCGGGGGCGGGAACGGCGGCCGCGGATACGCCGTCGACGATGTCGATGCGAGTGTGACCACGGAGGCCAACGCGATGAATGCGTGTCGGCTCGTTCGCGAGCGAGGTCGAGGAATCGCCATGAGCTCCTCCCGTGCGGGCTGGCTGCGAGCCCGCGATCGTGATGTCGTCGACCGGTGAGTCTCAGCAACCCACGCGCCAAGCGCCGCTCGAGCGTCCAGGGCTCGCTCACCCCGGCGATCTCCCGGGTAGGCAGCCGTTTTCGGTGGTGATCTGACGAGCGCTGCGCGAGCGGTGGGGGCAAAGCGTGCGGAACTCGCACGAGCGCCGTGCGAGATCCGCACGATGCCACCCCGGGATGCGTGATCGCTCGAGCGCACACGCGTCGGTGCGACGCCCAGAAATCTTCGCTTTCTCGGGGAAGTGAACGCGTTGCCGGCATCCGAGCCGAGGACGGCACGCGCGTTGCGATTCGGCGCCCGTCGAACCCGCAGTACATGGGAGGGGCAGAATCGATGCGTAACGAGAGTAGGGCGCTGGCGATCGCGCTGGCGTGTTGGATTTCGACCGCAGCAACGGCGGCGCTGGCGCAGGTTCCCCCGCCGCCGCCACCACCCGCAGGGCTTCCACCCGTACCCGTGCCGGCGGAGAATCCGATCACGGACGCCAAGCGCGTGCTCGGGAAGATCCTGTACTGGGACGAGCAGCTTTCGAGCGACGACACCGTCGCGTGTGGCACCTGCCACCAGCCGCGATTTGCCGGTAGCGATCCTCGTCCCGGCACCCATCCCGGCGTGGATGGGATCCGTGGAACTCCCGACGACGTTCAAGGCTCGCTGGGCGTGATCCGCGCCGGTACCGACAACGTCTACTTTGCGGATCCGGTGTTCGGTCTCGATCCGCAGGTCGGCACGCGCGAGGCGCCGTCGGTGATCGGCAGTCAATGGTCGCGGCAGCTCTTCTGGGACGGCCGCGCAGGGCCCGCGTTCGTCGATCCCGAGACCGGCGACACGGCGATCACCCAAGGTGGCGCGCTGGAAGCGCAGGCGGTGGGCCCGTTGCTCAACGACGTGGAGATGGCGCACGAGGAGCGTGACTGGGCCGAGATCACGGCCAAGCTCGCCGACGCCAAGCCGCTCGCGCTGGCCCGAGATCTTCCCGCCGACGTGTCCGCGGCGATCGCGTCGCACTCGACCTACGGTGCCCTCTTCGGCGAGGCGTTCGGCGACGGTGCCATCACCGCGCAGCGAATCGCGTTCGCGATCGCTACCTACGAGCGCACGCTGGTGCCGAACCAGACGCCTTTCGATGCGTTCGTCGCCGGCAACGCCAACGCGCTCACGCCCCAGCAGCAAGCGGGCTTCAACGCCTTCCGCGCCACCACGTGCGATACGTGCCATCGGCCAGCGCTCTTCACCGACGACAGCTTCCGCAACATCGGGCTTCGGCCCGTCGCCGAGGACATCGGTCGTCAGTCCGTCACGGGCAACCCGGGAGATCGTGGGCGCTTCAAGGTGCCCACGCTCCGAAACGTGGGTCTCAAGACCGAGTTCATGCACAACGGACAGCTGCGGAGCCTGGAGCAGGTGCTGGATTTCTACCTGCGCGCCAATGGCCAGGTGCAGTTCCCCGACAACCAGGATCCGCTGGTTCAGCAGATCCAGATTCCACCCAATCAAGTGCCAGCGGTGGTCGACTTCCTGCGGAACGGGCTCACCGATCCGCGCGTTGCCGCGGGAACGTTCCCGTTCGATCGTCCCACGCTCTCGGCATCGCCGGGACAATGCTCGAACGGTGTGGATGACGACGCCGACGGTGTCGCCGACGGCGACGATCCCGGTTGCATCAGCGGCGGCGACACCTCGGAGCACGCGGTATCGGCCAGCTGCGACGACGGACTCGACAACGACGCCGATGGCGACGTGGACCTCGCGGACAGCGATTGCGTGACGCTCGCCGACGACGAGAACGGCACGGCACCGCCGCCGCCGCCCAGCGGCTGCGGCTCGGCTGCGGGCCTCGTCTACGTGGGTGCGCCGCTCACGCTCCTCAAGAAAAAGCGGCGGCAGTGATGCGCTAGCCGAGCATCGAGCGCGAATCGCTCGATGCTCGGCTAGGCGATGTTGCAGCGGGGGGCTTTTCAAGCCCCCCGCCCATCGCGGCGAAGCCGCGCTGGGGCCCACCCCCG
>CAYVDO010000128.1:0-18204 GCA_964450125.1 uncultured bacterium
AGCGATCGGCGACGCTTCCAGAACGGCGGCGCTCGCCGAGCTGGAACGACTCGGGATCGCCGATCCTGCGCGCTGGATCGCGGTGGTGGCGCCGTGCCCGGGTGGCGGCCTGCCAGCCGATCTGCCCCCAGCAGGCTGACGTTCGAGCGCCGGTCAAATAAAACGCCCCGCGATTTCGACCAATGAAGCGCCGCGCCCGCGTCGAGGGCACGCGAGCGGCGGCCCACACGCGGGCCTCGAGGCCCCACTCGACGATTCACCCGTAGCACCAGGAGGGCGCATGGATCCCCAGATCCAAGCCACCACGGAAAAGGTTCGCGAGGCCTCGGCGTTTCTGGCGCCACTCAAACGCGAGATCGAGAAGGTCATCGTCGGCCAGAGCGCGATGATCGAGGCCTTGCTCATCGGCATCCTGACGCGTGGCCACGTGCTGCTCGAGGGCGTGCCCGGGCTCGCCAAGACGCTGGCGGTGCGGACGCTGGCGTCCTGCATCCACACCAGCTTCCAGCGCATCCAGTTCACGCCGGATCTGCTGCCGTCGGACCTGATCGGCACCATGATCTTCAATCCGGCGAAGGGCACGTTCGAGCCGCGCCAGGGGCCGATCTTCGCCAACCTGATCCTGGCCGACGAGATCAACCGCGCGCCGGCCAAGGTGCAGAGCGCGCTCCTGGAAGCGATGGAAGAGCGGCAGGTGACGATCGGCGATCGCACCTATCCGATGGCCGATCCGTTCTTGGTCCTCGCCACCCAGAACCCGATCGAGCAGGAAGGCACGTATCCGCTGCCCGAAGCGCAGGTGGACCGCTTCATGCTCAAGGTGGTGCTCGACTACCCGCGCAAGGACGAGGAGCGGCGAATCCTGGATCGCATGAGCGGGCTCGAAGCGGCATCTGCGTCTGCAGTGGTGGACGTGCCCCAGCTCCTCGCCGCGCGCGACGCGGTCCAGCACGTGTACATGGACGAGCGCATCAAGGACTACGTGGTGAACCTGGTCCACGCCACGCGCCGCCCGCAGGAGTTCGGGCTCAAGCTCGACGGCCTCATCCTCTACGGCGCGTCGCCGCGGGCCACGCTCTTCCTCACCCGCGCTGCCCGCGCCCACGCGTTCCTGCAGGGGCGCGGCTTCGTGACTCCCGAAGACGTGAAGGCGGTGGCCCTCGAAGTGCTGCGCCACCGCGTCATCCTGACCTACGAGGCCGAGGCCGAAGAGGTGACCAGCGACGACGTCGTGCGCAAGGTCTTCGACGCCGTGGAAGTGCCGTGAAGGTGGCTCGGACGGCCGAGGGTGGCGTCCGCGACCGGACGGGCGCGTGCGCGATCTCCATCGAGGCGGGCGCCAGCTCGCCCGGGGTCGCATGCGGGTCCGGCCGGCCTCGCGGCCGCCCCTACGGTCCTCGCCATGGTCGAATCGCCACCAGCGGCGTGGCGGCGGGGGGCTGAGACAGCCTCCCGAGGAAAACATGATCCCGCGTGAACTGATCCGCAAGATCCGGCGCATCCAGATCGTCACCAGCCGGCGCGCCGACGAGAGCTTCGTCGGCCAGTACCGTTCGGTGTTTCGCGGACGCGGCATGGAGTTCGACGAGGTGCGCGAATACGCGTGGGGCGACGACGTGCGTTCCATCGATTGGAACGTCACGGCGCGCACGTCGGTGCCGCACATCAAGCGCTTCAACGAGGAGCGCGAGCTCACGGTGTTCCTGCTGGTGGACGTGAGCGGCTCGCAGCGTTTCGGGTCGTCGCGACAGCTCAAGTCGGAAGTGGCCGCGGAGGTTGCCGCCACCCTCGCGTTCTCGGCGATCAAGAACCGCGACAAGGTCGGAGCGCTCTTCTTCACGGATCGCGTGGAGAAAGTGCTGCCGCCGGGAGCGGGCTCGTCGCACGTGCTGCGCGTGGTGCGCGAGATCCTCTACTTCGAGCCCGAGGGCCACGGCACCGACGTGAGCGGTGCATTGCGGTACCTGGGTCGCATCCTCAAGCGCCGCGCCATCGTGTTCGTGGTCAGCGATTTTCTGGGCCCGAATCTAGGCGAGCGCGATCTGGTGGCGCCGCTCCGGCAAGCGGCGCGCCGCCACGACGTGGTGGCGATCCGCATCCGCGATCCCCGCGAGCGGGCCTTGCCGCGCGCGGGTTTGGTGCGGATGCGTGACGCCGAGACCGGCGCCGAAGCGATCTTCGACCTCGGCTCACGCCGCGCGCGGGAGCGCTACGAGCGTGCCGCGGAGGCCCGCGATCGCTCGTTCGAGACCACGCTGGCGCGCGCTGGTGTCGATCTCATCTCGCTTGCCACCGACACTCCCTACGAGCTGCCATTGGGGCGCTTCTTCCGCGAGCGCGCCCGCCGTATCCACGCATGAGCGCACGGGCTCGGGCAGGCCGCCGGCGAATCGCCGCAACGCTGTGCGCTGCGACGTTGGCGCTGGAGCTCGCACCACGCTCGGCACGCGTCGCGCGCGCCGACGAGCCGGTGGCGCTCGAGGTGCCTGCCGGCGAGGTGCACGTGGGCGACGTGGTCACGCTGCGCGCTCGCCCGCCGCTCGGGATCGGCGAGCAGGTCGTTCCCCCCGATCTCGGTGGAGCCCTCGGCAAGCTCACCGTGCGCGCCGTGCGGGTCGAGCCGCCGGCGCCGGGCGTCCAGGACGCTCGCCCCACGCTGGTCGTCGAAGTGCAGCCGTTCGAGATCGGCACCGTCGACGTGCCTCCCGTGCCGTTCCAGGTGCGTGGCGCCGATGGCGCCGTGAGTGAGTGGACTACGGCATCGGGGAAGCTCGAGGTGGCGACGGTGATTCGCACCGGCGAGGACGAGCCCAAGCCTGCCGATCTCGCGCCGCCGGCCGATCTCGCGTTCGACAAGAAGCGCCTCGCGAAGCTGGCCGCGGTGGTGCTGGGCCTGCTCGCCTTGGGCGCGGCACTCGGTTGGTGGCTCAAGCGCCGCTTCGGCGGTCGGCGGCCCAAGCCGCTGCCGCCGCCGATCCCCGCCGACATCCGCGCTCTCGCGGATCTCGAGGCGCTGCTCACGGCACCGCACTTGGCGCAAGGCGAGCTGCGTCGCTTCCACATCGAGCTCGCGGCGATCCTCAAGCGCTACCTGGAGGATCGATTCGCCTTTCCTGCAGTGGAGCGCACCACCGTCGAGGTCGAACGCGACTTGCGTCGCCTCGCCGTGGACATGCAAGCGCAGCTTCCCACGATCCAGGTGCTCAAGGACTGCGACCGCATCAAGTTCGCCAACGCCACCACGTCCGAGGACGAGAGCCGCAAGCGTGCCGCCGACGTGCGCGCTGTGGTGGAACGGACCCGGGTCGGAATTGCCAGCGAGCCCTGAAACATGCGCATCGAGCAATCCCGCGACCTGCAGATGGCTGAATGGTCATTCCCGATTCGGCGCGAGTTGTTCGTAGGGGCGGCCGCGACGCCGCCCGCAAGTGCCTTGCGTCGGCGGGCGGGCTTGCGCCCGCCCCTACGGGTTGGCGGTCGAGTCGATCCAAATCAGGAATGGTCATTTGGAACGGCACGCGCCAGCGGCGGGTCGGCGAGGGGCGCGAGCCGACTCGGGGGTGGGGCCGCACGAAAACCACGCTTTTCGTGGGGCGGGGGTCTGCAACAGACCCCCGAGGCAACATCGACGGCGGAGCAGGGCGGACGATGATTCGTTTCGCTCATCCCGCCGTGTTGTTGCTGCTGGTGCCGCCGCTGGTGGTATGGGCGTGGTCGGTGCGGCGGCGTCATCCGGCCCGCGGTCGCGTGACGTTCTCGGATACTGCCGTGCTCGCCGACGTCGCCCGCACGGCGCGCACCCGCGTGCCGCGCTTGCTGGCGGCGCTCAAGGGCGCGGGCGTCGTGCTCGCGGTGCTGGCGTTGGCGCGTCCGCAGTTCGGCGTGGTCGAAGAGCGGGTGACGCAGGAGGGGCTCGACATCGTCGTCGCGTTGGACATCTCGCGCTCGATGGAGGCCGAGGACTTCCAGCCGTCGAATCGACTCGATGTCGCGAAGGGCGTGATCGCCAACTTCGTCGAAGGTCGCAAGGGCGATCGCCTGGGGCTCGTGATCTTCGCGGGCAAGGCGCTCACCAAATGCCCGCTGGTGCTCGGCCCGGAGATCGTCGCCGGGCTGGTGGAGGAAGTCGACTTCGGAGAGGTGGAAGACGGCACTGCGATCGGCTCGGCCATCGCGACCTCGCTCAATCGCCTCAAGGCCGGGCAGGGCACGAGCCGCGTGCTGGTGCTGGTGACCGACGGCGTCAACAACCGTGGCGAGATCGATCCCATGACCGCTGCCAAGCTCGCCAAGCCGCTGGGTGTCAGGATCTACACGATCGGTGTCGGCACGCAGGGATTGGCGCTCTTTCCCATGCGCGACGTGTTCGGTCAGGTGCGCCACGTGCAGCGGCCGGTGGAGATCGACGAGCAACTGCTCACCGAGATCGCCGGCGAGACGGATGGACGATATTTCCGCGCCACCGACAGCGAGGCGCTCGCCAAGATCTTCGGCGAGATCGATCGGCTCGAGCGCTCGCCCGCCGAGATCGATCGAGTGACCCGCTACCGCGAGCTCTTTCCACTCTTCCTGGTGCCGGCATTGCTCGTGATCGTGATCGCCGAGTTACTGGGGCGCACGGCGTTCCGGGTGATCCCATGAACGTGCTCGGCTCCCCCGGCTGGCTGGTGCTGCTGATCGCGGTGCCGCTGCTCGCGGCGCTCTTCGCGTGGGGCTCGCGACGGCACGCAGCGGCGGTGGAAGCCTTGGTGGGCACCGAGCTGGCGCCGCGACTGGCGCCGCGCCCGCCAGCGTGGGTGCGCGCTGCGCGCGTGGCATTGCTCTTGGCGTTCGTCGTCATGACGAGCCTGGCGCTGTCGCGTCCGCGGTGGGGACGCGAGCTCAAGGAGCTCACGACCCACGGCGTCGACGTGATGGCGCTCGTCGACGTGTCGCGCAGCATGGACGTGAAGGACGTGGCGCCGAGCCGGCTGGCCCTCGCCAAGGCCGTGCTCGGTGCGCTGGCGTCGCGGGGCTCCACGGACCGGCTCGGGCTGGTGGCGTTCGCGGGCTCGCAGCACCTCATGTGCCCGCTCACCCTCGATCGCTCGGCCTACCGGATGTTCCTCGACCTACTCGATACCTCGCTGGTTCCCCTGCCGGGCACCGACATCGCCGGGGCCATTCGCAAGGGCATCGGGTTGCTCTCGGGTGCCCCGGGCAAGCCCGTGCTGCTCCTGATCTCGGATGGCGAGAGCCTGGAGGGCGATCCGCTCGCTGCCGCCAAGGAGGCGGCAGAGAAGGGCATCCTCATCGAAGCGATCGGTGTGGGCACGCCTTCGGGGCAGCCCATCCCGCTGGTGGACGAGAAGGGCCAGGTGACCGGCTACCAGAAGGACCTGGACGGGAAGGTGGTCACGAGCCGCCTCGACGAAGGGATGTTGGCGGCGATCGCCGAGGCCACCGGCGGACGATACTTTCCGCTGAGTGCCGGTGGCGTCGCGCTGGAGGCGTTGGCGCTCGAGCTGGCGCGGCTGCCCACCAGCGAACGAACCATGCACGCCGCAGAGAATCGGCCCGAGCGATTCCAGTTCCCGCTGGCGGTGGGAGTGGTGGCGTTGGTGATGGAAACGCTCCTCGCCTGGACGATTCGGCCGCGAAGCCTCGCGCCGGCGAAGGGTGGCGCATGAACGGCCGTGCGCGCTGGTGGCTGGTGGCGGCGGCGCCGCTGCTCGTCGGGTTCTCACCCCTGTCGTGGATCGATCCGGCGGCGGGCGAGAACCACGCGGGGAACCAGCGCTACACCAACGGCCAGTTCGAGGACGCCGCGGGTCACTACTCGAAAGGAAACGCCGCGAGCCCCGGACGGCCGGAGCTGCTTTACAACCTGGGGAATGCGCTGGAGCGCCTCGGCAAGCACGACGAGGCCGCCGCCGCGTACCAGCAGGCGCTGGAGGGCGCGGGGCCGGGGCTCGCGGGGAATGCCTGGTACAACCTCGGCAACAGCTTGCTCGCCGGTGGAAAGGCGAAACAGGCCGTACAGGCGTACCGCGAAGCGCTGGTGCGCGAGCCGGCGAACGAGCGCGCCAAGCGGAACCTCGAGCTGGCCCTCGAGCAGGCGAAGAAGGAGCCACCGCAGAAGAAGCCGGGGCCGAACGGCAAGGATCCGAACCAAGACGACGAGCGAGACGAGCAACAGCAGCAACAGCCACCGAGCTCCTCTCCCGATCCGAGCTCCGACTCGAAGCAGCAGCCGGGCTCCGAATCGAACCCAGATCGCAATCGACAGCAGGGCTCGAGCCCGAAGCCCGAGCCGAAGGACGAGCATCCTCCCGAGCAGCAGCCCAGCCCGCAGGCCGGGGAGGAAAAAATGGCTGCCGATCAGCCACCGCCGCCCCCGCAGCCGTCGCCGAAGAACGACGACGCGGAGATGTCGCGCGAGCAGGCCGAGGGACTGTTGCGCAGCTTCGAGCAGATGGAACGCCGCCAGCTCCAGGAAGCGCATCCGGACAAGGGGCCGGGCGAGGCGCTGGGAAGGCGCGATTGGTGAGCGCCGTCGCGTTGCCGTGGGTGGGGTCTCAGCCTGGAGCGCCGGCGCTCCGTCGGCGGCGAGCGTGCCGCGGATCGTCCCGCGACGCTCGGCTCGCTCTCGCGTTCGGTGCGGTGTTCGCCGTCGCAAGCGGCATCGCACGCGCCGCCGCTCCGCCGCAGGTGCATGTGAAGATCTCCCCCAATCCTGTCGCCACCAACGAGCGGCTCAGCGTCTCGATCGTGATCGAAGGCGAGAGCGTCTCGGACGCCAATCTCGCGTCGTTTCCCATGATCGCCGGCTTGCGCCGCCTCGGTGGCGCGAGCACCTCCGAGTCGACGAGCTTCGTTCTCGGCGGCGGTGGCGGAGCGCGACGCACCAGCACCCGCACCATCACCTACGGCTTTCTGCCCGAGCAGCCGGGCGACGTCACGATCCCGGCGCTCGAAGTGAGGGTCGCCGGGACGACGGTTCGAACCGAGCCGCAAGTCGTCCGCGTGGTGGCCGGCAGCGCGAACCCGCGAGGCCCTGCCGCCCGGCAGCGGCCTACCGATCCATTCGATTCGTTCTTCCAGGATCCCTTCGGCAGTGGTCGCGCGCGCACCGGGACCGTCGAGATCCCGCAGATGACGATTCGCCGCACCGTGAGCCGCAACGCGGCCTTCCTCGGTGAGCCGATCGTGCTCACGGTGGAGCTCTGGGTAGGCGCAGGCGACGGCCACATCGAGCAAGCGGGCCCGGTGAACGGCACCGATCGCACCGGTTTCTGGGTGGAGAATCTGAAGGTCGACACGCGCGCCACGGGCCGCACGCAGGAGCGAGACGGCCAGGTGTTCACCGTGTTCACGCTCAGCCAGCAGCTCCTCTACGCGACCGACGCCGGCACGCTCACGCTACCGGTCGAGACCTGGCGCGTGGTCTACCGGCCGAGCGTGCTCTCGTTGCTCTCGCCAGCTCAGGAGATCTTCGCGAAGTCCGAGGAGACGGCGCTTCGGTTCGCCCCTCTTCCCGCCGCCGGCCGTCCGACAGGCTTTTCGGGGCTCGTGGGATCGTTCCAGGTGCGCTCCGAGCTCGATCGGCAGTCGGCCCAAGTGGGAGACGCAGTCACCTGGAAGGTCACGCTCGAAGGGAAGGGGAACCTACGCACGGCGGGTGAGCTTTCGCTGCCCAAGCCCGAGGGCTTCGAGGTGTTCTCGTCGAAGGCGAACGACGACGTGCACGTCACCGACGGCGGATTGGCGGGCACGCGCGTGAGCGAACAGGTGCTGATCCCGCGAAGCGCCGGCTCGCTCCACGTTCCGCCGCTCGCGATCGCGTACTTCGATCCCGCAGCGAGCGCCTACCGCTTGGCCGAAGCGCCCGGCCACATGCTCGAGGTGAGCGGTGCCGCCGCGGGCGCAGCACCCGCGGTCGTCGCTGCGCCGGCGAGCGGGCCGACGGCGCGTGCGATCCAGCAAGGGAACGACATTCGCTACATCCGTCCTGCGAGCGGCACCCTCGCCGTCGAGCGATCGTGGTCGCGCTCGGTGACGTTCTGGGTGGTCGCGCTCGTGGCGCCGCTCGCCAACCTGGCGCTCGGGGGAAGGCGACGGCATCTGATCCGCTTGGGTCGCGACCCGATCGGCTTGCGCCGCCGCCAGGCGTTCGCGCGGCTCGAGCGCGGTCTCGGGCAGCTCGACGGCGCTGACGCGGCCGCGCTGGCGCAAGCCGCGAGCTTGCTGGGCGCGTTCCTGAACGACCGGTTCGGCATTCCGCGCGTGGACCTGACCGCGGCGCGGCTGCGCGAGCGCGGCCGCGAGTGGGGCCTCGACGCGCAGGTGATCGACGAGCTGGTGCGGATTCTTGCCGAGCTGGATGCGGCGCGCTTCGGCGGCGGCGCCGGCGATCTCGGCGAGCTGCGTCAGCGGGTGCTGGCGGTGGCGCGCGCGGCGGTGGGAGGTGGGGCGTGACGGGCGATCGCGCTCACTCGGAGGCGCCGCGAGCGCCGAGGCCACCGACGGTAGGGTGGGCATCCAGGCCGAGCGCGAACCGGTCTCCGTCCGGTGGAGGCGTCGCGGTCCCTCGCGACGCACGCCGTGTGGCGCTGGCAGCCCTCGCGATCGTGTGGCTCTTCGGCGGCGTTGCACACGCCGGCGAGCTCGATCACGTGTTCGAGGAAGGCAATCACGCGTACGCCGAGGGACGTTTCTCCGATGCGGTGACCAACTACGAACGGCTGGTGGCCCACGGCGTGCGCGAGCCCGCCGTGCTCTTCAACCTCGGCAACGCGCTCTTCCGCCTCGATCGCCTCGCCGAGGCCCGGCTCGCGTGGGAACGCGCGCTCCGGCGCGCGCCCGGAGATGCGGATCTTCACGACAACCTGTCGCTGGTCGTGTCCCGGCTCGGCCTCGAGGCCCTGCCCGAGCGCAGTTGGCCCGAGCGCATGCTCGATGGCCTGCTCGGTTCGCTGGGTACGAACGGCTGGGCCTGGCTCGCCGTCGCGGCGTGGGCGATTGCGCACGCGTCGCTGGCGATCGGCTGGGCGACGGCGCGTGCGCGTCCGGTGCGCGTCGCTGCACTGGCGATGGCGACGGGTACGTTCTTGCTCGCGGCGCCGCTCGCGTGGCTGGGACACACGCGCGAGTCGCGAGCGGAAGCAGTGGCGCTCACCGGAGCGCTGCCGGTTCTCGCCGGACCGAGAGCGAGCGAGACCTCGCTCTTCACGTTGCCGCTCGGCGAGAAGGTGCAGATCGAAGGCACCACAGGCGAGTGGGCCCACGTCAGCCTTCCCAACGGCTGGCACGGCTGGGTCGCCCTCGCGTCGGTCGGCCGCGTCGACGGCTGACGACGTCGACACCGGGGACGAAGGCGAGCGCATTCGTCGTCAGCGCACGTCGAGGGAACTGGATAACGGCCGTCCGCGAGCGCTCGGCATGCTCCGCGATCGGAACGTCGAGTGGCAGCATCGAAAAGGTGAATGTCACCCACGTCCGTTGGCACAGCCCGCTCTCGCGTCCTGAAGTTACTCAGCTCCTCGGAACGAGCCGAGCGCATTCGAACCGCCCCAGAATCTCCACCTCACAATCCCTGCGACTCGATCTGAAGGATCGACGCGTACTCGCCCGGTCCAGAAACGAGCCGCGCGCGCGCGTCGCCGTCGCCGTCGAGGGCGTAGTGCAGGAAGTCGAGCGTGAATCGGTTCACGGCCTCGTACTGATCCAAGCTCACGAGGTACGGCGGATTGCATTCCGGCGTGTCGTTGATCGAGCACCAGTTGGACGCCGGCGCGAGATGGCTGCCACCCACGAACGTGAGGTGCATCTTGGGTGACGCCGCATCGGCGTAGTTCGCGGCCTGGTTCTGCGGTGGTGTGACCGTGTCCTTGGTTCCGGAGGTCATCAGCGTGGGCGGCAGCGCGCCGAGCGGCTCCTTGAACGTCGGCGCTTCGAGCGCGACGACGACGCCGATTCGCGGGTCACGCACCACACCGTTCTTCACGTGCCCGCCCGCCGCCGCGAGCACCGTATAAGCGCCGAGGCTGTGACCGATCGCCGCCACGCGGCCGAAATCGGCGCGCACACCGACGAATGGTTCGTGGGGCAGCGTGTCCAGAAGAAACGATAGGTCCTGCGGCTGCAACGTGAGGGCGGGGATCAGGTTGGCCGGGTCGTAGGTGTCCTCGGTGGTTCCGGGATGGTCCGGCGCCACCACCAGAAAGCCCTCACTCGCGAGGCGCGCGCACAGGAAATACGACTGGAGACGATAGCTCTGGAGCGCGTGCGAGAAGAGCACCAAGGGAAAGCGGCCGCCGAGCGGCTCGGCATCGCGAAACGTGTTCGCGGGCAAGCCTTCCTGATACTCGGGAGTGCCGCCACCGCTCGCGGGGTACCAGATCTCGGAAATCAGAGTTCGGTTGCGGGTGGTGTCCACGAACGCGATCGTCTTCACGCCAACGAGATTCGGACCTGCGTGCGAGAGGTCGAAGAGTGGAACTTCAGGCGGCGGATCGCACGCGAGCATCGAAGCCAGCGCAAGGATCGAGAGGATGTGAAACCGTGCGCGCGGGCGGCACGCGAGCGAAGAGCGGGCGGGCATGTTGAGCTCCGGGCTTGAAACGCCACGCGGCACGAGACCGGATGGACGGGTGTTGGGAGATGGGCGGAGGTCGGAGCAAGATCGATTCCATACGTGGCCACCGCCATCGCCGTGCTCGTGTGCCCGAGATCGACCGGGTGTAAGACCTACAACCCGCGGTGAACGCGCGCCGTGGAACGCGCTCGCCGCTTGACGCGGCGCACAAAACAGGCGTGATTTCGGTTGGCTGGGGCTGCTCCCGCGCGAGCTGAGAAAGCGCCCGCAAGCGCCGTGCTCGTCGACCCGGGACGACGAGCGGCGTATGCGCGCGGTCGCGACGATCCCCGTTCGGTCACGGCCCGCGCGCGAATCGTCACTGAGTGTCAACAAGCCCGACGGACGATCCCGTTCGGCGCTCGTCTCAAAAGTGCGGGCGCTGCCACGGCCACTACAGCCGGCGCACCACGATCGGAGCAACGCCGAGCGACGCAGGCGGTCGGGAAAGCAAGGGCTCACGGACTCGGCACCCGGGCTCGGTTGCATGGGGTTGCGCGAGTTGCATGGCTCGTGGGACGACGGCGCGTCCGTCGCGACGATCCACCGCGCCATCGATCTCGCCGTGGGCTTGCTCGACACCGCCGACATGGACCGGCCCTTCCTCGACGAAGAGTTCGTGGGTCGCGGGTAGCGCACTCCGCACCCGGACCCGCCATCTCTACCTATTGGGCGATGCCGTCGCCGACCTGGTCGTACGCGAGGCGCGTGCCCAAGCAGCGCGGCGGTGGATCGGCTTCGGGATCCATCGGGTTGCCGATGACCTGCACGGTCCGGGTGCGTCGGCCGTCTGCTGCGCCGCCCCCGGCGGAGATGTGACTTGGGTCGGGGATCGCCCGAACGGCCGTGGTAAGAGTGGGCCGTGATGGGCGAGGGCGATCGAGGCGATCGGTTCGGGTTCGAGGTGCTCTCGCGGCGCCGGTGGCTGCGGGTCGCGTTGGGCGCCGGGGTGGCGATCGCCGGTGGGGCAGGCGCGTGGCGAGCGCTGCGTGGCCCTGCGCCGCAGGTCGAGGGACTACGACAGCTCACCCCGCGCGAGTACGCGACGCTCGCGGCGCTGGCACGCGCGCTCTTTCCCCGCGGCGGCTCGCCAGCAGTCGGCGCTGACGACTTGGATCTCGCGCGGGCATTCGACGGATTTCTCGCCGACGAGCCGCCCTGGAATCAGGCAGATCTCGCGAAGGCGCTCTTCCTCTTGGAGCTCGGGCCGCTTCTCTTCGAGCGGCGCATGGCGACGTTCACGCGTCTGGCGTCTGCAGACGCCCACGCGCATTTCCAGAACGTGTGGGCTGACGGGCCGAGCCTGCTGCGCCGCCAGGTCGCGTTCGCGTTCCGCAAGTTCCTGGCGCTGGTCTACTACGACAGCGAGGCGGTGTGGCCCGGGATCGGCTATCCGGGGCCATCCTTCTACGCTGCTGTCCGTCCCCCGGGGGCCTGAGCGATGGCCGGCGCGATCCTCGATCTCTCGCGCGATGCGCGTCCATCCACAGTCCCGCTCGACGTGCTGGTGATCGGCTCGGGCTCGGCGGGCGCCACCGCCGCGCGCACCCTCGCTGAAGCAGGGCGAGAGGTCGTCGTGCTCGAGGAAGGCGGCGATTTCACCGGGACGCGCCTCACTCAGCGCGACGGTGCCATGTACGACCAGCTCTACATGGACCGCGCTGGGCGCGCCACCAGTGACCTCTCGATCGCGGTCATGCAGGGGCGCGTCCTCGGCGGCGGCGGTGTGATCAACACGTGCGACGTGGTGCCGATTCCCGATGGCGTGCTCACGACGTGGGAGCGCCGATTCGGTCTCACGGATTTCACCGTGGAGGCGTTGGCGCCACACCGCGCCCGCGCGCTCGCCGACCTGGCGGCGAGCCCGATCGCCGCCGAGATGTTGAACGCGAACAACCGCTTGCTCCGCGACGGCGCCGCGGCCCTCGGCTGGCGCGGCGAGGTGATGCTCAACAACCGCGCCGGTTGCGCGGGGCTGGGCACGTGTCTCATCGGTTGTCCGATCAACGCCAAGCGCAATCCGCGGTTCGTCGCGATACCGCAGGCGCTGGCGGCGGGTGCGAGCTTCTGGACGCGGGCGCGGGCGCTTCGAGTCGAGAACGCGGCGAGCGAGCTCAAGACCGTCGAGGTCGGATGCCTCGATGCCAAGGGCTACCACGTCGGCGAGCGGTTCCGCGTGCAGGCGCGCACCCTCGTGCTTGCCGCCAACGCCATCGAATCGGCGGCGCTGCTCTTGCGTTCGGGCCTCGGAAACGAGCACGTCGGCCGGCACCTGAGCTTGCAGCCCCAGCTTCCGGTGGTGGCGCGCTTCGATCGCGACGTGATCGCGTTTCGCGGCATTCCGCAGGCGTACGCGGTGACCGAGTTCGAGGCCCACGAGCACGCCGAGCACGGCTGGTGGGGCTTTCGGATCGAATCGATCTCCGGAACGCCTGGCATCGTGGGCTCGATCCTGCCGTGGACGGGCATGCGCGGGAAGGAAGACATGCGCGATTACCCGCGCTTCGCGTCGGCGCTCCAGCTCTTTCCCGACGAGCCGACTGGTCACGTGCGCGTCGAGAAGTCGGGCCGTTTGCGCATCGACTACACACTCTCACCCGAGCTGATCGAGCGTGCGCGCGCGGCGATCCGCGCCTCGGCGCGAATCTATCTGGCTGCGGGCGCCGCCGAGGTGGTGGCGCCGGGTGCCCCGCCCGTGGTGCTTCGGAGCGAGCGGGATCTGGGCGAGGTGGACCGCATCCGGTTCGAGCCCGTGCGGCTGCCGTGGCTCAGCGCCCACCAGCAAGGCACCGTGCGTTTCGCGCCGTCGCCGCGTGACGGAGGCGCCGATCCGAGCGGGCTCGTCCACGGCACCCGCGGCATCTACGTCTTCGACTCGTCGGGATTCCCGACGTCGAGCTCGAGCCACACGATGGCGCCGATCATCACGGTGGCCGAGTACCTCACCCAGCGCCTGCTCACGACGTTGCGTGCGTGAGCGTGACCTTCACGGTCGCGCACCGGCCCGCCGAGGGGCTGGTGAGCCTCCGGGCCTCCCCGCGCCGGATCGAGAAGGGGCGCGTAGACTCGGCGGCTCTGAGCCCTCGGACGCGGCTAGCCCTGAAACAGGCGCATCGAGAATCGAACCTGGTTCATCCGTGCGAGGACTGGCACGTGCCTTGAGGCGCGCCGCGAGCGCAGCGAGGCGACTTGGGGGAGGGGCCCTTTGAGCACCGCGCTTTGGGTGGGTCGGGGGTCAGGAACAGACCCCGAGGAAACATCAGCGAGCCCTGAAATAAGCGCGTCGCGCTCACTTCAGGGCTTGCGGCGTCACCGTCGATCGTGAGCACTTCGGCGATTCACGCGAGCGGCCTGCGCGTGCGCAGGGACGTCCGCTGGAACAATTTCGCGCGCAATCTGCCGGAATCGACGATCGCGCGGCTCGTCGATGTCGGCGACGGGACTCAGCGGTTGCCGATCGCGTTCGGGGACGGCCTCGAGGGTTTGCACGACGCGCTTGCGCTCGCCGAGCGGGAAGGCGCACGGGTTCGCGCCTTCGGCAGCGCATGGTCGTTCTCTCCGGCGATGCTCGAGCCGGAGCTCATGATCGACATGACCGGGCTGCGCTCGGTGCTCGCGGACTTCGCACCGGCCGAGCTCCACTCCCCGTGGCGCCCGCGCGATCTGGTGCACGTTCAGTCGGGCATCGCGTTCTCCCATCTCAACGCGCGGCTCGAAGCGGAGGGTCGATCCCTCCCGTGCATGACCGGGCGCGGTGGTCTCACCGTCGGCGGCGCGGTGGCGACTGGATCGCACGGATCGGCGATCGACCATCCGCCGCCGGGCGACTACGTGCGCGCGATGAGTCTGGTGCTGTCGAACGACCGCCGGGTGTGGCTCGAGCGGTCCAGTCAGCCGGTCGTGGCCGCGGGGTGGGCGGAAGCTCGCGGATTCGAGCTCGTCCGCGACGATCGCATCTTCGACGCCGCGTTGGTGGGCCTCGGCTGCTTCGGAGTCCTCTACTCGATCGTGCTCGAGGTCGTCGAAGCCTTCGATCTCGAGCACCACTGGGTGCACGCGCCGTTCGGCCCTTGGCTCGCGCGCGCCGTGACCTGCGTCGATCCGGCGGCGTTTCCGCTGCCGCACGGCTCCGAGCACCCCTATCACCTGAGCCTCGTGATCAACCCGCATCGACTCGATCATCTGCGAATATCCGTCGCGTACCAGCGACCTGCCGTCACCGCTCCCGCCCCCGCCCGCGTGCCCGGCCCGCTGCCACCCATCGGGACGGCCCTCGCGTGGCTCGCGCGAGTCGCCCCGCCAGCGGTGGGGCCGATCTTGGGATGTCTGATTGCGGGGGCCGCGCGGCCCGCACGGCTACGGGGCCGGCTCGGTACGATCTTCCCGGATCGGACTCCGCGTGGGTTTCGTCCGTTCAGCATGGAGATCGCGCTCGCCACCGACGATGCGGCGCAGACACTGGATCTGATGCTGAGCGAGGTCAACCGGCCCGCGTCGGGCTTTCGTTACCCGGGGTTCGTCGCGGTCCGCTGGGTTCGCCGCACTCGCGCGCTGCTCGGCTTCACGCGCTACGACCGGTCCTGCACCATCGAGTTGCCGTCGATGGGAGGCGTCCCCGGCACCCTCGATCTGCACGCGCGCCTGCGTGACCGCCTCGACCGGGCCGGGATCCACTACAGCGAGCACCCCGGCCAGGACAACGCCTATGACCCGGCGCGGCTGGCCGCCACGTTCGGCGAGTCACTCGCGCACTGGCGTGACGCGCGAGGGCGCTTGATCGGCGAGCTCGCCGCGCGATTCGCGAGCCCGTGGTCGGATCGGATCGGTCTCACGGGGTTCCGAGATTTGGATGCCGCGAGATCGCCTCACGGACGAGATTCCGATGGATATGGCTCGTCGTGAAGCATTCGGATGCGGGGTCTCCGCGTCCCCGCCAGCAGCGGGTCGGATCGAGTTGCGTGGTCATGGTTGGTGAGTGCGTCGCGCTGAGCCCCGCCAGGATTTCACGACGCAGCGAAGACGGTCCTCGTCGATCGATCGTTCCGACGACTTGCCCTGAGATGTGCGCGTCGAAGAGCGATGCCTGACTCCGAGGTCTACGAGTGGCACGCGCCAGAGGCGCGCTGTGAGAACAGCGAGGCGCCTCGGGGGTACGGCGCTCCGAGCGTCGTGCCTTTCGTGGGGCGGGGGGCTTGAAAAGCCTCCCGGGACAACGTCAGCTAGTCTCGAAACAAGCGCCTCGCGCTCGTCTCCGGACGAGCTTCGGCTCGTTTTCGACTGCTTTTTCCGAGGGAAACGTGATCGATCCCAAGATCCTGCGTGACGAGCCCGAGCGGGTTCGCGCGGCGCTCGCCGCCCGACGCGATCCGCTCGACCTGAGCGTCCTGGTGGACATCGAACGCCGTCGCCGTGCGGTGGTGGCGGCCGTCGAGCAGAAGAAGGCTGCTCTCAATCGCGACAACGCCGAGATCGGTTCTCTGGCCCGCGACCTCAAGACGCGCAAGGACCTCGACGACGCGGCGCGCGCGGATCTGACGGCGCGCATCGAATCGCGGAAGGCCGAGGCGAGGCTCTCGACGGCTGCGGTTGCCGAGGAAGAGCAGCATGTCGCCACGATCGAGGCCGAGCTCATGACGCTCGCGATGCGGATGCCCAACATCCCGGATCCATCGGTGCCGGTGGGCGGGGACGAGACGCAGAACCGCATCGAGCGCACGTGGGGAGAACCGCGCCCCTTCGATTTCGAGCCCAAGAACCATTGGGACCTGGGCGAAGCCCTCGACATCCTCGATTTCGCTCGTGCCACCAAGATCGCCGGCGCACGCTTCGCGGTAGTGAAGGGGATGGGGGCACGGCTGGAGAGAGCGCTCATCAACTTCATGATGGATCTGCACGCGCGCGAGCACGGTTACTTGGAGATCTTCCCGCCCTTCCTCGTGAACGACGATTCGCTGCGCGGAACCGGCCAGCTCCCGAAATTCGAGCAAGACCTGTTTCATCTCGAAGGCACGCGCTACTACCTGAACCCCACCGCCGAGGTGCCGGTCACCAACCTGCACCGCGAAGAGATCCTCGATGCGAGCCGACTCCCGTACAAGTACGTGGCGTGGACGCGGTGCTTCCGCAGCGAGGCTGGAAGCTACGGCAAGGACACGCGCGGGCTGATTCGCCAGCACGAGTTCAACAAGGTCGAGCTGGTCAAGTTCGCGAGGCCCGAGGATTCCGCCGCCGAGCTGGAGAGCCTGACCGCCGACGCCGAGGACGTGCTCCGTCGTCTCGAATTGCCGTATCGAGTCGTGTCGCTTTGTACCGGCGATCTCGGTTTCGCTTCCGCCAAGACCTACGATCTGGAAGTGTGGCTTCCCGGCCCCGGTACCTACCGAGAGATATCGAGCTGTTCGAACTTTCTCGACTTCCAGGCCCGTCGCGCGCAGATCCGCTGTCGTGATTCCGGTGGCAAGCCGCGTCTCGTGCACACACTCAACGGCTCGGGGCTCGCCGTCGGCCGCACGCTGGTGGCAGTCCTCGAGAACTACCAGCAAGCCGATGGGAGCGTGGTGGTGCCCGAGGCGTTGGTTCCATGGATGGGCGGCGTCACGCGGCTCACGCCCGCCGCATGATCGAGGTGGGCGCGCTGCTCGCCCGCCTGCGACCCTGGCTCTCCGGTCGCATCGGCCCGTGGTGGCCCATCGTCTTTGCCGTCTACGGCACCGCGCTCGCCGCGAGCATCGGCGCACCGCGGGCGCGGGCGCTCGGTATCGGTCCCGGTCTAGTTGGAGTCGGGATGGTCGGTGCGCTCGCTTACGCCGCGTGGCGAATCCACCGCAGCGCTGGCGTCACGCTTCGCGATGCTGCGCCCTCGTTGCTCGTGAGCCTCGTGGTCGCGCTGCTCATCGGCCGCTCGCTGGAACTTCCCGCCGAACGCTTCCACATCCTGATCTACGGAGCGCTGGGCTTTGCGCTGGCACTCGCGATCCGCACCGAGTACCGCGGAGGTGCGGGTTGGATGCTCTGGGCAGCGGCGGCGATCGGTCTCGGCACCTGGGACGAGGTGCTACAAGGTTTGCTGCCGAATCGCTACTACGGCGCGAGCGATGTGTTCCTCAATTGGGTCTCCGCAGCGGTGGGGGCCTTGGCGTCGCTGCCATTGGTCGCGCGACTCGGTACGCGGCGCTCTCGACGCGAGGCACCGGTCCGCACGGCGCGCGCGGTGATCGCGCTGTCGCTGCTGTCGCTGGCGCTGGTCGAGATTCCAACGTTCGAGCGTGGCGCGATCCAGGGCGCGTGGCGCGGCACCAACCGCTGCGGCTGGATCGAAACGCTCTCGTTCGATCCAGAGCGGGTGCTGCGCTGGAGCGACGATCGCGGTCACACGGCACGCGGTGAATGGCGCGTGACCTCGAATCTCTTCCACGAGTACGTGCTCGACATGCACGTGATCGAAGATACCAACGACCGCCCCGCAACCTGCGGCTTGAGCGCGGGTCCGCCGTGGGACGGCTGGTACGCCGATCCGCTCGTGCTCGAAGGCGGCGAGCTGTGGCTCGGGCCTCGTCGCAACAGCCACTTCACGCGGGTACCGTGACCGG
>CAYVDO010000129.1:0-7838 GCA_964450125.1 uncultured bacterium
ATCCCGCTGGCCGACCTCGATCAGATCGAGGTGCCGCCGCCTCTTCATCCCAACGTGGCGCGGTTGCAGCGCTTCACCTTCGTGGTGGGGGCCGCGGATCGCGCGCTCTCGGACTTCGGTAACGAGAAGCCCGAAGAGGCGTCAGGGAGCATTCAGGCGTGGAACCTGGGTCTCAAGGGCGCCGCGACCACCGACGGCTCGATGCTGATCGCGCGGGCGATGGCGCTCCTCGACATCAACGTGCTTCACGACTTCACGACGCTGGTGGTCTTCCATCCCGTCGCTGACGACGGTGCGCCGCGTCCGTCCTACGTGAGCGTCGGCTACGCCGGAATCGGTTGGGTGTTGTCGGGGATGAGCGAGCGCGGCCTCGTCACCGCGCTGAATCGCGCCGAGACCTTCGACGACTCGGTGGTGGGGAACATCTTCGCTTCCGAGCCCTATCGGCTGAATCCGCAGGGTGCGCTCGGCGGGTGGATGCTGAAGGAGATCCTGGAGGACGCCGAGAACCTGGACCAAGCCGAGGCGATCTTGAAACGCCAGCGCCCCGTCACGGGCTGGAACATCTTTCTCGCCGACGGCCCCCACGCAGACATGCGCGCGGTCGAGCTGGACTCGGACATCAACCACTTGCCCGATCACGGATTCCAGTCGTTCTCGAGCGATCCGAGCGATCCCGGCAATCTGGACGCCGACGGTCGGCCTTTGGGAAGCGTCACGCCCGACGACCTGCGTAACGCCGTCCACTACGTGAAGAACCTCGACGATGGGCCGGCCGCCGTGCCGCTGCCGATTCCCATCCCCTTGGCACTTCCCGATCAGCGCAACTGGGGTACGACCTACTTCAGCTCGGCGAGCATCCACGCCAAAGTCGGCGAGGCACTGCGTGCCGCCGGTGGTCCCGTGGATGCCGAGTGGCTACAAGCGCTCGAGAAGCGCCCGGGCTTCTTCGATAGCCAGATCTCGATGCACAACGCGGTATTCGCGCCCGATTCGCGCGAGCTGTGGGTGGCGATGGGCCGGCTTCCCGCGACCGATGGTCCGTTCAACCACTTCGGCCCGGAGCTCTTCGCGAGGCCGGCCCCTTGAGCCGCGCCGCGCACCTGCTACGGTCGCGGCGACGACCGGCGGCCGCCGCTCTCGCGCTCGCACCGTTCGTCGCGTTCGCGCTCGCTGCACCACCTCACGCTCGAGCGGGTCTCGCGGATACGCCGCCTCAGGGTGCCGTGATCTTCGAGACCCGCTACCAGAGCACTGCCACCCAGGGCCGCTACGACGGATCCGGGAATCTGGTGGATCTCGCCGACCCGGTGGAGCGCTACGCGCCCACCGGCGAGTTCCAGGGGAAGATCCTGGTGCCCGGAGTCCACGAGGCCGAAGTCGCCATCAACACGCTCGCCATCGGCGTGACGGATTGGTTCGCGGTGGGCGTGGTGTGGCCGTTCCTGATCTCCCAGAAGACCGATCTCAATCTCGGCTGGGAGGCTGGCGATTTCATCCCCGAGTTCAACCGGCAGATGACCGAGGACGATTTCTGGGATTGGGCGGGAAGCCTGGGCCAGCCCAAGCCGCCCAACTGGTCGGCTTACGGCACACCGGGTGACGTGCTGCTGGCAGTGCTGGTGAACGTGTACCGGCAGCCGTGGAGCCAGATCACGGCGTTCGCCTTCGGCAACACGTTCACCGCGACGCAGGCCAACCCCGAGTTGCTGGGCTCGGTGGGATCGTCGGGCTTCGACTTCATCACCAACGGCGACGTCGGCCTGCACGTGACGAGCGACTGGCGCGTGCCCGATTCCCCGTTGGACGGCTTCACGCTGAGCTTCGATCTCTTCTACGAGCACTATCTGCCGCGCACCTTCACGAGCCCGGTGGGCAAGTACAACCCGCTCATCGTCGACTACGCCCCCTACATCGGTCCCAAGTACAAGGTCACCCGTGGCGACATCTACGGTGCGGGCGCCACGTTGCGCTACGACGTGCTGCGCGGGCCCGACGAGCCGACCTGGCTCACGAAGACCAATCCCGAGTTCCAGAAGGCGTTGCCGTCGCTCTTCGGCGTGCAGGTCGCGTACAACCACCAGCGCGCCTTCGACACCGACTACGACTCGCTCTCGAAGGTCTGGGACAGCGATCAGGAAGAGGACAACGAGGCGCTCTACAAGCACAACTTCAAGTT
The DNA here is from genome assembly GCA_964450125.1 of uncultured bacterium. Classification (GTDB taxonomy): domain Bacteria; phylum JADJOY01; class JADJOY01; order JADJOY01; family JADJOY01; genus JADJOY01. Next base: position 2,180 of record CAYVDO010000129.1, read on the forward strand.
CTCGGGGCAGCTCTCGCTGCTGCGCTACGGCGTGCCGCTCGATCTCATGGGAGGCTACGTCACGCAGACGCTCATCGCCGGCCAGAACTTCCGTCCGGTGAACGGCTTCGAGCTCGGCGTCCGCCTCTATTACAGTCTGCTCGTGAACCCGATCGACCTCATCTTCGGAGACTGACCCGAATTTCGCGCGGCGTGGCGCTCGAGCTCGCACGGCTCGTGCCTCGCGCCTCGCTCGGCGGCCGCCGCGTGCTTCCCGTCAAGATCGTCTCCACCGGGTTCTACGCACCCGAGCGAGTCGAGACCGCCGCCGAGCTCGCGCGTCGGATCGGACGCAGCGAGGGGTGGATCGCGCGCCGTGCGGGTGTGCTGCGTCGTCACATCGCCGAGGAGCCGATCGAGCGCATGGCCGCGAAAGCGGCGCGCGAAGCGCTGGGCGACGGGCCCGCCCCCGATCTCCTCGTCTACGCGGCCACCACGCCCCGTCAGATGATTCCGGACACTTCGACCTTCGTGGCACGCGAGCTCGGGCTCGAAGGGCTCACGACGTTCACGCTGCACGCCACGTGCTTGTCGTTCATGCCGGCGCTCTGGACTGCGGGAACGCTGCTGACTTCCGGCGGCTACCGCCGGGTGCTCATCGTGTCGGCGGAGATCGGCAGCATCGCGCGAAACATCGCCGAGCCCGAGAGCGCCTCGCTCCTGGGTGACGGTGCAGCCGCGGCCGTGCTCGAAGCGACGCCCACCGGCGAGGCGAGTGCCATGCTGGCGATCGCGATCACCACCCATCCCGCTGGTGCCGAGCTCACGCAGTTGCCGGGCGGGGGCACCCATCGCCATCCCCTCGATCCCGACACCACGCCCGCCGACTACCTCTTCACGATGAACGGCCCCGGTGTGTACCGGATGGCGCGCCCGCGGCTCGAGGCGCAGGTCCGGGAAGTGCTGCTGCGTGCGGGGTGCTCCGGGATGAAGGAAATCGACCTGGTGGTTCCGCACCAGGCGTCGGGACGCGCGCTCGATTCGATGGCCGAGCACCTGGGGGCAGATCCGGAGCGGGTCGTCAACATCATCGCCGAGTACGGCAACTGCGTGGCCGCGTCGCTTCCCATGGCGCTCGCGCACGCAGATCGAACCGGACGGCTGGTCCGAGGGCAGCGCGTGATGTTGATCGGTACCGGCGCAGGGCTGGCGGTGGGCACGTTGATCTTGCGCTGGTGACGCGTGTGCCGCGCCCGCGCACGTGTTCTCTGCGCGTGGCTCGGGCTCAGCCGTGCTCGGGATCGATGCCGTCGCGGGCCAGTATCCGCGCGAACGCTTCCACGATCTCGGTGTCCCACCACCCGCTCGCGGCTTCGGCGCGAATCGTCGCCAAGGCGAGATCCGGGCTCAGCGCGTGGCGATACGGCCGGCGCGTCGAGAGCGCGTCGAAGATGTCGACCACCGACACGATGCGCACCGCCACCGGTATCGCGGCGCCCACCAGGCCGTCCGGATACCCGCTGCCGTCGAGGCGCTCGTGATGATGGCGGATCACGGGGATCACCTTGCGCAAGGTACGCATGGGCGCGCAGATCGCGGCACCCGCATGGACGTGCAGCGCCATCGCCGAGCGCTCTTGCGGATCGAGCGAGTCCTCCTTGCGCAGGATGTCGTCGGGGACCGTGATCTTGCCGATGTCGTGGAAAACCCCGCCCAGCCGCAGCACCTCGAGCGCCGCGGCGTCGAGGCCGAGCTCGCGACCCACCCGCTGGGCGTAGCGGCTCACCCGCCGGCAATGCTGGCCGGTGTAGCCGTCGCGCTGCTCGATGGCGATGGCGAGCGATTCCAGCACCTGCGAGGCGTGCTCGAGCTCGTCGGTGAAGCGCTTGAGGGAGAGCAGCGAGCGCACCCGCGTGCGCAGCTCGGCGCCGTTGAACGGCTTGGTGAGGAAATCGTCGACGCCGAGCGAAACGGCGCGAAGCTTGTCGTCGAGATCGGCGAGTGCCGTGATCATGATGATCGGCACCAGGCGGGTCCGGGGATCGGATTTGACGGCGCTCAGCACCGCGAAGCCGTCGCAGTCCGGCATGACGGCGTCGAGCAACAGTAGATCGGGAGGCTCCCGCCCCACGGCCGCGATGGCGGCGTTGCCGTCGCTCGCCTCCTCGACCACGTAGCCCTCGGCCTCGAGGGTCTCCCGGAGCAGCAGCCGATTCACTTCGATGTCGTCGGCCACCAGGATTCGTTCGCCCGCCATGTGTCGAAACTAGCCCAGGTCGAGCATGCACGCGAGGCCGGCGCGCTGCTGGCGTACGCGACGGGTGGATGGGACGACCGGCTCGCGGCGCTTGACTCGCCCCCCCCCGCGTGGGGCGGGTCCTCGCCGAGGAGGCCGCGGCTCTGGCGCTAGCTACGACGTCATCCACGACGGCGACCGGGGGAAACCATGAACTCGATCGATCCCGGCGCACTCCCAAGCCGAGTCGGGCTCGATCCGCGTGCGCGGCGCGCGCCTGGATCGGTGCCGCGTAGCTCGCGGCGTGCGGCTCGCTCGCAGGATTCGGCTGCACGCCCGTCACGGGCACCGCGGTTCCGCTCGAGGGTGTGGAGAACCAGGCCGACCTTCAGCTCGCCGTGCTCGGAGCTTCGGCGGCCAGCATCTCGTACCTGCAGCTCGAGAGCACGATCGACTTCCGCTCCACGCCTACCGCCAACCTCCTCGAGATCACGGACCTCGATCTGCGCGGCAGCGACGTGCGTTTCGAGCTCGGGCCGCAGCTCACGATCGACGGCACCGACGTTCGGGTCCGGCGCGTGGCAGACGGCAATCCGATCGACGGCGTGGTCGACCCGCTCACCGGCGTCGTCGAAGTGGTCGCGCCGGTCGAGGTAGCGGGCTCGGTGTGTACTTGAATGGCGGGTTCGTCTTCGGCGTTTCTCAGCAGGTCGCGGTCGCGGTCGCGCTCCGCGGAAGCTTCGCGTACGACGCGGCCGTCGCCGCGGTGACGCTCTCCGACTCTCGCGGCACCGTGCCGCCGATGTTCCTTCCGGTTGGGCCGTCCCTGGTCCGGCTCGCAGGCGAGCTCACGTTCGACTTCGCGGCCACCGCCTCGCCGTCGGCTGTGGGCTGAAGCACGCGGCGTTCGCCGCGCCGTCATCCGATCGGATGCGGGTAGCGAAAATACGCCTCGACTGCGCGGCTCACCCACGGGTTCAGGAGCAAGAAGCGCTTGGGCCAGAGCGGCGAGTGCGCGCGCAGGGGATCGAGCGTGCCGTCGAGGATCTCGCTCATCACCTCCGCACCCTTCGCCGCCAACGTGTCCAGCACCTCACGGCCGTTCTGGACGTTCGCGAGGCTCGGGTTGCCCGCGTAGGTTTCGTGTAGCCAGTAGTGAAGGTTGGGTTTCCAAACGTCGAGCATCGCCCGCAGGCCCGCCTTGCCAGCGCGGGCGTCGTGTCCGAGGGCGGCGACGTCGTAACCGTTCTTCGCAGCCCATTCCTTGACGGTTTTGCGGCGGAGCTCGCCGTAGCGTGGGCTCACGTGCTGCCCGTGAAGCGCCAGCATCATCCCGGTCTCGATGACACCGGCGTGGGCGTCACCTTCGAGGTCGCCGGGTGCGAAGCACGTGAATCCCTCGGAAAAGCGCTCGAGTTGCGCCGAGCCGCCGGTGAGCCGATCCACCAGCACCGAGAAGATGCTCACCATCCGCGTGCCCGGGTGGCGGCGGTTCACCTTCTCGCACGCCGCCTCCAAGGCCACGAAGTGACGAGGAGAGCCGTGGAAGTTGGACACCACGATGTTCCGGAAGCCTTGGCGTGCGAGCGTCGTGCCGAGCTCGGTCAGCACGCGCACGGTGGTGCCGGTCGAAAACCGCAGCGAGCCGGGCTGCGGCACGGCGTCGGGCGCCACGTACACCATCGGCAGCTTGAGCACCGTGCGCGCGCGGTGCCGCTCGGGGAGCAGCTCGGCTGCGCGCAGCATCAGTCCCTCGGCTTCGAGCGCGTCGGTGCCGAGCGGCAGGTGCGGGCCGTGCACCTCCAAGGGCGAAACCGCCACCAACACCAGCGCCTCGCCACGGTCGAGGGCGTCGAATGCCTCCTTGGTGAGCTCTTCCCAGTGGAGCACCCGTGGAGGAGCGAGGGGCGAGGCGGCCGGAGCGCGACGCCGGTGTGCCGTCGGTTTCTTTGCCGCTGTCGGCGCGCGGGGAGCGGCGAGCTTGCGGGCGGTCACGAGCGCGCCTTTCGATGACGACGGTTGGCGCTCATGCTGCGCGCGCGGCCACGGCGCGCAGCCGCGCGACGCGCTTCTCGTAGGCCTCGCGGGCGATGCTCACGTCCTCGAGGAAGCCCGGTAGCTCGTCGAGGGTGAGCGCCTGAGGGCCGTCGCAGAGTGCTTTCGCCGGCGCCGGATGGAAGTCGACGAGCACCATGTTGGCGCCGGCGATCACACCTTGCGCGGTGGCGTGGAAGATGTCGAGCAGACCGTCGGCCGCCGCCACCCGCGCGCCCACCGAGTGCGACGGATCGACGCACACCGGCATGCGCGTCAGCCGCTTCACCACCGGCACGTGGGCGAAGTCGACCAAGTTGCGGTGCGGGTCGCCGAGGTGGCTCTTGACCCCGCGCAGGCAGAACGCGATGGAGCGATTGCCCTCGCTCGCGATGTACTCGCAAGCATTGAGCGACTCCTCGAGCGTGATGCCCATCCCTCGCTTCACCAGCACCGGCAGCTCGCGCTGTTGGCCGACTTCCTTCAGGAGCTCGAAATTCTGGGCGTTGCGCGTGCCGATCTGGAGCATCACGCCGGTGGCGTCGCCGCTCGCGCGCAGCGCGTCGCGCACCTCGTCGAGATGGCGAGCGGTGGTGACCTCCATTGCGATCACCTGCACGCCGTGCTTGCCCGCCAGCTCGAACACGTACGGCAAGCAGTCCTTGCCGTGCCCCTGGAAGTCGTAGGGGCTGGTGCGAGGCTTGTAAGCGCCCATCCGCGAGGTGCGGATCCCGTGTCGTGCCAGCGCCGCGAACATCTGGTCGACGTGCTCGCGGGTGTCCACGGCGCATAGGCCCGGGAAGACGTGGAACGAGTCCTGGCTGAACGTGATGCCGCGGTACTCGAACCCCATCACTTCGACGAGCCCGCGATGGCGGCCGATCACCTTGTAGCGGTCGGACACGCGGATCACACGCTCCACACCCGGCAGCGCCGCGAAGTCGTCCGAAGGAACAGTAGCGGTGGGGCCGATCAGGTAGATCTCGGTCACGCTGCGCGTCGTGCCCACGACCTCGTGGATGTCGGTGCGGATGTCCGTGTGTTTGCGCGCTTGGCGCACGACCTCTTCCACCTCGGCGCTCGCTGCTTGGATGCCTGGCGTCATGATGATGATCATCGCGTCCCCCTTGGGCTCGGCTCGTCGCGTCCCCCGAGCGCGTGCGTCGGCCTTACAACGCGGCGCGTCAGTCTACACGCCGCCCGTAGCGCCGACGAGCGTGAGCCGAGTGACTCGGGTGGGTCCCGCTGCGGCTTGGCCGTGGCGGTCGAGGGGCTGGAACAGCCGCGATCGCGGGCCTCGACCGGCGCTCCTTCCGCGAGCCGGACGGCGAGCCGCGAGCGAAGCGAGTCGCCTTGGGGGTGGGTCCCATCGCGGCTTTGCCGCGCTGGGCGGGGGGCTTGAAAAGCCCC
>CAYVDO010000129.1:7938-18132 GCA_964450125.1 uncultured bacterium
GGGGGTGGGTCCCATCGCGGCTTTGCCGCGCTGGGCGGGGGGCTTGAAAAGCCCCCCGAAAAGCAGGAACCACATCCTCTACTCCACACCGAGCTCGTCGAGCGCTTGTACCGCCAGGAACGCGGGATGGAGGTTGCGCGGTGTCGCGATCGCACGCAGCCGCTCCACCGTGTCCCAGTAGAAGCGCCCCGCGGGCGTGGGCTCTCGCACCAGGCTTTCGACGCCGACGGGCGGCGTCCGGGTGAGCAGCCGTGCGGCGATGCGAAAGCGGGCACCTTCTGCACGATCGAGAACGCTGCGCGCCGCCTGTCGATCCCACGTATCTGCAGTCGCCGCGCGCTCGACGAACGCCCGCACGTCGCCGAGCCTGAGCGCCGCGTCCACCGCGACGTGGGCGTCCAGCGCCCGTTGCGCCGTCGCGCCGGTATCGTGTGTCAACGCCTCGATCACGAAGAAAGAAGCGAGATCGTCGAGGGTGGTGAGCGCCTCCACCAGCGAGGCGGGGATGCCGGAAGCGGACCAGGCCGCGACCTGCCGCGAGCGGGATTCGCGCTCGTCGGGGGTTCGCAGCGCCGCGACCGCGCTTGCGTGCGACGCCGCTCGGGCCGCGGCCGCGGCGAGATCCTCGACTGCGGGAAGCGCGCAACGCCCGCGCGCCACGTTCCACGCCACCGCACTCGCGATGCAGCGGTTCACGCGCTCGACGAGCGCGAGCACGATGGTGGCGTCGACCCGTGGCGAGGTCGCGGCGAGCGCCGTGATGTCGTCAAAGATGCGCTCGGCGCCGAGCACGGAGACGACCACGAACCAGGCGCCCACGAGCGTCTCGACGTCCGAGCTGCTGGCCGCTTCGAGCTCGCTCACCAGCGTCAGGCCCGAGCGATTCACGACCCGATTCGAGAGCGCCGTCGCGACGATCTCGCGCCGCAGCGGGTGCGCCGCCACCGCGCCCGGGATCGAGCGGGCGATCGACGGCGGGAAGTAGCCGAAGAGGAAGGGCTCGAGCGCAGGCCCATCGATGAGCGTGCCGCGCACCAGCGCGTCGCAGATGCGGCGCTTCTCGTGGGCGAGAAGCACGGCGAGCTGCGGCTTGAAGAAGCCGTGCCCCTCGGCGCGCTGGTTCTTGAGCTCGCGCTTGGCGAAGCCTTCGCGCTCCGCGTCCAAATGGCCGGTCGCCGCGAGGCGGCCGATCATGTCCTGGTACACGTCGAACAGCGTTCGGCTACGGCGCTGGTCGTACGCGAGCACCAGGCTCTGTAGTCGATTGTCCTCCAGCACCTGTTCGCAGACCTCTTCGGTGGCCGCGGCGAGCGCCCGTGTCTCGGCGGCGAGGTCGAGCTCCCCGCGGGAGCGGGCGGTGGCGAGGGCGATCTTCAGGTTCACCTCGTGGTCGGAGCAGTCGACCCCGCCCGAGTTGTCGATGGCGTCGGTGTGGATGCGTCCGCCCAGCGCCGCGTACTCGCAGCGTGCCGCCTGTGTGAAACCCAGGTTGCCTCCCTCGGCGACCACCTTGCAGCGCAGTTGGGATGCGTCAACGCGCACGGCGTCGTTGGCCTTGTCGCCCACGTCGGCGTTCGATTCCGTGGACGCCTTCACGTAGGTGCCGATGCCGCCATTGGTGAGCAGGTCCACCTTGGACGTGAGCAGCAACCGGATCAGCTCTTCGCCGGACGCGGTCTCGCGCTCGGTGCCGAGTGAAGGGCGTAGCGACGCGGGAATGGGAATGGAGCGGCTCCGGCGAGCGAAGACGCCGCCGCCGGGGGAAATCGTGCTCACGTCGTAGCCGTCCCAGCCGAGGGCCGCCTGGAAGCAGCGCTCGCGCTCACGGAACGAGCGTTCGGGATCGGGGTCGGGATCCAGGAAGACGTGGCGGTGATTGAACGCGCCGATCAGCTTCATCGTGCGGCTGCGCAACAGCCCGTTGCCGAACACGTCGCCCGACATGTCGCCGATTCCCACCACGGTGATCGGCTCGCGCTCCGGATCGACGTCGAGCTCCCAGAACGAGGTCTTCGCGCATTCCCACGCACCCCGCGCGGTGATGCCGAGCTTCTTGTGGTCGTAGCCGCGGCTGCCGCCGGAGGCGAACGCGTCGCCCAGCCAGAACCCGCGCTCGATGGCGATGGCGTTGGCCACGTCTGAATAGGCCGCTGTGCCCTTGTCCGCCGCCACCACCAGGTACGGGTCGTCTCCATCGAGACGCACCACGTTCGCGGGCGGGACCAAGCTCTCGCCCTCGCGGTCGTCGGTGACGTCGAGCAAGGCACCGATGAAGGTGCGGTAAGCCTCGAGCGCCGCATCCGCCAGTGCCGCGCGTTCGGCCGGTGGCGTCGTGAGGATGAAGCCGCCCTTGGCGCCCACGGGAACGATGATCGCGTTCTTGACCATCTGGGTCTTCATGAGCCCGAGAATCTCGGTACGGTAGTCGTCGGGCCGATCGCTGAAGCGGATGCCCCCGCGCGCCACGTCGCCGCCGCGCAGGTGCACGCCTTCCATTCCCGGTGCCTGGACGAAGATCTCGTGCTCGGGAGCCGGTCGCGGCACGCCAACGAGGCCGCCCGGCTCGAGCTTGAGGGCGAGTGCCCGGCTGCGCTCGCCGGGAGCGCGGAAGTGGTTGGTGCGCACCGTGGCGGCGACCAGGTCGCGTAGCGCCTTGAACACCTTGTAGTCGGTGGGGTCTTCGAGCACGTCGATGGCCCGCGTCAGCTCGGCGCCGATGTCGGCTTCCGCTGCCCGACGCTCGGCGTCCGGTGAGCTTGGATCGAAACGGGTCTCGAACCAGCGCACCAGGCTGCGCGCCAGCGAGGCTTGGCTCACCAAGCTCGCCGCCGCCGTGGCACGCGACGCAAAGAGCCCGAGCTGGAAGGCATGGTGCACGTACGCGCGCACGATCCACACTTGGCGCCACGAGAGCCCGGCCGCGGTCGTGAGCCCGTTGAGCGGGTCGTTCTCGCTCAGTCCGGCCAGCACTCGCGCCAGTCCTTCCAGCACCGCCGCGTCCACGACCTGCGGGTCGAGCAGCTCACCCTTGCGTCCGCGCACCCGAAACACGTGAAGATGGAGAGGGTCGTGCCCGGCGGGCGTGATGCGGAATGCCGCCTCGTCGATCACCTCGAGCGCCAGGTTGTGGAGCACGGGCATCATGCGACCCAAGGTCAACGGCTGACGGTACGCGATGCGCAGCAGCGTCGCCGTGGGATCGCCCCCGTCGGGATCGCCGGGATGAACGGCGCCGATCGCGAACGGTCGCTCGTCGCAGAGCGACGCGAGCAGCGCCACGTCCGCGAGCGCGCGCGAGACCGGCACCAGATCCTGGTAGGCCGCGGGAAACGCCTGTCCCCAGATCGGATCCAGCTCGCTCGGCAGCGCGTCGGTGAGCCGCTCCGGCCACGACTTCACCAGCGCCAGCACCTCGGCCTCGAGCGCCGCGGCATCGGGAGCGGCGGCGCCAGGCCGCGCCCCGGCGTAGAGATAGACCTGACGGAATCCCGGCTCGCCGCGCATCTCGCGGCGCTCCAGCACCCGTGCGCCGAGCCGCTGCTCCAGGTGTGCCACCACCTGGTCCAAACCGTCGGCGCTGAAGTAGCGGTCGGGCAGGGCGATGCCGATCGCCAGCAGGCGGCCACTGAAGGTGGGCCTAAGCACCAGCTTGAGGGTGTCCTCGGCGTACGCATCGAGGAGCGTGCGGATGCCGCTCGCGATCGCATCGGGGTCGTTCAGGAAGAGCTCTTCCTTCGGCAGCGCGTCGAAGAGCGCGGTCAGCTCGCGTTCGTCGAACGAGCCCTCCACGATGCCGGCGCGGTCGAGCATGCGGCGGCGCTTGGTGGCGAGGATCGGGATCGCGGCGGGCTGCTCGAGGAGTGCTTTGCGCGTGTAGAGCCCCACGAAGCGTTCCTCGCGCGCGAATCGTCCCGATTCGAAGAAGCGCAAGCTCACCACGTCCATCGGCACGCGTCGGTGGATGGGGCTCGAGCGGTTGGTCTTGTCGAGAACCAAGCGGCGCTCGAGAAGCACGCGGGCGCGCACCTCCGGGTCGAGGCCGTCGATCGCGCGGGGCTCTGCGAACGCACTGGAGGCGTCGTTCGCCAGCAGCCCGAGTCCGCTGGCGCGACGCGCCATCAGGCACCTCGTGCCTCGCAGGTCCGCCACCTCGTAGGTCCGCGCGCCGAGGAACACGAAGTTGCCGTCGAGCAGCCAGCGAAGGAAGTCGACCACCGATTCGACGGGCAGCACGTCGGGGCCGTGCGGCGGAGCGGCCTCGGGGCGGCGGATGTCGTCGCTGACCAGGCCCACCAGGCGCCGGCGGATCGCTTCGTGGTCGTCTGCGACCGCGTGGGCAGCCCTCAGCACCTCGAGCGCCGCGCGTTCGAGCTCGCCCCGCGAAGCGGCGGTGGGGCCTTCCACCTCGACGTGGATCAGCGATTCGTGGCGACGGATGTCGGGCTCGGTGCTCGCGGGGCACAGTGCGCGCACGTGGCCCTTCTCGTCGCGCTCCACGCCGAAGATGGGATGGAGAACGAGGCGCGGTGCGAAGTCGCGCTCGTCGAGGAGCTGCCGCAGGCTCTCGACCAGGTACGGCACGTCACGAGTGTGGGTGGAGAGGACCGCGCAGTCCGGAAAGATCGAGCCCATTCCCGGTTCGCGCACGTGCGCGTGCCCGAGCTCGCCGGGCGCCTCGGCCAGCAGCTTCTGGTCTTCGGCCACGGCGCGCTCGAGCCGGTGTGGGTCGACGCCGCGGTGTCGCTGCGTGAAGCGCTCGCCGAGCAACAGTGCGAGGAAACAGCGGGTGTTCTCGGGACCGCCGAGGAGGTCGGGAGTCATGCTGCCCAGGATCGTGTCGGTACTGGGAGGTTCGGCGGGAAAGCTGCTGCGGGGTGAGTCGGCGCGATCACTCATGAGCACCTCGAGAGCACGGCGCGCCGCCGAGGGGGCGGAGCGATGGCTGGCGGTATTGACCTCGTCATTCTCGTTCCGTCAAGCTCGATCGCCGAGCGCGGATTCGCGCTCGCTTCGTGAAGCCCATGCAACCGCCGTCCGTGCGCTCGAGCCGCTGGGAGTCGGGCTCGGTCCGCGACCCGCGCGCGATGTTGGCGCGTGTCGCAGCGTGGTCCAGCGATCAGCGGTTGCCGCGAGAGCTGGTGGACCAGCTCGTCGATTGCCTGGCAGCACCGGCGCCCGAGCTTCAGCGCGCTGCCGCCGACGAGTTGGTGCGTTTCGCCGCGGTCGAGCCGCGGATCGAGGCGCGGCTCAACGATCGACTCGACGCCAGCGATCCCCTGATCCGACGGACCGCCGCGTTCACGCTGGCGCGCCTCGGCGCGCGCGTCACGCGGCTGGTGCCGGTTCTCGTCGAGGCGCTCGGCGATGCGCGCAGCGAGGTGCGCTGGTCGGCGCATCACGCACTGGGGCTCCTCGGCGAACGCGGAGCGAGCGCCACGGTCGAGGCTCTCGTGGTCGCGACGCGTGCGCCCAATGCGACGCTCAGACGAATGGCGCTCTACTCCCTGCGGGATTGGGACACGCCTCCCGAGTCGTCGGCGGAAGCCGTGCGGGCGGCACTCGGGGATCCCGATTCGGACGTGAGGCTCGCCGCGCTGGCGGCGGCGAGCGTCACGCGCGAAGTGCCAGAACGGATGGTTCCGGCGGTGCTCCCGCTCGCCGAGCACGATCCTCGCCCGGGTGTGCGCCGTGCCGCTGCGGCAGCGTTGGGCAGGATCGGGCGTCGCGACGATGCTGGTGCCGCCCGTGACCGTGTTCGCGGGGCGCTGGAGCGCATCGCCCGCGATCCGGACCCGCGCTTGCGCAAGGCGGCGCGAGCCGCGCTGCACTCCCTCGGTTCCTGAATCCGGGCCCGCGCGCGCCCCGCTGCCGCGCGCTCGGACCGCCGCGTTACCACAGCGCTCCGGAAGCCACTGCCCTCACGCAGCCTTGGGGGCCGCCTTGGCGTGATCGGCGTATTGCCGATCGATGCCCGCGATGTGCGCCGTCAGCCAGATCTTCAGGAAGCGGAAGAGCTCTTTCGGTGCTGGTCCCGACGACGGGTGAGTTGGCGCCCGCGGGCGGCGAGCCGGATCGCGCTAGCGATGCCCACGAACCACGGCAAGAGTGCGCCGAGCGCCGCCGCACCGCCGCGAGCAGCGACGGTCAGGCCCGCGCAATCCGACGTATCGCAGCCGTTGCCCACGCCGTCCCCGTCCGTGTCGTCCTGGCCGGGGTTCAAGAGGTTCGGACAGTTGTCACAGAGGTCGCCGAAGCCGTCGTGATCGGCGTCGGCTTGATCGGTGTTGGCTTCGGTCGGGCAGGTGTCGCAGTCGTCCGCGTGCCCGTCGCCATCGCCATCGGCTGCGGAGCACGAGGCGACGATCCGGTACACGGTGCCGGACGGGCTCTGGTGATCGGCGACGTAGACCTCGCCGTCACGGTCCTCGCCGAACGTGGCCACGGCGCGGCCCGCTGCGGGTAGCAGTGTGTCGATCTGCCACGTGCCCCCCGGCCGGCGCACGGCGCCCCAGATGGGTCCACCGCAATAGTCACTGAAGAGGTACGTGTTGACGAGCGCGGGGATCGCCGTCCCGCGATAGACGAATCCGCCGGTGATCGAGCAACCCTGGTCGTGCCCGTAGTCGAAAATCGGATCGGTGTAGGCGCTGCTGCCGCAGGGCGGGGTACCGGCGGGACAGCCGGCCAGGTCGACGTAGCACGCGAGACCTTCCTCGGCCTTCCATCCGTAGTTGCGCCCGCCTCGACCTCCCGCGACCTCGAGGTCCACTTCCTCGCGACTTCCCTGCCCGACGTCGCCGACGTAGAGGTCGCCCGTGAGACGATCGAAGCTGAGTCTCCACGGATTGCGGAAACCCTTCGCCCACACTTCGTCAGGCGGATCGCCGCCGCCCACGAATGGGTTGGTGGGCGGTATGCCGTAGTGCGGCGCCTGATCGACGTTCTGATCCACGTCGAGGCGCAACAGCTTGCCGAGCAAGGTGTCGTCGCGCTGCGCGTAGCAGCTCGGATCTCCCGCACCCCCGCCGTCACCCATGCCCACGTAGAGGTAACCGTCGGGGCCGAACGCGAGGCTCCCGCCGTTGTGGTTCGCGGCGGGCTGGGGAACGACCAGCAGCGTGCGCGCCGAGCCGATTGGCGTCTGGTTCGGTTTGGTCGCCGAAGCCTGGTAGCGCTCGATCACGGTCGCGCCGTCGGGCTCGCGGGTGTAGTTCACGAAGTAGTAGCGATTGGTGGCGTAGTCGGGATGGAATGCGATCCCCAGCAAACCTTGCTCGCCCGAGTTCTTGACCTTGGTGCGAATGTCCAGGAAAGGCGACGACAGGATCTTCGTGCCGTTCCAGGTCAGAACGCGGCCTTCCTGAAGCGCAAGGAAGATCCGGGTGTCGCCTGCGTGGGTGATCGCCGTCACGTCGGCGAGCCCGTCGACCAACGGTGCCAGCGCGATCCCGGGTTTGGCGTAGGCGGAGGTCGTGGCGATCACGGCCAGCGAATTCGCCGCCAGCGCCAGGCACCGCGCGATCGCTCGGACGTGCTGCCGCATGCCGCTCACCGCGCGGGGATCGCGAAGCGAAAGGGTGCCTCGTCGAGCGGCTCGATCTCGACCGCGATGCGGTGGGTGCCGCTCGCTGCGTCGCGGCCCAGTGCCAACCGCGCGTGGCCGCGGGCGGCGCGGCGGTAGACGAGCGCTGCGCCCGAGTTGAGCGGATCGAGATTGGCCGTAGCGCCCGACACGAGCTGATACACGCGGCCAGGCGCACCGACGATCGCCCCCAGGTCTCGGCTTTTCCCGAGATCCATGAGCGACAACGAATGATCGTGCCCGGCCACGAAGATTGCCACGTCGTTACGCGTCAAGACCTCGGCCATGCGATGGCGATAGGCAGCGTAACCGGGGGCCTGAACGTCCTGTTCGTGTAGCCAGCCCGATGCGTACCAGCCGAGAACCGTGAGCTGGGCCACGCCGGGAATCGCCAACGCGTAGTCGGAGGGCTGCGTGAAATCCGGCCAACCCGGGCCGAATGCAAATCGTCCCGCTTGGAGCGGCCGGTGCCGACCGTAGCTCTCGAGCGGGTGATGGGCCAGGACGATGGGCACCAGCGACTCGTCGCGTGCCTCGCGCAGCAGGGCCTCGAGGGTGCTCCATTGCACGTCGGCAGCGCGTCGTTCACCGTGGTGCTCGAGCCCGATGAGCACTTGGCTGTCGACGGCGATCAGCGCGAGCCCGGGCGGTGCGGGCGCCGTGCGCTCGGGTCGGGTCAGGCAAGCCCAGGCCTCGATGCCCGCGGTCCCGGGTTCGGCCGCGCCGCGGATGGCGCGGATCGTGTCGCGATCGAGCGCCGTGACGAGCGGGCAATCGCCATCCCCGGGCGGCTCGAGGTGGGCGGGTGCGTAATGCCATTCGGGCCGCTCGAAGGCGGGCAGCATCTCGTTCTCGATGGCGCCTCGTGCTTCGGGGGCGGTTTCCCACGTCTGCGTCATGCCGGCGTCGTGATCGTGATTGCCGGGTACGACGACCAGAGGAAGCGGCTGGCCGCCCAGTGCAGCGGGCGCACGCACGTCGAGGAGATCGAGCAGCGTGGCGAGCTCGCGGGCGGCGGCCACAGGATCGGCGGGCAGCCCGCTCGGGTACACGTTGTCGCCCATCTCGAGCACCACACCCGGCGTGTCGCGGGTGGCGGCGTGTGCACGGATGGCGCCTCCCACGCGTGCGAGCGCGGAAACGGGGTAGCCGAAGTCGCCGATCACGTAGACCGTCGGCCCGAGCGCTACCACCGACGAATCGCTGCTTCCGGGTGGCGGAGCGACGCCGCGCGCAGAGTCGAGGATCGACTCTGCCGCCGCAAGCGCGATCGCCAGCCCCAACGCCACGCCGACCAGACGTCGCCGTGTCTTGCGCGGGCGCGGCTCGGCGAGAGTCAACGCGCGCTGAACCACAAGAGCGACGTGATGATGGCCACGACCACGAGCAGCACCGGGAGCCACCACCACGTGGCGATCACGGTGCGCCAACTGAGCCCTGCACGCGCTTCGCGGGGCAGATGAAGCGCCACGCGCTCCAGGTCGCGGAACAGGTGGCGGGCATCGACTTGTCGTTGGCGGGGGTCGGCCGAGAGCGCCTGCACGACCACCTTTTGCAGCGCGCCGCGCAACACCGGCGAGGAGCGGCCGCCGCCGTCGGGCGGCATGATGCGAGCGGTGCGTCGCACGGTTGCGGTGGCACTGGGGCTCGACGTGTCCTGACCCGGCAGCGCGCCGGTGAGAAGCTGATACATCACCACGCCCAACGAATAGACGTCGGCGCGGGTGCTGAGCGGTTCGCCGCTCGATTGTTCGGGCGCCGCGTACTCGACGGTGCCGAGCCCGTCCTTGCTCTCGACCGCCTCCCCGCTCTCGGCGTGGATGGCGATGCCGAAGTCGAGGAGCACGGCGCGCTCGCGCGACTCGTCCTGCGGTGCCACGACGAAGATGTTCTCGGGCTTGAGATCGCGGTGCACGAGGCCGCGGCGATGAGCCTCGCCCACGGCGCTTGCGACCTGCAGCATGAGCCGCACCACGCGCTCGGCGGAGAGCGCACCCACCTGGCGCATCAGCTCCGATAGCAACTTGCCGTCGAGCAGCTCCATGGCGATGAACGGCATGCCGTTCGGGAACAGGCCGTAATCGAAGGCTTCGACCACGTTGGGGTGACGGATCTCGCAGGCCGTCTTGCCCTCGTTCAAGAAGCGTCGTTCGGCGACGAGATCGCCCACGAGCTCCACACCCAGGATCTTGAGCGCCACCTCGCGGTCCTTGGCGAGGTCGAGGGCTCGCCAGACCCGCGCCATGCCGCCCACGCCCACGAGCGCCAGCAACCGGTAGCGCTCACCGAGCACGTCGTCGGCGCGCGGCTCGATCAGCTTCTCGGGGTCGGTCAGCCATTCGCCGCAGGAGGCGCAACGCGATGCTGGCGCCGCTACGGCCGCCTGGCAGCTCGGGCAGATGGCGATGGGTGCGCTCGCCGGTGGCTCCACGACGGTGTTCATCCAGGCGGCGATTGTAGGCGAAGATGACGGTCGCGGCGCGGGCGACTCGCCGCGCCCCGGCGCGCCACGAGCAACGCATGATTCCAGACGACGATTCCCATGCCGATCCGCTGGCTTACCCCGCGTTTCGACGACTGCTCGCCGGTCGCGTGCTGGGGGTGCTCGGGCG
>CAYVDO010000130.1:0-18086 GCA_964450125.1 uncultured bacterium
CCGAGATCAGGATGTCGCGCATGAACACCGTCTCGGGCTCGGCGTTGGGGATCTCGATCCCCACCACCGCCTTGCCGGGGACCGGCGCCAGGATGCGGATGCTGGTGGCCTTCATCGCCAGCGAGAGGTCGTCGGCCAGCGCCAGGATGCGGCTCACCTTGACGCCGGGCGCGGGCTCGAGCTCGTAGCGGGTGATGACCGGTCCCGGCAGCACCGCCTTCACCTTGCCGGTCACGCCGTATTCGGCGAGGCGCTTTTCCAGCAGCTCGGCGTTGGCGAGGAGCAAGTCGCGGTCGAACTCGGTGGCCGAGCGCTTCTCGTGGACGTCGAGCAGTGAGAGCTGCGGGAGCTTCCAGGCTTTGGCCGGGCCGATGAGCGGTAGCTTCTGCTGCACCGGTTTGGCGGCCGAGGCGCCCACCGACGGACCTTCGTGGCCCTGCGCGGTGATCTCGGGCGGCGGGGTCTCGGCGCGGATCTCGGGGGGCGGGCCGGGCTCGGTGGATGGCTCCGCGTCTTGGAGACCCGTCGCTCCCGCGGCAGGCGCTTCGTCGATCGGCTCCAGCTCCGCGTCGGGCTCTTCGGGCGGGAGAGGCGGCGGCGAGGGCGGTAACGTGATGCGCGCCGTCGATGCCCGTGGCGCTGGGGTGGAGGCGGCCGGCGTCGCTCGCGCGGCGGCGGGGGGTAGCCGCTCGGGAAGTGGCGTGGCTTCCGGCTCGGGGATCTCGGGTGAGGTGTCGTCGTCGAGACCGTCGATCGCATCGATCGAGCCCAATCCGTCGGCGTCCTCGGCGCGCATCGCTGGCTCGGAGGGCGACTCGATCGACGCCGTGCTGCGCTTGGTGGCGCGTTTTCGCTTCTTGGGTGCCGACGCCTCGTCTTCGTTGCCGGAGCGCGCGGCTCGTCCGTTTCCGCTGCTTGCGCCGGCACCGAGATCGTCGAAGAGTCCACCCTCGCGCTCGCGCAGGAAATCGAGCGCTGGGCCCCCCAGCGCGTATTCGATCGTGGACGCCGTGTTCCGCAGCTCGGCCACGGTCTCGCTGGCGGAGCGCGCGGCCGTAGCGGGCGCTTCCTCGCTCTCTTCGCGAGCACGCGCCACGCGATCGCGAACCTCCACGACCTGCCGCCCGATCGCGTTACCCACGCTCCTGCCGGCCACGGCGGTCTTGATGCCGAGGGATTTGAGCGAAACCCGTGTGAGCACCACGAACGACACCAACGCCAGCGTGCCGAGGAGGAGGTACGTGCCGATGGGGTTGAAGATGACCTCGAGGCCTGCCCCTACGATTCGCCCGAGCCTGCCGCCACCGGCGAGGATTCCGCCGTGGCCCGCCGCGGCCCGATCGAAGATGCCGGTGAGCCCAACGAGGAGCGGTGGCAGCGCCGCGAGGCGGCGTCCCGGCCGCGGTACCGAGCGGCCGATCATGAGCAGCACACCTGCCGCGAGGATCGTCGCCGGAACCACGTAGCTCACGTGGCCGAAGGCCCAACGCAATGCGAGCGCCAGCGTGGCACCCCCGCGGCCTGTGAGATTGTGGATCGGGCCGTGCGCGGGCACCGTGGTCTCGAACAAGATCGGGTCGTGCTTCTCGAAGGTGACCAGCGCGAGGCCGAGGAAGATCGCCACGCCCACCATCACGATGGCCGCGGCCTCGCGGTGCAGCGCGCTGCGGACACCGGTGTCGGTGCGATAGGTGGCGAGGGTGAATCGGCGCTGGGTCTTCATCGGGCTCGTTTTCATGGGCTCGCGTTCGCGCTGTCCGCCGCTGGCACCACCTCGAGGAGCAGGATCTTGCCCTTGCGGTCGACTGCCACCTTGGTGGGCTGTCCGGCGGGCAGATCGCGCAAGGCCAACATCACGTCGCGGGGGCGATACACACCGCGCCCGCCGATGCCGACGATGACGTCGCCCATCATCATTCCTGCAACCGCGCCCGGGCCGGCCACGTCCACGCCGGTGATGAGCGCGCCCGACTGTGCGGTGACGCCGAATTCGGCGCGCCGATCGCTGCTCACGCGAATCATCCGCACTCCGAGCGAGCCGCGTGAGGGCGTGCGCCCCTCTTCCAGCGACGCTAGCGTCGATTTCACGGCGTCGATCGGAATCGCGTAGCCGGCGTTGCGCCGGCGCAGGCTGGGATCGATCGCCGGAGTGGACGCGATTCCCACCACCTTGCCTCGCTCGTCGAAGACCGCCCCGCCGTTCGATCCGGGACGGATCGCCGAGTCGATTTGGATGTATTCGTCGAAAGGTCCGATGCCGAGGTCTTTCGAGAGCCCCGTCACCAGGCCCACGCTCGCGGTGCGCTGATCTTCCACCGGGCAGCCCACCACCATCAGCCATTGGCCGTCGGCGACGCCGTCCGAGTCGCCGAGCGCCACGGGCACGAGCTGCTTGTCGCGGGCGACGTCGCGGGGCAGCGCCAGGAGCGCCACATCCGTGACCGGATCGGCGCCGAGCATCTCGAGCGGCGCCACGCGGCCGTTGGTGAGCACGGCTTCCACGGCCTCCACGCCGTGTAGCGTGTGCAGCGTCGTCAGCACGCGCCCTCGATCACCGATGACGAAGCCCGAAGCTAGGTTCTCGGGGCGCGGGGTGCGACTGAACGTGTCCAGTGCCGCTCCCAGCACCGAGCGAGCGAAGGCCACGGGAACCGCGACGGTGGTGCGTAGCACGTTCCAGGCGGTCTCGCCGGCGCCTTTGCTGTCGCCGATGCGGTCGAACGGCGCGGCGAGGTCGGCAGCCAGGCCCGCTCGGGGGCGGATGCCGACGATCGCCGGTTCGACGGTGCGAACGATGCGCGTGAAGGTCTCGAAGACCGCACGCCCGTCGGCCTCCGCCTGTGGCGGAGCCTCGACGGCACCGGCCGGCCTGGCACTCAGGCCGGTGGTGGCCGCGACGAGCAGCGCCGCGCAGAGGAAGGATCGCCGGAACAAGGATGGCCCCGACGAAGCAGAGTTTCTTGGCGTCGGGCGCGCGCATTCTAATGCCACCGCGGCGGCAATTTGGAGGGGCCCGCCCCATCGCAGCCGTGCGGGCTCACTCGTCCTCCTCGAAGAACGGCTCTTCGATCTTCTCCATCCAGCGGGCGTAGAAGCTCGGGATGTACACGGGCATGCAGAGATCGGGGTTGCCGACGACCTGGCTCGCGTGCCGGTGGAGGGAATCGCTGCGGATGCTGGGCGGCTGGCTGGCGTCCTCGATTCGGTCCCAGCGCGGCGGGCGCGGACGCGAGGGCACGTCCAGGAGCGCTTCGTACTCGACGGTGGGACCGTCGTTCGGCCAGAAGAAATCGCCGCCGCAGCAGGCCGGAATCCACGTCAGGAAGAGCTCGTCGTGGACGATGGCGCTCCACAGATGCACGGTGGCGGCGCGCTCCTCGCGCAGGCGGCGAGCGGCGAGCGTGGCGGCATGGTACGCGGTGCGGTGGTCGGGATGGCCGTCGAATCGAGAGGTGGTGACGATCCATACCCGGTGGACGGTCGTGGGGAGATCCATCGCTGCGGTAACCACGCCCTCGACGGCGGCTTCGCCCGCGGCGGTGAGCGTGTCTTGGCGAAGGCCGTCAACGAGCCGGGACCCGCTGACCAGACCTTGGTCGGGCCCACGCTCGAAGTGGATCGGGATCTCGCGTCCAGGCGCCAGCACCTGCCACGCGCCGCGGGTCTCGTCCTCGCGCAGTGCGACGATGCGCTCGGTCTTTTCGGCGGCGGGGATGCCGTTGCAGTCGCCGGCGACCGAGCTCCTCTCGCCTGCCGAGACGTAGATGGCGCGGACGTAGCGCGCCGGGTCCGAGGCGAAGTGATGAATGGTTGCTGCACCGAGGATCGACTCGTCGTCGGGATGGGGCGCGATGACGAGCAATGCCTCGCGCGCGGCGTGCGGGTCTGTGCCGTCGTTCGTGCCGCCACAACCGAGCGCAGCGGCGAGCACGATCGCGGTCGTCGCGAGCAGGGCGGGGCCGATGCGCGGCGACGTCACGCGTGGCACTCTACACCCGCCGCATCGCGTGCCAGGAGAGGAGAACGCGTCATGACCGAGGCCACCGGAGGATGCCTGTGCGGAGCGGTGCGCTACCGCGTGCGGGCGCCGCTTCGCAACGTCGTGAACTGCCACTGCGGCCAGTGCCGGCGCTGGCACGGCCACGTGGGTGCGTACAGCGAGGTGGCGCGCGAAGCGCTCGCGCTGACCGAGCAGCGTGGCCTGAAGTGGTTTCAGTCGTCGGCGCGCGCGCGCCGTGCATTCTGCGCGGAGTGCGGCTCAAGCCTGTTTTGGGATTCGCTCTCCGGCGCCGAGTTCGGCATCGCCGCGGGCACGCTCGATGCGCCCACGGGACTCGAAACCGTCGCCCACATCTTCGTGAAGCACGCCGGCGACTACTACCGGATCACCGACGGTTTGCCGACGTTGCCGCGGGAATGACGTGAGCCCCGCGTTCGATCCCGCGCAGCTCGCTCAGTCGATTCGCGTCGAGACCCGCCGGCTGGGAATCGGGCACGTCGGCGTCTGCTCGCTCGCGCCGGGGCGCGAGCGGGAGCGCTTCGCCGAGTGGCTGGCGCGCGGCTACCACGGTTCGATGGAGTGGCTGGCGCGCGATGCTACGCGGCGTTCCGATCCGCGGCGCTCGCTGCCGGCGGCGCGTACCGCGCTCGTGGTCGCCGTGGGTTACGACAGCGTGGCCCCCCGCACCCTCGATCGCGCGCACGCCGATGCAACGGGCTGGATCTCGCGCTACGCGTGGGGCGACGACTACCACAACTGGCTCATGCGCCGTTTGCGGAAGCTCGCGCGCTGGATCGACGAGCAGACGGGTGGCGCGGCCGCGGCCAAGGTCTACGTGGATGCCGGGCCGGTGATGGAAAAACCGCTCGCGGAGCGAGCAGGGCTCGGCTGGATCGGCAAGAACGCGTGTCTCATCTCGCCGAGCGTGGGTAGCTTCGTGTTCTTGGGAGTGATTCTGCTCGCCGTCGAGCTCGCTCCCGACGAACCCGGCGTCGACCGCTGCGGCACCTGCCGCGCGTGCCTCGATGCATGCCCGACGAACGCGTTCCCGGAGCCGTACGTCCTCGACGCGCGCCGCTGCATCTCGTACCTCACCATCGAGCACCGTGGTGAAATCGATGCCGCGCTCGAGCCTGGGCTCGGCACCCACGTCTTCGGCTGCGATCTCTGCCAGGACGTGTGTCCGTGGAATCGGCGCTCACCGCCGAGCGAGGCGCGCGAGGTGGCGCCGCGCCCGGGCAACTTGGCCCCTGATCTCGCGGAGCTGGTGGCGCTCGACGAGGCGGGCTTTGCGGCGCGCTTCACCGGAAGCCCCGTGAAGCGCACCAAGCGCGCGGGCTTGCGCCGAAACGCTGCCGTCGCCCTCGGCAACTCCGCCCACGCCACCTCGAGCGAGGTTTTGTCGGAGCTCACCCGCGACGACGACCCTGTAGTCGACGCGAGAGCCGCGCGCGCGCTGGCGCGCAGGAGGGCGACTGCGAAGGACACGCCGGTGTACGAGGTGCCCGAAACGTAAGGCCGGCGCAGCCGATCCGGCGCGACGGGCTCCTGCCGCTCCGGGGCGCTCCCAGCGGGGCACTTCAGGGCACGTGCGTCGTCCACTCGGCGAGCGTGCCGCCCTCGAAGTTGTCGTTGAAGATGCCGAATGGGATGCAGCTCGGGAACGAGAACGATCCGATGCGCGTCACCCAGTTGAGACCCTGGGTGGCCATGTACATGTTGGTGTACCAGAACGTGCAGTCGTCGAAGGGATCGACGGTCATCGCGCTGTAGTCGCCCCAGCGGCTGCAGGTCCCCCCGCAGGTTCCGGTCTGCACGCTGCGCGAGACCCCGGGAAGCATCGTGACCTCACTCTGCGGGAGCTGGTTGAGCGTGTCCCCGGCGAGGCGTCCGGCATAGCGAATATCGGGCGCGACGCTTGCGCTCGCAACGCTGTAGCCGAGCGCCATGTTGCCCGCGCGATCCACGGCCAGAGCACCCATGAATCGGTTGTGCCCATCGGCCCCGTTGTTGAAGATCTGCTGCTGCACCGGGGTGGTTTGGATGACCCCGCCCGTGACGTTGATCTGCGCCCACTGAACACCGGTGGGAGTCGTCGCGGAGACGGTGCCGGTGGTGTGGTTGACCCACAGCGACTCTACGCCGTCGATGTTCCGATACTGCGCCTGCATCATCGCGCGGTCTGCGAGCGTGTCGATGACGTTGCCCGGTGCCGGTTGGGGGACCGTGTTCGCGGCCACCGTGTAGGTGGTTTGTGAGACGTCGGTTGGGCCCGTGAACGTCGAGCTCGCCGGTGTGTCGTAGTTGGGCGTGAACTTGAAGACGTTCCAGCCGTAGACGGTGAGCGACTCGCCCACCACGTAGTTGGGCGTGTTGGCGGGCGGCGGCGTGCCGCGATAATTGCTGGGCAGCAGCGTGAAGTAGCTTCCGCTGGTGTCGACCACCACGCTGCGCAGCGGCGCGCCGCTCACGAGGTCGGCGAGGTTGAAGGCGTAGACGCGCGCCTCCTTGTAGCTGGCGCTGGAGCAGCTCGAGTTGAGGCAATCGAACATGTTGGCGGTCATGTAGAGGCCGTCCGGCCAGAGTCCCATCTTGGGGTAATCGGGAAGCCACGGATGCGCGGCGTCGTCGCTGCGGACGGCGTAGCGGTACCAGCCCCCGGAGACCGGATTGCCGGTCATCGACACGGCGATGCACTCGTAATAGGGACCGTCCATGATGCTCGACCAGGTGAAGTCCGCGACGATGAAGCGGTCGTGGGCCGGGTCGTAGATGACCGTGGGATCCCCTTGATGCGTGGTGTCGCAGGGCGTGCCGGTCGTGGCACCGCTCCACAGGCTGTTGAAGGTGAAGGTCGCCAGCGCCTGACCGTTGCTTTTGGAGTAGATGCCCACCGAGGTGTTCACGGCTTGGACGAAGTGGTCGGGTCCGACGTCGCCGACGGTGTCTGGTGGGTGGCCGGCACCGTTCGAGTTGAAGGTCATGGCGTTGAATGTCTGCGTGGGGCTGGGCATGGGTGCGACGGGCGCGATGGCTTCGGGCGGCGCTTCGGTGGGCGCACCGGGCAGCACGCGTTTGGACCTGGACGGTTCGACGTCGAGCTCGAGGGGACGGATGAACGCCTTGCGCTCTTGCGGTGTGACTTCCTGTGGCAAGTCGCGCACGTCACCGCGGAATACCGAGGGGGTGACGGGTGCGCCTGCGCGCACCGTGTACTTGCTCGTGGCGGCGTGGGCGTCTCTCGCCCCGGCAGGTGCGAGCAGCAGCGACGCCGTCGCGAGCAATGCGAGCCCCCGCAGTGTCGGCGAGTGGAAGAACGCATGAAGACCATGCGCCGCGCGGCGCTGCAGGGGACTCTCGTTCATCGGGCACCTCTGGGGAGCGAGATGTTCGCATCTTCCTCAATCTGCTGGCGCGGCGCCACCGCATGGCGCCACGGGGGTGCTCGGCGGCTACTCTGCCAGCGGCTCGCGAGGCGACGGAGGACGAACGACGATGGCGTGGCTCGGGTTTGCGTTGCTGTCGGTCTTCACCTGGGGTGTGTACGGGTTGCTGTTGCACACCGGCACGATGGGCATGGCGGACCCGGCGAACGGGCGCTACAAGGCGTTTCTGTTCGTGGGGCTGGCGTACGTGCTGGTCGCGGTGATCGGGCCGCTGGTCGTGCTCAAGGTCCGGGGTGCGGGGCTGGGCACGCTGCCGGGCAAGGGCATCGCGTGGTCCACGTTGGCCGGCGTTGCGGGCGCGGTCGGTGCCTTCGGCGTGCTGCTCGCGTTCAGCGCGAAGGGGACGCCGCCGGTGGTCATGTCGATCGTGTTCGCCGGAGCGCCGGTGGTGAATGCGATCGTGTCGATGATCGTCCACCCGCCGTCCGGTGGGCTCGGCTCGGTTGATTGGCGCTTCGCCGTCGGCATTGCGATGGCCGCTGCCGGCGGTTGCCTCGTCACGCTCTTCCGGCCCGCGTGAACCCCGTGGTCACGGGCGGCGGCTCGCGCGTCGCGCCGCCTGGGTGAACCCCGCGCAGTGCGCCGGGTTGGCGAGCTCGACTCGTCTCCCCGTAGCGAACCGCTGGTTCTTGCAGCCGCGAGTGCGGTCGCGCGTCGAATCACGCGCGGGCGGTCAGCGATTCGAGCTCGGATTCGAGCTTTTCCCAAGCGCGGGTGCGTTCGTCGAGCTGAGCTTTGACCTTTTCGAATTCGCTGAGCATCGACTGGAAGCGGGCGGTGTCTTTGTAGAGGTCGGGATCGGCGAGCTGGGTCTCGATTTCTTTCTTCTTCGTCTCGAGGCTCGCGACCTCGCGCTCGACGTCGGCGACGCGCTTCTTGAGGGGGCCGAGCCGCTTGGCGTCTGCTTGGCGCCGCTCCGCTTCAGCGCGGCGGGTGTCCTTGTCCTTGTGGCCCTTGGGAGGCGCCGCTGTTGCCGGCTGCGCCGTCGGCGTCGCGGTAGGCTTTTCCGCGGAAGCCGGCGCTCGGGACGGTGGCTGCGACTCCGGCAGCGTCGATTCCGCTTTCGCCGGCTCGGGCTTCGCGCCGGCGACTGCGGTGCCGCCGGAGGCGGAGGCGCCGCGCGCGTTCGCTTGGCTTTCCTTGGCCTTGAGCCGCTCGAGGAACTCCTCCAGCGAGCCAGGGTAGACCTCGAGACTGCCTTCTTCGAGGTACCAAACTTGCGTGGCCAGCTTCCGCGCGAACGCCAGGTTGTGAGACACGAAGAGGATCGTGCCGTCGTATTCGGCCAGGGAGTCGGCGAGGATGTCGCTCGATTCGGTGTCGAGGTGGTTGGTGGGCTCGTCGAGGAGCAGCAGATTCCCGGGTGCGACCAGGATCTTGGCGAGGGCGACGCGCGCTTTCTCGCCGCCCGAAAGCACACCGATGGATTTCTCGACGTCGTCGCCGCGGAAGAGGAAGGCACCGAGAATGCCGCGGATCTGGGCTGGGCTCATCGACGGTGCAGCCGTGGCCACCTCATCGAGCAGCGTGCGCCGCCGATCGAGCGCCGTGCTCAGGTGTTGCGCGTAGTAGCTCACCTTCACGTTGGCGCCGTAGGTGACGGTACCGCTGTCGGGCGGAAGCTCACCCGCCAGGATGCGAAGCAGCGTGGTCTTGCCTGCGCCGTTCACTCCCGCGAGCACGATCCGCTCGCCACGTGGCACCATCACGTCGAGATCGCGATAGAGCACCAGATCGCCGAAGGCTTTCTCGAGCCCCTCGGTCTTCACCACTACCCGGCCGGTCTGGGGCACTGGTGGAAAACGCACCCGCATCCGCGAATGGCTGCCGCGCAGCTCGACTTTGTCTTCGTCGAGCTTGTCGAGCTTCTTGACGCGGCTCTGCACCAGCTTGGCGGTGTTGGTGCGGGCGCGGTTCTTGTCGATGAAGCGCTCCAGACGCTTGCGCTCGCGCTCCTGATTCTCGGCGCGCGCTTCGAGGATGGTCTCTTCTTCCTGGCGCTGGATCTTGTACGAGCTGTAGTTGCCGCGATACCCACGCAGTCCCTCGGGCTCGAACGAGAGGACTCGGTTCACCTGACGGTCGAGGAACTCGCGGTCGTGGCAGACGAGCACCAGCGCGTGGGGTGCGGTGCGCAGGAACTCGGCGAGCCATGCCACCGAGGGCAGGTCGAGATGGTTCGTGGGCTCGTCGAGAAGCAGCAGGTCCGGCTGCTGGAAGAGCAGGCTCGCCAGCGCCGCTCGCATCCGCCAGCCGCCCGAGAACTGCTCCACCGGCTTCACGAAGTCGGCGGGGCGAAACGAGAGGCCCGCGAGAATCCGTTCCGCGCGCGCTTCGGAATAGATCGTGTCGAAGTCGAGGATCTCGTGGTGGAGCTCGGCGAGCCGGTGCGCGACCTCGGTCATCTCGTCGGGGTCGGTGGTGGCATCGAGATCGGCCTCGAGCGAGGCCAGCTCGCGATCCAGCTCGGCGCGTCCCGGCACCGAGCGCAACACCGTCTCGAGCAGGCCTCCCGCGCCAACTTCCAGGATGTCCTGGCTCAGGTAGCCGATGCGCAGGTTCTTGGAGCGCGTGATCGAGCCGCCGTCCAGACCTTGTTTCTGCGCCAGGATCTTGAGCAACGTGGACTTGCCGGTGCCGTTGGGACCGATCAAGCCGATGCGGTCGTCGGCGCCGATGCGAAACGACGCCCCGCCCAGGATCGGCCGATCCGCGAAGAAGAGCTCCAGTGCTTCCGCGACGATGAGACTCATAACCCCCGAAATCTACGGCGCAGTGCGTCGCGATCCAACCGAGCGCACCTGATTCGGCCGTCGCGGCGACGCGCTTCTGCGGGCGGAGCGACAACATGCGGATCGACGCTGCACCCGAGCTTTCCCGCCGCGACCTTCGTCTGCGCCCGATCGAGCGCGGCGACATCGACGCTTGGTACGAGTACCTGTCGCTTCCCCACGCGGTCGAGCACACGAGCTGGAACCTGCGTTCGGCCGAGGAGCTGCGCCCGCTCGTGGACTGGTACGAGTCGAGCGATCCCGCGTCGGCGATTCGGTTCGCGATCTGCGACGCGGCCTCGACGGCGCTCGTCGGCACCATCGGCTTTCACACCATCTCGCTCGCGAATCGCTCGGCGGAGATCGCGTACGACCTTCACCCCGCGTATTGGGGACGCGGCATCGCTACGGCGTGCTGCGACGCCGCGGTCGCCTGGGGATTCGAGCGCCAGGGCTACGTGCGCGTCCAGGCAACCACGCTGGACGCGAATCGCGCATCGCTCCGGGTGCTGGAGAAATGCGCCTTCGTTCGCGAGGGGCTGCTTCGCAGCTATCGCATCGTCCGTGGCACGCCGCGGGACTTCTGGATGTACGCGAGAGTGACGCCACACGCACATTCGGAGGCGCGATGACGTTTTGGTTCCTGTGGGGAGTGGACGTCGTGGCGGCCCTGGTCGCTCTCTACTTCTTCTTCGTCGGGCTCGGCGATGGATCGGTCTCGTCCTTCAACGCCCGGATCTGGACCGTGCTGCTGCTGGGCCTCGCCGCCGTGGTGATCGGGGGGCCATGGTTGCGAAGCGCTGGCCATCCCAAGCTCGCACGGGCGTTGGTGGCCGTGGTCGGCGTGCAAGCCCTCAGCGTTGCCCTCTTCTTCCTGGTGTTGATCATCGCCAGGCCGCGCTTCAACTGATCCGGGCGCCGCGCACCCGCTCGCGCGACTCCGATCCCCCAACACCACCCGCCCGGGCCGCCGCTGCCGTGATCGAAGGGCTCGCCGAGCTTGGATCCGACGGCAGAGGCAACGCGCGCGTGAAGCAGCCCCGGACGCGGCAACACCACGAGCTCGCCGCCGATGATCTGCGCGAGGAACCGCTCAGGAACCTGCTTCAGATCCTCGTACGTCGCGGCCCGTCGAGATGGTTCCGCCATGTCGACGAGACTACCATGCGCATCCGGTCTGGACTTCGGCGACGCTTCACGAGTCTTCGATGACGATCGACGCCCTCCGCGCCCTGCGTGCCCAGCGTCCTGCGCCGATCGCCCAGTGCAGGAGCGTGTTGGAGGAGGCCGCAGGTGACCTCGCGGATGCGTTGCGCATTTTCGACGAGCGGCTCGCGCAACAAGTCGCGCGACGGATGCAGGTTTCGCAGGACGAGGCCGTCACGGCGCTCGTCGGTGTCGGCTGGGACGTCGAGCGCGCCCGCGAGGTGCTCGAGCGGCGGGTGCGTGCCACCGGCGACGAGCTCGCAACGCAGACGCTGCAGGACGCACATCTCTGGATGGATCGGCCCGGTGTTTGGCCACCGCGCTCGATCCTGCGAGAGCTGGCGGTGCTCGATGCGGCGCTGGACGGTGCGGCGCTCGAGTCGACGCTGGCTGACTACGTCTCGCGTCATGCCGCCGAGATCGGGTGAGAGCGCGCGGCGCGCCCACCCAGGCGACGCGAGCGGGAAGGGGTGCCGACAGATGTACGTGCCGGAGCACTTTCGGTGGGACGACGATGAGGCGATCGCGGCGTTCATCGAGCGGTACGACTTCGCGACCCTGGTGACGCCCACGCCCCACGAGCTGTGGGTGACGCACGTGCCGCTGCTGCTGCGCGCGGCGCCTGGCGACGGTGCGCCGCGGCGGCTCGTCGGCCACGTGGCGCGGGCGAACCCGCATTGGCGAGCATTCGACGGTGAGCGCTCGTCGCTCGCGATCTTCCACGGGCCGCACGGCTACGTGTCGCCGAGCTGGTACGCGACGGCGCCGGCGGTGCCCACGTGGAACTACGTGGTGGCTCACGTTCACGGCCGAGTGACGGCGCGCCACGACGACGCCTTCAAGGCGACGGTGGTGCGTGAGCTTGCGAGGCGCTACGAGTCGCCGCGGGCGACACCGTGGCTAGTGGACGCGCTGCCGGAGGATTTCCATGGCCGGATGATGGCGGGAATCGTAGGGCTCGAGCTGGTGATCGAGCGCATCGAGGGGAAGCGCAAGCTCGGTCAGAACCGATCGCTCGCGGATCGGTTGGGTGCGATCGCGGGACTCGAGCGTGAGCGCTCGCCCGCTGCAGCGGAGCTCGCAGCGCTCATGCGCGAGCACGTCGGCGACGAGTGATCCCGAGGCATTCGCGACGGCTGGCGAGCTCGCGCCCGCCCCGACGCCGATGCGACCGCCGTTCGACCGGTAGCGGCGGCCGCGACGCCGCCCTCGAGTGGGATTCTGCCTGGGGACACTCACCGGAATGGCGGCTTGGAACTTGCGTGGTCTTCGGGCGACACCTCCCAGAGGAGTGGAATTGCGTGGAAAAACAGCCTCTTGAGGGGATTCAGGCGGGCGCCGGCGGTTGACTCCGGCGTCAAATGCCTGACGTGGCGGGGGCGGGCAGCGATGGCAGCGACTCAAGTGATCGGGATCGACCTCGGTACCAGCAACTCGTGCATTGCGACGCTTGCCGCCGGCCAGCCGGCCGTCATCGAGAACCAGGAGGGCGATCGCACGACGCCGTCGGTGGTCGCCTTCGGTCGCAACGGTGAGCGAATGGTCGGACAGCCGGCCAAACGGCAAGCCGTCGTGAATCCCACCAACACCATCTTCTCGATCAAGCGCTTCATCGGGCGCACCTATCGCTCGCGTCAGGTCCAGGAAAACCTGGAGCGCTTTCCGTTCCGGCTCGCGTCCTCCGTGGGTGGCGACGTTCGTTTCGACGTCGAGGGCCGTCGGTTCTCGCCGGAAGAGCTGTCGTCGATGATCGTCGGCAAGCTCAAGGGCGAGGCGGAGCGGTCGCTCGGCGCCGACGTGCGAAGCGCCGTGATCGCGGTGCCTGCGTACTTCGACGATCGCCAGCGCAGCGCCACCAAGGACGCTGGCCGCATCGCGGGCCTGGGCGACGTTCAGATCATCAACGAGCCCACCGCGGCGGCGCTCGCGTACGGACTGCATCGCCAGCAGAACCAGCTCCTCGCCGTCTACGACTTGGGCGGCGGCACCTTCGACGTCTCGATCCTGCAGCAGCTCGGCGGCAAGTTCCGCGTGCTCGCGAGTTGCGGCGACGCGTACCTGGGCGGCGACGACTTCGATCGCGTGCTCATCGACTGGCTCATCGAGGAATTCCAGCGGGCCGCCGGCGTCCCGCTTCCCACCGAGCCGACGGTGCTGCAGCGCCTCAAGAACGCCGTCGAGCAGGCGAAGCGCGATCTCTCGTTCGGCCAGGCGGTGCGGATCACCGTGCCCTTCATCGCGGGCGGGAGCTCGGGGCCGGTGCACCTCGACGTCGAGCTCGATCGCCGGCGCTTCGAGGAGCTCGTGGGGCCGCTCGTCGATCGCACCCTCGGGCCGTGCGCGACGGCCCTCGCCGACGCCGGGATCAAGGCCGAGGACGTGGAAGCGGTGGTGATGGTCGGCGGCCAGAGCCGCTCGCCGATCGTGCAGGCGCGCGTGGCGCAGTTCTTCGGGCGCGCGCCGGTGCGGGGCGTGAACCCGGACGAAGCCGTGGCGCTGGGCGCCTCGGTGACGGCGGCGCTCGGCGCCGGCCAGCTTCCCGGCTACGAGCTGCGCGACGTGACTCCGCTCTCGATCGGCATCGAGACCGCCGGCGGTGCCTTCACCAAGATCATCCCGCGCAACACGCCGCTGCCGGCCGCGGCCAAGCGCGTCTTCACGACCACCGAGGACAACCAGATCATCATCCGCGTGCACGTGCTGCAGGGCGAGCGCGAGCTCGCCAAGGACAACCGCTCGCTCGGGCAGTTCGACTTGGTGGGCGTGCGCGCGGCGCCCAAGGGCACGCCCAGCATCGCGATCGAGTTTGAGGTCGATCCTGAAGGCCGCGTTCACGTCACGGCGACCGACGAAGACACGCGACGCTGCCAGACGGTGCGCGTCTCAGGCCGGGGAGGGCTGAGCGAGAGCGAAGTCCACCGCATGGTGGCGGACGCCGAGCTCCACCACGCGGTCGACGAGCAAGCGCGCGAATGGCTGGCCGTGCGCAATCGGGGGCTCAGCCTCGTCTACCAGACGGAGCGGCTGCTGACCGATCCGACGGCGCCCTTGATGCCGATCTTCCGCGAGCGGCTGCACGCGATGGTGAACGAGTTCAAGAAGCACCTCGCCGTGAGTGTGGCGCCACAGGACCGGCACTCGATCGAGGAGCGGCTGGGCGAGCTGGTGGCGCTGCTTCGGGAGCTCGAATACGAGTCGTGACAATTCGCGTCGCCCCGGTGCCGCAGTGCGGCACAGGTTCCCGCCGCGCGCGCCGGGAGCACTGGTATGCGAGCGGCGCGCCTCCGCGCAACCCCTCGACGGTAAGCATCTTTCCGCCGCTAAACGAGGGGCAATCGCCCTTGACACGGGTGGGCGGGGACCGCTACTTGTGTCGAAATGAGCCGGTTTGGTAGCCCGGCGCGTCACGGTCCACTTATTGCTTTCGCTTCACGCTTCGGGATGGCATGATGCCGCCCGAACCTCGATGAGACCGGACCTCGCGGAGCACCATGGCGGTCATCGGAATCGATTTCGGCACCACGAACTCCTGCGCCGCGATTCTTCAGGGCGATGAGCCCGCCATCATCGTCAACGCCGAGGGCGAGCGGGTCACGCCGTCAGTGGTGGCGATCGGCCGCAACGGCGATCGGCTGATCGGCAACGCCGCCAAGCGTCAGGCGATCGTCAATCCCGAGAACACCATCTTCTCGGTGAAGCGGTTCATCGGTCGTCCGTTCCACTCGGGCCCGATTCAGGAATACGTCAAGCGTTTCCCGTTCAAGATCACCGAGTCGCCGAAGGGCGACGTGCGTTTCGACGCCTCGGGGAAGAAGTTCTCCCCCGAAGAGCTGTCGGCGATGATCCTCACCAAGATCAAGGCCGAGGCCGAGTCGTTCCTGGGCGAGGAAGTGAAGCAGGCGGTCATCACGGTGCCCGCCTATTACGACGATCGCCAGCGCAGCGCCACCAAGGACGCCGGCAAGATCGCGGGCCTGGACGTGCTGCGGCTCATCAACGAGCCCACCGCGGCGGCGCTCGCGTACGGCGTCCATCGCCGCGGCGATCGCGTGATCGCGGTCTACGACCTGGGTGGCGGCACCTTCGACATCTCGATCCTGGAGCAGAAGGACGGCGACTTCCGCGTGCTCGCCACCTCGGGTGACGCGTTCCTGGGGGGCGACGACTTCGATCAGATGCTCATGGATTGGCTGGGGCAGGAGTTCGAGAAGCGCAATGGCGTCGAGCTACAGCGCGACCCCACCATCTTGCAGCGACTGAAGAACGCCGCCGAGAGCGCGAAGAAGGACCTTTCGTTCAGCGAGTCCACCCAGGTCACGGTGCCGTTCATCATGGGCGGCGCCTCGGGCCCGCTTCACCTGGACGTGGAGCTGATGCGCGCCGAGTTCGAGAACCTGGTGTCGGCGCTGGTGGACCGCACCCTCACGCCGTGCGAGTCCGCGCTCAAGGACGCCGGCATCAAGGCTGGCGACGTGGACGCGGTGCTGCTCGTGGGCGGTCAGACGCGCAGCCCCATCGTCCAGCGCAAGGTCGAGCAATTCTTCGGCAAGGCACCCATCAAGGGCATCAATCCGGACGAAGCCGTCGCCATGGGCGCCGCGGTGACCGCGGGCATCCGCACCGGTGAGATCGACAAGGTCAACCTTCACGACGTCACGCCGCTCTCGCTCGGCATCGAGACCGCGGGCGGCGTGTGCACCAAGATCATCGCCCGCAATACGCCCATTCCCGCCAGCGCCAAGAAAGTCTTCACCACCACCGAGGACGATCAGCTCATCATCCGCATCCACGTGCTTCAGGGTGAGCGCGAGATGGCGAGCGACAATCGCACCCTCGGCATCTTCGACCTCGTGGGTGTCCGTCCCGCGCCGAAGGGCGTGCCGTCGATCGAGATCACGTTCTCCATCGACGAAGAAGGCATCGTCCACGTTCAGGCCAAGGACCAGGACACTGGCCGCACCCAGTCGCTGCGCATCACCGGCGCCGGCGGGCTCACCGACAACGAGATCAAGCGCATCATCACCGATGCGGAGAAGTACCAGAAGGAAGATGAGAAGATCCGCGAGTGGGTCGCCCAGAAGAACAAGGGCATGAACCTGGTCTACTCGGCGGAGCGGCTCCTCGACGATCCTTCCGCCAAGCTCGTGACGGCGTACCGCAAGCGTCTCGGCGACACCGTGCACCGCTTGCGCGAGTCCCTCGGCGCGAAGCCGGACCCGTCGGCCGTCGAGAAGCGCATGACGGATCTAGTGGACGTCCTGAAAGAGCTCGAGTACGAGCCCTGAGCCGCGGTGGAAGCGCCGACGGCCATCCGTAGCGGCGGCCGCCCGGCCGCCCGCATCGTGCTGGTGGCCGCCTCGTTGGTCACGATCGTCACGGCGAGCGCTTGCGATCGCCCCACGGTCCGCGGCAAGCGGGTGGGCGAGTGGATTCTCGCGCTCAGGGCATCCGATCCGCGCACCCGGCTCACTGCGGCGCACGTGTTGGCCGAGGCACGTGGCGCGGGACGGCTCGCCATCAAGCCGCTGGTGGCGGCGCTCGGGGATCCCGTGGATGCGGTTCGCGAACAGGCGGCGTATGCGCTCGGCGCCATCGGCACCGACGCCACGCGATTCCTGGCACCGCGTCTCGATGATCCGCAGATCGGTCCCGGCGAGGCGCGCTGGGTCGCGCGAGCGCTGGCGGGGATCGGGCGACGCGATCCCGTGGCGCGCGAGCGCTTGCTGGCCGCGAGCCGAGCGTCGCTCCCGGTCCAACGGGTCGCCGCTGTGCGCGCCCTCGGCCACACCCGCGATCGCGCCGTGACGGAGAGACTGATCGAGCTTCTCGGTGGTGAGGATGCGTTGCTGCGCCGCGATGCGGCGCTCTCGGTCGCGCACTTGGGCGAGGCTGGGAGAACCGCAATCCCGCTACTGGTGCAACAGGTGCGCGTGGACGACCGTGAGCTGGTGATCGCGTGCCTCACGGCGCTGGGTGCGGTGGGGCGGCACGTTCCTGCCGGCTCCCACGACGCAGCCGCCACGCGGAACGCGCTCGCCGCGGCATTTCCCAGCGCGGATCCGCAGGTGCGCGTTGCCGCAGCGCGCATGGCGGCGGACCTCGGCCCGATCGCGCTCGACTCGCTCCCATCGCTCGGTGCCCTGCTCGCCGACGCGAGCCCGGCGGTCCGCGATGCCGCGGGGCGCGCCGTGGCGGTGCTCGCGCCTGCCGTCGACGACGCGACCGTCGCGACGCTGGTCGCGACGGCGAACACGCCCGGCGGCGACGCCGCGCGAGTCGGAGCGATCCGTGCGCTGGGCGCGGCGGGGGCGCACGCCAAAGGCGCCACCGACGCGCTCACCGCGCTGGGCAAAGACCGCGACGGCGACATCCGCCGCGCCGCCTCCGAAGCCCTCGGCAAGATCGTCACCGCCACCGCCCGCGCCGCCAGCGCGGGCTGACCCACGCGAAACCTGCTTTGCTGGCGGCTCGCTGACGTTGCCTCGGGGGCTCTTCCCGCCCGCTGCCCAGCAATGAGCGCGGTCATCGTGAGGCCGCGCCCTCGAGTCACTCGCTTCGTTAGGAGTGTGTCGGGAGATTCGTTCCCGACACGCTCCTAGCCTCGCCGAAGGCGAGGATCGGCGAGCGAAGCCGAGCCGACTTGGGGGTGGGGCCTCGAAAAAG
>CAYVDO010000131.1:0-13276 GCA_964450125.1 uncultured bacterium
ACCGCAAGGGCATCGCCGACAAGATCATGGAAGGCGTCGCGGTGCCGGCGGGCGCGCTCACCGAGGACGATCTCTTCGTCACCCTGCGCGGCTTGCGTGGCGCGTACCTCGAGCCAGGCGCAACGCGCGAAGTGCCGTTTCTCGCCAGTCCGTTCATTCGTCGGCTCGCACATCGGCCGCTGGTGCTCGGTACGGCCACGATCGAGCGCTCGCCCGACGCTGCGTCGGTCACGGTGCCCGCGGGTACGATCCGCGCAGACTTGTACGTCGTGACCACCAGCGACGGCCGCGTGGGCCGTTTCCACGTCGAGCGCGACGAGCCGCACCGGATCGTGCGCTGGGAGTGGGGTTCAGCCCAGGACGCCGCC
Organism: uncultured bacterium; assembly: GCA_964450125.1. Classification (GTDB taxonomy): domain Bacteria; phylum JADJOY01; class JADJOY01; order JADJOY01; family JADJOY01; genus JADJOY01. The sequence goes on from CAYVDO010000131.1 coordinate 369, forward strand.
GCGGGGCGTCGCGCGCTGGGCGGACTCGACGCCGGTGAGCTCACCGGCAGCTCGCGCGAGCCATATTGGCGTCAGCACGATCCCGGCGACGAGAAGCTACTGGAACGGATCGGCCTCGCACCCGCCGTCCCACCGTGATGGATGCGACCATCGGCCGCGCGGGTGGCTATCGCACCACGCGGGAATCGCACGTACTCTACTCCAGCGAGTCGCTCCGCAACTCTCGAACAGGAGATCGCCATGGACGTCGGCAAGCTCGTCGCGCGCGCGAAGAACATCACGTTGTCGCCGGAGACCGAGTGGCCCACCATCGCCCAGGAGCCAGCCACCATCGGCGGGATCTATTCGGGTTACGTCGCGTTGCTCGCGGCCCTCGGCCCCGTCGCGGGGCTCGTCGGCACTGCGCTGTGGGGTGTTCGGGTGCCGCTCATGGGCACGGTGCGGCCGCCGCTCACGACGCTCGTGGGCCAGACGATCGGCACTTACGCTCTGGCGCTCGTCATGACGTACGTCGTGTCGTGGCTCGTGAATCAGTTCGCGCCCCGATACGGCGGCCAGAAGGACTCGGTGCAGGCGTTCAAGGCTGCGGCCTACTGCTTCACACCGGTGTGGCTCGTGGGTGTGCTGCAGCTGCTCCCCGGCCTCGGAATTCTGGCGAGTCTCGCGGGACTGGTCGCGGCGATCTACGCGATTCGCGTCCTCAAGCTCGGGTTGCCGCACACGATGAAGGCCGACGCAACGCGCGCGGGGGGCTACGCCGCGCTGGTGGTGGTGACGGCCATCGTGATCAACATCGTGATCAGCGTCGCGATCGGTGGAGCGCTGTTCGCGAAGGGTGCGATCACCTCGACCGCGCCTGCAGTCTCCGAGGCGGACGACGAGGACGCGCAACGCACCGAGCCCACGCAGCCATCGAGTCACGCCGATCCGGCGAGCCCGCTCGGCAAGCTCGAAGCCTGGAGCCAGAAGATGGAACAGGCTGGAAAGAAGATGGAGGAGGCCCAGAAGAGCGGTGACACCGAAGCGCAAACCAAGGCCTTCGGCGACATGATGGGCACCCTGCTGGGTGGCGGCGATCAGGTCGAGGCGCTCTCCGTCGAGAAGATCAAGAGCTTTCTGCCCGAGTCGCTGGCCGGGAGAGCGCGTGCCGATGCCTCCGCCGAGCGCAACGTTGCGATGGGCATCCAGATCGCGGAGGCCACCGCCCGCTACGCGGACGACGAAGGCGAGGCGTGGAACCTCAAGATCACCGACAGCGGCAGCACCAAGGGCATCATGATGTTCGCGGGCTGGGCAATGATGCAGCAGGAGCGCCAGACCGACCACGGCTACGAAAAGAGCTACGAGGCCGATGGTCGCCTCGTTCACGAAACCTGGGACACCGAGAGTCAGCACGGCGAGTACGCCGTGGTGGTGGCGAATCGGTTCGTCGTGACGCTCTCCGGCAAGGCGCCGAGCATCGACTCGCTCAAAGAAGCGGCGGCGAGCGTCGACTTGAGCGGGCTGGAAGCGCTCAAAGACGAGGGCGTGAAGAAGGGTTGACGAGACCGGGCCGGGCTTCCAGAAGCCGTTCGTCATTCGCCCGCGGGTCATCGCGAACAGCGTGTTCGCGGACGGCTTCGAGACCGGCGATCTCTTGCGGTGGTCCAACTTCTGAGGGGTGTACGGCCTCACGGGATTGGATTCCCAATCCCGCCCCAGCCAGTGAGTTGAGCGCAGTCGCAGTCGCCGCACACCTCGATCGAGGGCGCGAGCCGGCGGTGACGGCTGCTCGCCGCGCGTGAGGCTCTGCAGCTCGGTCGGCGCTGTTACGGCGGCGTAACCGGACGCCGTCCGCACGCAGTTGCGCTCGCGCAGATCGTCGGCATTTGCTCGCGAAATCGCGTCGTGCGCCGATGGCGTCCGTGGGCACGGCGCTTGAGTCGTGTCGTGGGTGATGGTGCGCGTGCGCTTTCACGGTCGCGGCGGTCACGGCGTGAAGACGTCGAGCCGCATCTTGGGATCGGCGGCCTTCGCCGCGGGATTCCAGGTTCAGGATTTCCCGATTTACGGTGCCGAGCGGCGTGGCGCGCCGGTGGTGGCGTTCACGCGCTTCGACCTCGAGCCGATCCTCGAGCGCGGGCCGATCGCCCATCCGGATCTCGTGATCGTCGCCGACGAGACGTTGCTCGGCGAGGCCGCGGCGGGCGTGACGGCGGGGGCGGCGGATGCGCGCGCCTTGTTCGTGAACGCCGCCCCGGAGAGTGAGCACCTTCCCGCCGTGGCGCTAGGAGTGTGTCGGGAAATTCGCTCCCGACACACGCCTAGCCTCGCCTTCGGCGAGGATCGGCGAGCGAACGCGAGCCGACTTGGGGGTGGGGCCCCGAAAAAGTCACGCCTTTTTCGGGGCGGGGGTCTGGAACAGACCCCCGAGGAAGCATCGAGCGAGGAGCCTGTCGCCGTGCGTGGCACATTTTCCGACAGGCTCATAGCGCGCGACGCGCTCTGCGCGCGCCGCGAGGTGGCGCTCGATCTCACCTCGCTCGTCATCGAGGTGCTGGGTCGCGCGGCCTCGTTGAGCGCGGGTCTCGCGGCGGCCGCCGCGAGGCTGAGCGGGGTCGTGGGCAGCGCGGCGGTCGAGCAGGCGACCCGCGACGAGCTCGCCGAGCTCGGTGTGGAGCAGGGCGAGATCGATGCGAACGTGGAGCTCGCACGGCGTGTGTTCGAGGCGTTGCCAGCGATCGCAGCGCCGCCGCGGGAAGTCGCCCGTGCGGCGCCGCCGCAGCGGCTCGTTCACATCACCTACGACGGCCCGATTCGCGGCGCCCCCAGCATCCTCGCCGCCGGCAACGCCGCCGCTCGCCGGACCGGCAGTTGGCGCGTGGAGCGGCCGGAGATCGACCGCGCGCGCTGCAACGCGTGCGGGCTCTGTTTCGTGCGTTGCCCGGATGGCGCGATGGCGCTCGACGACGAGGGCTACCCGATCGTCGATTACGACCATTGCAAGGGTTGCCTGGTGTGCGCGCAGATCTGCCCGTTGGATGCGGTGTCACGGCGACGCGAAGTGCGGGCGTGGTGATTCGGTCGAGGGAAGCGTGAAACGGCTCATCACCGGCAACGCGGCGGCGGCGTGGGGCGCACGTCTCGCCGAGGTCGACTACGTGCCGGCGTTCCCGATCACGCCCCAGACCGAGATCATCGAGGCGCTCGCCGACTGGTTCGCGCGCGGTGAGCTCGCCGGCAAGTTCGTGAACATGGACAGCGAGCACTCGATGGTGCTCGCCGCTGGCGCCGCCGCCGCCACCGGGGTGCGGGTGTTCAGCGCCACGTCGAGCCAGGGTCTGGTGTACGCGCTGGAGGCGCTCTACTCGGTGGCAGGCTGGCGCGTGCCCTGGGTCCTCGCGAACGTTTCGCGAGGCCTCGCCGCACCCATCACGCTCGGCCCCGACCACAACGACTTGCTGGCTGCGCGCGACGCCGGCTGCGTGCTGATCCACGCCGAGACCTGCCAAGAGGTGCTCGACTCGATCCTCATGGCGTACCGGATTGCCGAGGACCCGCGGGTGTGCGCACCCGTGATCGTGAACCTCGACGGATTCCTGCTCTCGTTCACGCGCGAGCCCGTGGAGCTGCCCGACGTCGCGACGGTGCGCGAGTTCCTGCCCCGTTACCAGCCGCATCATCCTCCGCTGCGCGGTCGCGCGCCGTCGGCGCAAGGCGTCGCGGTCCTCGACGGCACGAGCTACTCGTACTTCCGTGCCCAGCTCCACTTGGCGCTCACCAACGCGCTCGCCGTTCACGACGAGGTGGCGCTCGATTTCGAACGCCGCTTCGGCAGGCGCTGGGGGGTGGTGGACGGCGTCGGGCTCGAGGATGCGGAGACGGTGGTGGTGATCATGGGCTCGCATGCGACCAAGGCGCGTGCTGCCGTTGCGCGCGGCCGCGCGCGTGGACGTCGGATCGGGCTACTTCGGCTGCGCTTGATTCGTCCGTGGCCGGCGCAGGCGATCACCGACGCGCTCACCGGCAGACGCGCCGTGGGCGTGATCGATCAGAATCTTTCGCCCGGCCTCGGCGGCGTGCTTTTCCACGAAGTGGCGGCGTCGCTCGCCGCGTCGGCTCGGCGGCCGGAGGTGCTGCGCTCGTACGTCGGTGGGCTGGGCGGCAAGGACCTGAGCGACGACGAGCTCGATCACGTCATCGAGACGCTCGAGGACGCCCCCGTGGACCTGGCGGGCGCCCCGACCGAGCTGCTCTTCACCGCCGCGGACCGCGCGGTCGTGGAGAGCGGCTGGCGCGCCGCGGGCAAGCATCCGGAGGAGGCCGTCCCATGAGCGAGCGCCCCGAGCCGCACGTACACACGCCGTGGAAAGGGCCGAAGGACGTCCCCCACCACGAGGAGCTCTCGCCGGGCTCGTCGTTGTGTGCTGGTTGCGGGGGGCTGCTGACGCTGCGTCTTTTCCTCAAGGCGCTCGAGAAGCCCGCGGTGATCGTGAACGGTGCCGGCTGCATGACCCTCATGGCGACCTACCCGTACACACCGCTGCGGGGATCCTGGCTCTACACCACGATGAGCGGACCCGCAGCGGCCGCGCAGGGCATCCGCGATGCGCTCGACGTGCTTCGTGCTGGCGATCGAATCGCTGCCGCCGACGACCTCGCGGTGGTGGTGCTCGCCGGGGACGGATCGAGCTACGACATGGGCCTTGCGCCGACTTCGGCAGCCATCCAACGCGGCCTCGACTTCTGGTACCTCTGCTACGACAACGAGGCGTACGGGAACACGGGCTTCCAGATGTCGCCGAGCTCGCCGTTCGGCAGTGAGACGACCACGTCGCCGGTGGAGCCATTCGAGCCCGAAGGCACGTACCAGCAGAAGAAGGATCTGTTCGAGATCTGGCGTGCGCACCGCCCGCCGTACGTGGCGACGATCTCGCCGCACGATCCCGTCGATCTCGACGCCAAGGTGTGCCGCGCGCGCGAGCGCAGTGGGCCCAAGCTCTTCCTGGCGCTGGCGCCCTGTCCCACTGGTTGGGGTTTCGATCCCGAGCAGTCGATGGAGATCGCGCGCAAAGCCGTCGAATGTGGAGTGTGGCCACTCAAAGAGGCGGTCGACGGCGAGCTGCGCCACACCCGCCTGCCGCGCCGGCGCCATCCGGTGGCGGAGTATTTGGAGATGCAGCGCCGTTTCCGGCACCTCTTCCGACCGACACGTCACGATGCAGCGTTGGCGGCGATCCAAGCCCGGGTCGACGGCTACTGGGAGAGGGTCCGTGCCACGGGGACTGCGCGCGGCAACTGAGTCGCCTCGGCACGGCGCCGAGGCAGACGAGCGGCGGGTACGTTCGTTCCGGCTTGAGCGGTCGCGAGTGGTCGGAAGTCACCAGGTGGTGCGCGCCAGCCCGACTGCGTCACCATGCGGCAACGCAGGTCGTCACCAGAAGCTCGCGCTGCGCACTTTCGGGCGTATTCCGCGGGATTCCGCACGGTGCCATGCGGCGATGCACGGAGGCATCGGAGTTGCTCTACGAGAGCCGCCCGGAGGGAAACGTATGTCCAACGATCTGGTCATCGGCATGGCAGGCGCGGGCGGGGATGGAATCGTTTCCGCTGGGGAATCGCTCATCAACGCGGTCGCGCGACAGGGCTACTACGCGATCCTCACCAAGAGCTTCGGTCCGCAGATCCGCGGCGGCGAGTCGTCGTGCCGGCTGCGGGTCGCGACCGAGCCCGTCCGTTCGAGCGGCGACACGCTGGACATCGCCATCGCGCTGAGCTGGGACGACTTCCTCAAATTCGGCGCCGAGCTGCCCGTGGGCGGCCGCACGACGCTGGTGTTCGAGAGCGAGAGCGGCCTCGACGCGCGTGAGCTCACGGTCGCCGGCGTTCGCCCCGCCGAGACGCTCGCGGTCCCGATCGCCGCGCTCTCGAAGCAAGCGACGGGTGCCGAGCGATCCAAGAACGCCGTGGTGATGGGGCTGCTCTCCACGTGGCTCGGAGTTTCCGGCGAGCGCATCGTCGCGGGCATTCGCCGCAAGCTCGGCAAGAAGGGCGACGAGGTGGTCGCCGCCAACGAGCGAGCGTTTGCGGCTGGTGCGAGCTACGCCGTGGAGCATCCGCTCAAACGCTCCCGCAAGCTCGAGCCTCCGCAGGGTGCTGCGAGCGAAGGCGAGCCGCCTCCCAAAGTGCTCGCCGACGGCAACGAGATGTCCGCCGCGGGCGCGATCTTCGCGGGCTGCGAGTTCTTCGGCGGCTACCCCATCACACCCTCGTCCGAGATCATGCATTACTTGAATCACGAGATCTGGAAGTACGGCGGCAGCCTCCTCCAGGCCGAGGACGAGATCGCCGGCATCGGTGCCGTGGTGGGCGCGAGCTTCGCGGGCAAGAAGGCGCTCACGGCGACCTCGGGTCCGGGCATGTCGCTCAAGACGGAGATGCTCGGTCTCGCGACGATCGCCGAGCTGCCGCTGGTGTGCGTGAACGTGCAACGCGGCGGACCGTCGACAGGCATCCCCACCAAGAGTGAGCAAGCCGACCTCTTCCAGGCGGTGTTCTCGTCCCACGGCGACGCGCCGCGACCGGTGTTGGCGCCGTCGAGCGTGGCCGAGTCGTTCACCACCACCGTCGAGGCCTTCGAGATCGCCGAGACCTACCAGACGCCGGTGATCATCCTCTCGGATCAGGAGATCGCGCAGCGCAAGGAGACCTTCGACCCCATCGACACCTCCGTGCTCAAGGTGGTGTCGCGTCGCGTGCCGGTCGAGAGCGAGCTCGAGCATTACGTGCGCTTCCGCATCAACGAGTCGGGCGTGAGCCCGATCAGCCATCCCGGCATGGCGAAGGGCAATTACCTGGCGTCGGGCATCGAGCACAACGAGAGCGGGGCGCCCACCGCGGGCGGCGAGATGCACGAGCGCATGGTCGCGAAGCGCACCCGCAAGCTCAATCCGCTCAAGCAGCAGCGCGGTTTCTTCGCGATCGAGGGCGATCCGAGCGCCCCGCTGGCGCTGGTCGCGTGGGGCTCGGTGGCGGGGATCGCTCGCGAGTCGCTGGAGCGCGCTCGCGCCGACGGGTTGCGGGTGAAGCTCCTGGTGCCGCGGCTGCTCTATCCGGTCGCCGAAGAGGTCTACCAAGACTTCTTCACCGGTGTACGCGCCGGCTTGGTGGTCGAGCAGTCCTATCAAGGCCAGCTCTACCGGCTCATCCGGATGTACGTCGACGCACCGCACGGTTTGCGCTCGTTCGCCAAGCCGGGCTCGAACCCGATCCTGGCCGGCGAGATCGTGGAGCGCTTGCTCGGGCTCGCAGCCGAGCTTCAGCGTCAGCGTCAGAACGAAGTCGAACCACAGGAGTGAACGATCCCCATGACTGCCATCAATCGCGCACAGGGCTTGACCGCCAAGGACTACAAGAGCGCCCTCAAACCGATCTGGTGCCCGGGCTGCGGCGACTTCGGCGTTCTTCAGTCGATTTCCCGCGCCCTCGCGGCGGTGGGTCGCGCTCCCCACGAGATCGCGTTCGTGTCGGGGATCGGCTGCTCGAGCCGCATTCCCGGCTACACCACCGCGTACGGCTTCAACAGCGTCCACGGCCGTGCGCTGCCGATCGCGCAAGGCATCAAGCTCGCCAATCCCGATCTCTTGGTGCTGGTGGCGGGCGGTGACGGCGACGGGTTCTCGATCGGCGGCGGACACGTCCCGCACGCCATCCGGCGCAATCTCGACCTCACGTACATCGTGATGGACAACCAGATCTACGGGCTCACCAAGGGACAGCTCTCACCGACCTCGCCCAAGGGATTGCCCACGGTCTCGTCCACCTACGGCAGCTTGGAGGACCCGGTGAACCCGTTGCTCTACGTGCTCGCGTACGGGGCGGGGTTCGTGGCGCAGGGGACTCCTGCCGACATGGCGGGGCTCGCCGACGTGATCGAGGAAGCCATCCGGTTTCCGGGATTCGCGTTCGTGAACGTCCAGTCGCCGTGCATCACCTTCGGCCACGACGACACGCAGCTCAAGCATCACAAGGAGATCCAGCAGACGCTTGCTTCGCTCGGCCACGATCCGGCGAACCGCCTCGCGGCGATGGATCTCGCGCAGGACTACGGCACGAAGCTCTACACGGGTGTCTTCTACAGGCGCCCCGAGCCGAGCACGACGTACGACGGGCTCGCCCGCGAGCGGCAACAGAAGCTCTCGTCGCAAGCCCATCCTCGCGAGCGGATCCTCGAACGGTTCCTCGCCAAGTGAAGGGAGCTTGAGTCGGCGAATCCCGGCGCGGATGGCGCCGGCGCATCTACGGAGGCGGCCATGCGATCGGGGCTCGTTCACGTTCGTGCGCTCGGTGCAGCTTTCTCGGTGTGCTGGTTGCTCGTCGCGACCGGCTCTGGGTTGGGCTGCGGGAGTGACGACGACGCGCCCAACCTCGCTGCCGACGGGCTCGTGCCCCCGCTCACCGAAGACTTCGGAAAGCAGTTCATCACCTTTGCCAACATGCCCGTCGGTGACCCGATCCCGAGCAACGGCGGCGGGCCCTCGTTCGCGGTGGGTTCCACCTTCGGTCTCTATTCGAACGGCGCGCGCGCGGCCTTTCTCGTCTACCCCGGTACCCGCGTGAAGCCATCGCTCCCAGCGCGATTCGCGGGCGCGGTGGTCGACGCGAACACCATCCGGATCGACGGCGGACAGGTCGACACGGCCTACGACAGCACGTTCGTGAACGATCCGCTGGCGCCGGCGCACGGAGAGTTGGTGCGCGACGGCGACGGCCTCGGAGTGGCGGCGAGCTCGAGCGGGCTGCGACTCGACGCACCGTACCGCGTGCGCTACCCGTTCCACGCGGACTACCGCCAGTCGGTGCTGCCGCTCTACGGCCGAACCGGCCCCGACACGACGTGGGCGGACGAGTTCTTGGCGCCCGGTTTCACGCCAGCCTCGTGACGGATCGGCCGTTCGACGGGGAGCTGAGGCCGTGAAGCAGATCGCCTCGCTCTTCTTGCTGCCCGACTGCAACGCGGCGTGCGCGTTCTGCGCTGCCGAGCGTGATTTCTCGACGATGACGTTTGCGCAGGCCGCAGGTCTGCTCGACGAGTTGGTGCGAGGGACCATTCGCAACGTCGTGCTCGGTGGCGGCGAGCCCTCTCTGTGGCCACACGACCTGATGCTTCTCGCCGCGCACGCAAAGGAGCGCGGGTTCTTGGTGCAGGTCTGCACGAACGGGTGTGCCTTGCCGCGGGATTTCGCCGCAGTGCCGTTCGTCGATCGTTACATCCTGCCACTCGAATCGGCGGATCCGACGATCCACGACTGGTTGCGCGGTGCGGGCGCCGGCCACCACTCGCTCGTGCTGGATCACCTGGCCACGCTCGCTCAGGCGCGGCGCTCGTTCACGCTCTCGACGGTGGTCACGGCGCTCAACGTGGAAGGCATCGGCGCCCTCGCACGCGTGATCGACGGGTTCGCGCGAGGCGGCGCGCCGCTACACGCGTGGCACCTCTACCGGTTCTTGCCGGTGGGGCGGGCCGGAGCGCGGAATCGTGTGCGCCTCGCGATCGAGCCCGAGCGATTCCTCGCGGCGTGGCACGAAGCGCGCGCGGCGGCGCCGCACGCGCGCATCTTCCGTCGTGACGACATGCTCGCGTCGAGCTCGGTCGAGTTCTTCTGGGCGGAAGGCGATGCGATCAGGACCGGGAGCGAGGCGTGGTCGCGGCCCGTGGCCGATGCAGGATGACCACCCGCTGACCCACGCGACGTCGCGGCGCGCAGCGGAGACGCTCGACCGCGGCGGCGCCGCAGAGTGCGCCCAGCACGCGCAGCGCCTCGGCGTCGGTCGCGAAGCGGATTTCGCACTCGATTTCCTCGACCACCTGGAAGCCGCCGGCGCCGACGAGGTCCGTGATCTCGCTGCCGCTCGGATCCGCGGGCAGGCCGCGCAGCTCCTGGAGCTCGCTCGCCCAGTGGTTCTCGACCAGCCAGGTGCCGCATCCTGGCTCGTCGCGCAGCACGCGGTCGATTTCCACGAGCGCGGCGGCGCGAATGCCAGGGCGCAGGTTCGCGAGCACCCACGTGGCGATCACCACGTCCACGGTGCTCTCGCGGAGCGGCAGCGCTTGCGCACGGCCGGCGAGCCAGCGCGGCTGCGGTGCCGGTGCCAGGCGATCGCGCGCCATCCCGAGCATCGGCCGCGCGGCGTCGAGTGCCACGTAACGCCCAGCAGCGGAAGCGAGATGCTCGGTCATCCGCCCGGTGCCGCAGCCGATCTCGAGCACCGTGCGCCCGGCGAGGTCGAGGTGCGTCGCGAGCCGAGCGACGATCCGCTGCTCCGGATCTTCGGCAGCGCGAAACGAATCGAAGAGCGAGGGATCGTGCCGAAAGGCAAAGGCCCAGCCCTCGCGGCGTGAGGAGGCTTCCATGTTCGATTGGACCTTGACCGACGAGCAGAAGGCGATCCGCGACGAGGTGCGCGACCTCGTGAAATCGGTGCCGCGCGACCTGATCTTGGCGATGGACGCCGATCGGGTGCAATTCCCCGTCGAGCTCCTGCAGGAGGCGGGGAGGCGGAACCTCCTCGGCTGCCGCCATCCGCGCCGCCTCGGCGGTCGCGACATGGATTGGGTCACCACCTGCATGGTGATGGAGGAGGTGGGTGTCCTCGGCTACATCTTCGCGTGCGTCTTCGGCGTGGGTGCCGAGCTCGTCTGCGACGCGATCGTCCTTCACGGCACCGACGAGCAACGCGAGCGCTACGTGACGCCGTTGCTTCGAGGCGAGCGCTTCGCCGCCGAATGCCTGACCGAGCCGCGCGGTGGCAGCGATTTCTTCGGCACGGCCACGCGCGCCGAGCGCCGCGGCGATCACTTCGTGCTCAACGGCCAGAAGCGTTTCATCGTGGGCGGCACAGCGGCGGATTTCTTCCTGGTGTATGCGCGCACCAACCTCGAGGCGCCGCCGCAAGAGGGCAGCACCTGTTTCATCGTCGAGCGTGGGCCGGGCGTCGAGAGCCAATACCTCTACGGTTTGATGGGCTGCCGCGGCGGCGGCACGGCACGGCTGGTGTTCCGCGACGTCGAGGTGCCGGTGGCGAACGTGCTCGGTGAGATCGACGGTGGCGCGGATGTGTTCCAGACGATGATGATTCCCGAGCGCCTCGGCACGGCGGCCATGACCATCGGCGCCGCGCGCCCCGCGCTCGAGATCGCCACCGACTACACCGGCAAGCGCAAGGCGTTCGGCCAGCCGATCGCGGCATTCCAGGGCGTGAGCTTCCAGATCGCCGAGTCGGCGATGCTTCTCGACGCTTCGCGGGCGATGGTCTACGCCACGGCGCTGGCGGTGGACCGCGGCGAGGCGCAGGCACGCGTGCGGCGCATGATCTCCGAGACCAAGAAATTCGTGACCGAATCGTGCCAGCAGGTGGCGCACCACGCGATGCAAGTGATGGGCGGCATCGGCTACACCAACGTCTTCCCTGTCGAGCGCATCCACCGCGATCTCAGGCTCGCGTCGATCTGGACCGGCACCAACGAAGTGATGGCTGCGATCGTCGCCCACGAGTGGTCTCGGGAAGCGAAGCGGATGAAGGCGGAGCGCCGCACCCGCGACGTCGAGCCGGATGCCGAGCAGGCGCAGGCGGTGGAGGAGAAGGTGTACGAGTGACGACCGCCGCGCCGGCGCGGTTCCTGGTGGCGAGTCTCGGATTGGCGATCCTCGGCAGCGTCGTCGCGCCCGCGGCTGCCGCGCAGGGATCCGAGCGCATCCGCACGCCGGCGCCGGGGGTCGAGTCCGCCGCCGACATCGCCGCGCTGCCGCTACTCGAATACGGCGTCGTCACGCGTCAGGTGTCGAGCCGCGACCCTGCCGGCGGCAACGCCGATGGCTTCGCAGGTGGCACCGAGCTCTACGTCGACGAGCGTGGCGAGCACGTGGTGTTCGACGACTTCGGTCCCGGCTGTGTGTACCGCACCTGGTTCACGACGATCTTCTCGTGGCGCGCGCGCATCCGGATCTACGTCGACGATCTGGAGACGCCGCTCGTCGACGAGCCGTTCGTGTCGTTCTTTCGCGGCAGGTACGCGCCCTTCCAGCCGCCGCTCACGCTCTTCGCCACCGAGTCGAGTGGCGGCTTCGTGAGCTACGTGCCGATCTGTTACGCGGAGCGCGGCAAGATCACGCTCTCGGTCTCGCCCGAGTTCTACGGCATCACGTTCCGTCGCTACGATCTCGATCACCCGGTGCGCTCGACACGGCTCACCGAGGAGCTCGCTCCGTTGCGCGACGCGTGGCGGGCGCCCGAGCGCGACCCCAAGCCGCCGCGGGAGGTGGAGACTCGCGAGGGGCGCGTCGAGGTCCCACCCGGCGAGTCGCAGGAAATCCTCGGCGCGCGCGGCGCCGGTGCCGTGTGGAACCTGACCCTCGGCGTGACGCCGTTCGAGCAGGAGGCGGCCGAGAGCACCTGGCTGGTGGCGCGTTGGGACGGCCACGCAGACGCGGACGTCGAGGCGCCGCTGCCGCTCTTCTTCGGTTCCGCGCTGCTGGCTCGCCCGGCAGGCGGGCTGCTCGTCGGTCGTCACGGCGATCGCTTCGTGTGCCGCCTACCGATGCCCTACTGGGAGAGCGCCACGATCCACGTCGAGAATCGAGGGCTGCATCCCGTCGCGGTTCCCTTCACGATCGAGCAGATTTCCGACCCGTATCCGACGGCGTCGGGCTATTTCACGGCGCGCTACCGGCACGAGTCGCCGACCACGGTCGGCCGCGACTACCTCTTCGCCGAGGTCGGCGGCGCCGGTCACTTCGTGGGCGTCTCGTACGCGATGCAGGGCTCGCTCCTCGGCACCTACATGGAGGGCGACGAGCGCTTCTACGTCGACGGCTCGGCGACCCCCGTCCTTCAGGGCACGGGTACCGAGGATTACTTCAACGGCGGCT
>CAYVDO010000131.1:13286-18034 GCA_964450125.1 uncultured bacterium
CTCTTCGGCCGGTTTTCACAGGCGCTCTTCGGCGCGCCGTACCGGTTGTCGCCCGTGGGCCTCACCACCGGCCGGACGGGCGCCTATCGGATGCACGTCGGCGATCGCGTCTCGTTTTGGGACGGCGCCCGCTTCGGCATCGAGCACGATGCCGCCGACGAGAACCCCCGCGACGATCACGCGAGCGTCGCCTACCTCTACCGCCATCCCGAGCCGTTGTTGCGGTGGAGCGATTCCCTCGACGTCGGAGATGCCGCTTCGGAAGCGAGTCATGGCTACGTCGCGACGGCGGCCGACGAGGTGCGCGTGCTCGAATCGGTGTTCGAAGGTGACGACGACGACCGAGTCGTTCACGACGCCGGCCGGGCGGTGACGGGAGCGAGCTCCTTCGACATCACGCTCGATCCACGAAACGCGGGCGTGCTGCTACGCCGCCAGCTCGATCAGCGCCACGGCCGCCAGCACGCGCAGGTGTTCGTGGACGGCCAGCCCGCCGGAGCTTGGTACGACGTGCGCGAGAACGCCGTGCAGCGCTGGGCCGAGAGCGATCTCCCGTTGCCGGCCTCGCTCACGCGCGGCAAGTCGCGCATCCACGTGGAGCTCGTGAACCGCGGCGCGTTTCCGTGGAGTGAGTTCCGCTACCGCGTGGGCAGCCTGTTGCGGCCGCGCCCACCGGGATCGGCGGCGTCACCAGCCGAGTAGCGCTCGAAGCTCGTCCGCGACGGTGTCGGCCATCCGCTGCTGGGTGGCGGCACTCGGATGGTAGTCGCAGCCGTAGCCCTCGTCGGGCGCAGGTGGAGCGAGATCCAAGTAGCTCACGCCAGGCCCGGCGACGGCCACCGCCACCAGCAGCGCATCGACCTCCCAAATGCGATACGTGCCCCGCAGCATCGGGCTCGAGGCGACGACGATCTTCGCAGCGGGGTAATGCTCGCGGATCTGAGCGAGAAATGCGCCGAGCGCGTCGACGAAGATCGGTCCCGGGTGCCCGTCGACGAAGTCGTTGGTGCCGAGATTCACCACGACCGCGGCGGGCTGGCTGTGAAAGCCCCACTCGCTTCCGGGCTCGTCGGGCAGCGTCCGATGGAAGAGCTCGGGCATGAGGGGACCGTGGTCGTTGGACACGTTTCGCGACACGCCCTTGCCCGAGTACGCGATCGTGGTGTGGACCGCTCCCAGCGCACGCGCGGCGAGCGCCCCCCAGGCGAAGGGCTCGGCCTCGGTTTCGGCGCTGAAGTCGCAGCGCGGCCCCTCGCCCAGCACTCCGTAGCCACACGTGATCGAGTCGCCGATCACCTCGATCCAGCGGGCGGGTGGCGGCGTCGCCACGAGCTCGGCGCCCGCAAGGCCGTGAAAGCGCGTGACCCCGAAGGTACCCTCGGTGCGGCGCGTGATCGTGAGATCGTGCTCGCCTGCTTCGAGCCCACTCGCCAGCTCGTAAACCGCGCGGCCGCCGTGAGTCACCAGCGCCGACGGCTCACGGACGTCGATCTCGACCTGATAGTGGTTCGACTGCTCTTCCTCGAGCTCGATCGCGATACCGGTTCCACGGAAGCGCGTGCGGAGCGCGGAGCCGGGCCAGGCGAAGCGGGGCGCCTCGGGATCACGGAGATCGAAGCGGCCCAAGCGGTGCACCAGCGCGGTGTAGCCGTCGGCGGCGCTCCAGTGAGCCGCGTCACCGCTTTCGAAGTCGTCGGCGAAGAGAGTCTTGGGAGCGTGCTGTCGCGCCAGCGCGAGGGGAGCGAAGGTCGTCGCGAAAAGCGATGCGAGCAGGACGAGCGCCGGCGCTATGCGTGGGGGGGCCGTGCGCACGGATGGATTCTGCACCAAGCGTCACGGGGAGATCCAGCCGCGACCAGCCTGAGATGGAGTCCTCGATGTCGAGCGCCGTCGCGTGCGTTGTCGACTGGGACGCCGATGGCGACGAGCGCTGGGTGATGCGGTAGGGCGGCAGCGGCGAACTCGGGAGCGTGGACGTCAGGCTGGCGAAGCGAGGCGTCGTGCGGTGGGCCGCGTTCCACTACCGGATCGCCAGCCTCCTCACCCCCGCGCCACGGTGAGGCGCGGCGTCGAACGTCGGGCCCTGTCACGTCCTCTTCGGGTGGTGGTGACTCACTTCTCGGGAACGTCGGACACGGTCACGAATCGTTGCGGCGAGCCTTTCGTCGAGTCGAACGATCCCGATCGCTTCCGTCGCCGCGGCGTCATTTCGTGAAAGTCGTCGCCGGATCGCGCCTGGCGTGGCGATTGCGAAGACACGCCCCCGAATCACTCTCACGAAGGAGAGCCACGACGTCACGCCCGACCCCACCAGCCCCGACCGCCTCGTCACGGAGCGCCCACCCCTCGGCAAGCGCCTCCAACCCGGGGGTGGAGCGCCGCAGCTTCCCACGCGCGACCATCCAGCTGGTGGTGCATTTTCGGAGCGCGACCGGTTTCGAGTCCGGGGAGTCGAGCGACCTGAGCGCGCGCGGCATGCTGTTGCGAACGCCGACTCCCGTGCCGATCGGCACACGCCTCGAGCTCAAGTTTCACCCGCTCACTTGGTCCCCCCCGCATTGCTCTTCGGGATCGTAGTCCGCCACGCCGGTAGCCCACGCAAGCTCGGCATCCGATTCGTCGAGGTCCCGCGGGCCATCGAGGACGAGCTCTCGCTCTACGTCCAGCACCATCTGGAGCGAATCCATCGGACTCCGCCTGCGATGACGCCTCGCATGCCACCGGTGGCGCCGTCCTCCCCGGTGGCGCAGCGGTTTCCGTCTACGTCGACATCCGCACGCGTCCCGGAGCGGCGCGCCGAGCCACGCGTTGCCGGCCACTTCCAGGTGGTGTTTCGAAACGACGATCACTTCCTCGCGGAATACGCGACCAACCTTTCGAGCAACGGTCTGTTCATCGAGACCGCCCTACCGTTCGAGAACGGAACGGTGATCGAGATCCAGCTGGTGCTGCCTGCGCTGCGCGAGCACGTGGTGGTTCAAGGGCGCGTCGTCCGTCGCGTCAGCCCGGCGCCGGGTGTGAAAGCGGGGATCGGAGTGAGGCTGATCGCGGGCACGGGCTGCGGTCTCACCGCGATTCACGACCTCGCAGAGCTTCGCCGCCGGACGAACGGCGGCTGAACGATCTTGCGGGATCCAGCGCGGGTCGTTCGGGGCGGCCTTCAGGCCGCCCGAGATCTGCCGGATTCCTGGCCAGGCTGAAGCCCGCCCCTGCGGGGACGGGTCGATGCAGACCGTGAATGGTCGTTCAGGCGCCTCTCGGGCTGCAACGCACCCCGAGAGGCGCCTAGGAGCGTGTCGGGAAGTTCGTTCCCGACACGCGGCTAGCCTCGCCGAAGGCGAGGATCGGCGAGCGAAGCCGAGCCGACTTGGGGGTGGGGCCCCGAAAAAGTCACGCCTTTTTCGGGGCGGGGGTCTGGAACAGACCCCCGGGGGAACATCAAGCGAGGAGCCTGTCGGCGTGCGAAGCACATTTTCCAACAGGCTCCTCGGTCACCGGCCACGGATTGGGACGATCGGCAGGAGGGACCGGCTCCGTCCGGCCCGCAGTCTCCCGGCGGGGACAGAGCCCTCCCTCCACCGGGATCCCTCGGATCGCTGGTAGGTGATTTAGACTGCGAGAGGGAAACTCACGGACAGGACACCGGCGATGGCCTCGAAGGCGAAGAGTGCGCCCCCCGCGCCGGTCCGCTACGCCCGTGACGAGACGCGCGTTCTCAATCCGCAGGCATGGCGGCACTACCGGCGCAGCTATGCGCGCGGCGAGGTGGTCGCGGGCGCAGTGGTTCTCGCCGGGCTGATCGGAATCGGTGCGTGGGTGCGGTGGATGGGCGCGCATCCCGATCCCGATCGCGCGCGGGTGTCGCTCGAAGCGCTCGCCGGCGATCCGAGCCGGACCATCGTCGAGAGCGAGCCGCCGAGCGCGGGCCGCGCCGGCGCACCGGTGGCCGCAGCGGCGGCTCAGCGGGGGGCGTTGCCGGCAGAGCTCGCGCCGCCCGGATATCGCGAGGGCAAGCCGGCGGTCTTCGACGCCGACAACCTCTACGAGAAGATCGACGGACGCGCGAACTACTTCACGTCGCGGGGATTCCAGTCGTTGTCGTTCGTGTCGCTCACGGCCGAGGGCGGCGCCGCCGCGGACGCGTCCGTCGACGTCGAGCTCTACGACATGAGCAGCGCCGAGAATGCGCTCAGTGCGTACGGCGGCGAGAAGGCGGCGGAGAGCGTCTCCGAGCGGCACCCGGCGGGGCTCTGGCACATCGACCGCAACGCCCTCTATCTCACTCAGGGCCGGTACTACCTGCGTGCCATCGGCTCCGACGAGACCGACGCGATTCTGAGCGCGCTCGTGGCGATCAAGGCCCGTGTGCAGGCGGCTTTTCCGGGCGAGGCTCAGGAGCTGCCGTGGGCGCATCGACTCTTCGACGCCATCGGCATCTCGTCGAGCCGGATCGAGTTCCACAGGGAAGCGGCGTTCTCGTTCGGCTTCGCCAACGACGTCTACGCCGCACTTCTCGACGACGAAGCCACCGAGCTCTACGTGACGGTGGCGGCTGATCCTGTCGCTGCGACGAAGCTCGTGGGCCAGTTCCTCGACGGCTTCGCGAGCTACGGTGAGCGCGTGACCGATTCGGGGGAACCGTGGGTGCGGGACCGCTACCTCGGTGCCTACGCCACGGCCCGCGCGGATCGGACCTTCGTCTTCGGCGTGCGCGGTGCGCCCAGCCTGGAAGGCGCGCACGCTGCCAT
>CAYVDO010000132.1:0-18012 GCA_964450125.1 uncultured bacterium
CCTCCGGGCGCATTCTCGCGCCTGTTGGGGTGTCCACGGAAACGGGGGAGGTTCATGTCGGGATAGGAATTCAGCCCTCCCGCCACCCAGACGTGGTGGATGCACATCGTCGGCGTTGTGCTACTGCACGAGCCGGATGCGAGCGCCGCCGGCGTGACGGTTCCCTCCACCGTGACTGCACAGCCATATGCGTATGAATTCCCCTGGCAGACGCGCGAGTACTCGCAGGCGGCCACGGCGGAGCGCGGAGGCGCGATAAGCGTCACAGCTAGGAGAACGCAGCCCACTCCGTACGAGAGCCTGAGCGGCGCGCCGCCCGGTTCACGACGCCCGCTCGAAGGATTCATCCGCGCGGCGCGGACGGGCCAACATCTCGTCCTCTTATGAACAGAACTCGTCACCATTCCGCGCCTCCGAATTTGCTTGCGTAAGTAGCAGCTATTACCCCCCCCCCGGATTTGTCAAGAGCGAAATAGTGCGTGGGGCGAGCCTACGCACACGAGCCCCGGCGAGAATGCGTTCGATCGTGTGCCCGTGCTACGGGTTGACGACGGTGACGATGGGGAACTCCCGGGTCCGGCAGGAATGGTTCGACGACCAACCGGTCCGGTGATCCTAGCGTTGCCCGTCCCTGCGTGGCACGCCGTCCCTGCCGACCTCCAATCGCAGAGCCACCAATCGATCTGATCCCTACAGCTCCCCGAACCCCGCCCGCCATGGTGCCTTCCTCTCGATACGCGTGAAAAGCCTTCCCGCAAGGGCGTTCTCCCCGCGCTCCCACTTGCGCAGCGTCCCAGGGTCCACCCCGAGTGCCTCGGCCAGCTCCTTCTGGCTGACTTCACGGTGGCGCCGAAACCGGAGGAGCTCGCTTCCGACAGTCTCAGGGGCTCGCCTGCCGCAGGGGTCGTAGTCCAGGAATCGAACGACGCCCGGCATGGCTCGGAGGCCGGGTGACGTCAGGCCGTGCTCCCAGTTCCAGACCGTGGCTTCGTCGACACCGATCAGACGGCCAGCTTCGAGCTGGGTGAGGCCTCGATCGAGCCGCTTGGCCCGTATGTGATCGCCGATCGAGGAAAGCGAGGCGGGATAGGCACTTGGGCGGGGTTTCGTTGCCCTGAGGGTCCATTCACAAAATGGCAACGCAGGGATGCCCTTGTGGCTACCGCGGCGACGCGCAGCGCGCGTGCAACGAGAGCGGACGCTTGCTCACCGTCCTCGAGCCAGCGCATGCCTGCCGGGCAGGAGGCCCGCGCCAGTCATGGGGGGCTCGGCGACGAGTCTCCGGCCCAAGCGGCTTCCGCGGGAGCCCGATCGAGGCGTGCCCTGCGATTCTACGGAGACGCCAGGGTGCTGCTCGGGGCGTCAGCGCGGCTCTTGTTCGTCCGTTCGCGGGTCGTTTGCACGGTCGTAATCGTGTGAGACACTCTGTCTAACATGAAGACGCTCACGGTGCGGGAAGTGCAGCACGGCCTTGCACGAGTGCTCGACGAAGTGGCTCGCGGCCAAGAGATCGCCGTGACCCGTCGGGGTCGGTTGGTGGCGCACATCGTCCCGGCGGTTCCCCCGAAGCGCACCGGCCGGATCCGGTGGCCGGATTCAGGCGCGCGCATGAAGGCGATCTTCCCCGACGGCCCACCGCGCGGGCCCTGCGTCAGCGAGCTGATCGACGAGCTGCGCGGCGAGCGCCCGTGAGCGCCTACTTCGACAGCGGGCTCATCACCAAGTGGTACATCCCCGAGCCGGACAGCCCTGCTGCGCTCGCGCTGCGAGATCGGTTCTCGCCACCCGCCGTCCTCACACACCTACATCGCGTGGAGATCGTCACTGCGTGGCAGCTCAAAGTCTTTCGACGTGAGCTCGATCCGGCGTCGGTCGGCGCCGCCTGGCTCGATCTCGAGACCGACGTGGCCCAAGGCGTCTGGATGCAGCCCGAATACGATCTGGACGCGGTTCACGTTCGCGCCGAGGCACTGGCGCGGCAACATGCGGCCGTACTCGGCACGCGGACGCTCGACATCCTCCACGTGGCTGCCTGCGTGGCGCTCAGGACCCGCGACTTCGTGACCGGCGATGCTCGCCAAGCGTCGCTCGCCGAGGCGGCCGGCCTGCGCGTGACCCGATTCCCGCCGCGAAGGTCACGCTGAGCCGGCGCCGAGCGCCACTGACGGGATCGTCCGAGCGCAGTGCAGCTCGCTGCCACGCGTCCCCTGCCCCGCGAGGCTCGAGATCCCATACCCACGCGCGTCCGGCTCGTCGCCGCAATGAGCCCGTGCCCGTTCGGTTCGCGCGGCGTGCGCGATCCCGGTGACGTGCGCCGCGATGACGGCGCTGCGCCCGACTGGCTCGTCTGACGGATTTGGCCTCGCGCCTCCGTTGCGACTAGTCTGGACTAGTCTGATTGATACGCAAGGAGGCTTTCGTGCCCGAAATCGGCGCGTATCTAGCCAAGACCCACCTCCCAGAGCTTCTCGAGCGCGTCCAGAAGGGAGAACGCTTCGTCATCACGAAGCACGGCCGCCCCGTGGCCGAGCTCGGGCCCGTGGCGGAGCGCGACTCCGCCACGATTCGCCGGGCGATCGAGGATCTGCGCGCGCTTCGCCGATCTCTTCGCCGCCGCGGGATCCGACTCACGGACCTGGTTGACGCGGGGCGGAGCCTGCGCGATCTCGCCCACGAAGGACATCGCGTCTGATGTCGTTCGTCCTCGATAACTCCGTCGCCCTTGCCTGGCTCTTGCCCGACGAAGGCAACGACGCCGTGGACGCCCTTGCTGATCGTCTCGTGCGGGCTCCGGCCCACGTTCCCGCGATCTGGCAGCTCGAGGTGACTAACGCGCTGCTCGTGGCGTTGCGCCGCGAGCGCATCACGGATGCCGACGTCGATCGTCTGATCGAAGTCCTGAGTGCGCTTCCCATCGAAGTCGACCGCGATTGGGACGATGGCTGCCTGCCGCGGGTCCTCGTCCTAGCGCGGCGCTTCGGCCTCACCAGCTACGATGCGAGTTACCTCGAGCTCGCCGAGCGCCGCGGGCTCCCGCTCGCGACCCTCGATGCGCGGCTCGGCAAAGCCTGCCGAACGCTGAAGCTCCACGTCCTTCCCTGAACGCCGTCCGTCGTCCTCGACCGGCGCCGCGCCACCATTCAGCGCGTGCCGACGCGATTTGTGGGGATCGCGACGATGACTCGGTGCCCATATCAAGCGTGAGGCGCAATGCGAGGACGCTTGGACATGCGGCTCCTTGCGGCGCGACCTACCCGCACGCGGCGGCGCGCAGCGAGGCCACCGCCGACGCACCCGCTTCAGGGCGAGGCTCGCTCAGTGGCGGACGGCGTTGAGGCAGCACTTCTTGTACTTGCGCCCGCTGCCGCACGGGCAGGGCTCGTTGCGTCCGACCTGCGGCGCTCGAGGTGCTGCAACACCGGCGGCATGTATGGCGTCGGGGCTTTGCCCGCCCAGCTCCTCGCGCGGTGTCTCGTTCCAAAGGTCCATCAAGACGGGAAGGAAGCGTTCCATCGTGGCCACCGACGGCGGTTGCGCGGCGGTGCCGAGGATCGCTTGCACCATCGCGGTCGGGGTGGCGCTTCGCTCGACGATGCGCCGGACCTCGGTCGGCGTGAGGCGGCTTCCCACCAACGCGAGTGCGCGTTGGAGGAGGAGGTCTAGGTCCCTGGCTGGTGGTTCGCGATCGGACTTCCCGACCTCGACCGCCATCGCCGCAACGTCGACAGGCTCCATCGGTCCGTCGGCCCAGAGCGTTTCCTCCCATTCGTAGATCAGGTACTCGTCCGCCGTGCACACCTGGCAGAAGGCGTGGATCGCGTCGTCGTCTTGCTTCAGAACCATCAAGAGCCCAGAACAAGCCTTGCCGGCGGGACGTTTGCGGCAGGGAATCAACGTCGCCCGAGCGTGACCGCGGGGAAGCGGGCCACCGGCCTCGATGCATTGCGCGACGCGCAGCGCTTTCGCTCGGAGTCGTGGCTCGGCGGGAAGGCCCCCGCCTTCGAACAAGTGCGCCGGGTTGATGACAGCAACCACGTTTGCACCTCCCGAGCCGAAACGAAGCGGCGGCCGCGATCGTTCGCTCACAAGCGGGCCGGCGCGCGCCGGTTCCTCCGCTCGCCCGTCGTCGCGTCACGCGGTGCGCAGCGTGCGCTCGCGGAGGATGTCGCCAGCGGGGAGCACTTCACCGAGGGCGAGGGCGCGCGATTCCTGGCGATGAAGCGCGTCCGCGTTCACCAACGGCGCCAGCGCACCTGCGCACCACCGGAGCGCGCTCGTGGCGGCGCGGGCGTCGCGTTCGTGGATGAGCGACCAGTTGGCGTGCTCGCACATGAGCGCGCCCGCATACGTGCGCGCCAGCGAGAACGCGAACGAACGCGCGCCCGCTTCCACGAATTCGAGGCCATCTTGCATTGCATTGGCGAGGTAGGTCTCGATGGCCTTCGCGGCCTCGCGCACGCGCTTCACTGCGGGGGCAAGCTCGGGACGATCCACCGCGGCGAGGCGCGCGCCGAGATCGGCGAGGAATGGGCCGAAGGCGCGCTCGCGTTCGATGGCGCGCAAGGTGTCCAGGCTCAGCACGTTGGTGGTGCCTTCCCAGATCGAGAGCACCTGCGCGTCGCGCAGAATCGTGGGCAGCCCGGTGTCCTCCACGTAGCCCGCGCCGCCGAAGCTCTCGAGGATCTCGCTGGCGCTCGCGACCGTCTGCCGTCCCGTGTAGAGCTTGGCCAGCGGCGTGAGCATGCGCAGCGTCGCGGTCTCTTCCTGGGTGGCTTCGCCACACTCGTCCTTGCCCAGAAGCTCCACACACCGGAACGTGAGCAGGAACGCTGCTTCCAGCTCCACCTCCAGCGCCGCGAGCGTCTCCAGGTGGAGCGGTTGGTCGGCGAGCTTCTTCCCGAACGCCACGCGGCGGCGCGCGTAGTCCCGCGCCAGCGCCAGACCGCGGCGCATGCTCGCGGTGGCGCAGCATGCGTTGTAGATGCGCGTGATGTTGAAGAGCGACGCGATCTTCTTGACGCCGTGGCCTGGGCCGCCGACGAGCCGCGCGCGCGTGCCGTCGAGGGTCAGCTCGGCGGTGGGCAGCGCCCGCGTGCCGAGCTTGTCCTTGAGGCGATTCACGCGGATGCCTTGGAGGTTGCCGTCGGCGTCGCGGAGCTCGAGGTGGAAGAGCGAGAGCCCATGGCTTCCTTCCTCCGCGCCCTCGATCCGCGCCAGCGCCATCGCCATCTGCGAGGTGGTGGCCGAGGTGAACCATTTGTCGCCGTAGAGCCGATACATCCCCGGCTCCCCCGCGATGGGGCGCGCGAGCGTGGTGGTGCCGCTCACGTCCGAGCCGCCGGTGCGCTCGGTCATCCACTGGCCCGAGGTCCAGAAAAGCGCAGGCTCGCGTGAGGTGAGGTGGCGATACGCGGCGGCCAGGCTCTCGTGGTCGCCGTAAAGCTCGAGCGCACGGGCGGCGCCGTCGGTCATCGCCAGCGGACACGAGTAGACGGCCGAGGACGGCGCGAACAGGAAGAGCTTCGCGAATTGGTGGATCCGCGAGCGGGAGTCGTGGGCGCGCTCGTAGCCGATGGCCACGATCCCTTCCTCGGCGGAGATGCGATCGAACGCGGTCCACGCCGCCGACACGCGCACCTCGTCGATGCGCCGTCCCCACGGATCGAAGGGCACGTGCTCGGGCTCGTGGCGCTCGGCCTCGCGAGCCAGCTCGACCAGCTCGTTGGCGACGCGGTGCCCGAAGCGGATGAGGTCGGGCTGGATCTCCGCGAGCATCTCGGGCGGCAACCGCCGCGCGAGGAACGAGCGCAGCATGCGATCGTCGAGGTATTGGTTCCCGAGCGCCGGAGCGTTCTGGAAGAAAGAAGTCATCGCTCGCCTCCCTCGCCGTCGCGGGTGAATCCAGCCACCCCGAGGCTCACGCCGCTTTGGTCACGGTGACGGGGGTGCCGTTGAGCACCGAGGTTCCCGAGAGCAGATCCACCGCCATCTCGTCGACGACGTCGTTGATGCTGACCCCGGCGTGCTCGCGCGCCACGCGCATCTCCACACCGGGCTGCGCGTGTCCCCAGCCGTGCGGCAGGCTGACGACGCCGGGCATCATCTCGTCGGTGATCTCGAGCTTGGCGATCACCTCGCCGGCGCGCGACTTCACACGCACGGGCTGACCGTCGACGAGCTTGCGCTTCTTGGCGTCGCTCGGGTTCATGAGCAGCGTGCAGCGGTCCTTGCCCTTCACGAGCCGCAGGCTGTTGTGCATCCACGAGTTGTTGGTGCGCAGGTCGCGCCGGCCGATGAGCGAAAGCGCACCGTCCGATCTCGTGGCGGCGTCGATCTTCGCTTCCAGGCGCGGCACGTCCTTCAAGAACACCTCGGGTGCCAACGCGATGCGCTTCTTGGGGGTGTTGAGTCGCGCCGGCAAGCACGGCTCGAGCGGACCGAGATCGATGCCGTGCGTTGCCTCGGCCACCTTGGCCAGCGAGAGATTCGGCCCGAACGGCAGCGAGCGCACGCCATACGGCCCCGCGCGCAGCATCCAATCGAGCATTCCCTTCGCGCCGAGCTTGCCGAGGGCAGCTTTCTTGGCGGCCACCGCCGCGTTGCCGATGGCCGAGCCGTTGGCCTGCATGCGTGTGGTGAGCTCGAGGAAGATCTGCCAATCGTGGCGCGTGTCGTGCGCCGGCTCGAAGAGCGGGGGCGAGTACTTGGCGACGTTCCGGATCGAGACGGTGCTGAGCGCCACGTCGTAGTTCTCGTGCTCGAGGGAGAACGTGGGCGGCAGGATGATGTTTGCGTGGCGCGTGGTCTCGTTCACGTAGATGTCGATCGAGACCATGAAATCGAGGGTTTCGAGGGCCTTGGCGAGTCGCGCCCCGTTGGGCGTGGAGAGCACGGGGTTTCCCGCGGAGGTCACGAGCGCCCGGATCTGGCCTTGGCCCGGCGTCTCGATCTCCTCCGCGAGGGTGGACACCGGGAACTCGCCGCCGAACTCGGGCAGGCCGCGCACCCGGCTATTGCTCTTCGCGTAGTGGCCGGTCTGGCCGCTCACCGAGGCGATCGCCACGAAGTCCACGGCGGGCTTGGTGAACATCATCCCGCCCACGCGATCGAGGTTGCCGGTGACGACGTTGAGCACCGCGAGCAACCACGCCGTGAGGCCGCCGAATTCCTGCGTGCACGCCCCCACGCGGCCGTACGCGATGGCCGACGGCGCGGCGCTGAAGTCGAGCGCGAGCTGGCGGATGTCCGCGGCGGCGATGCCGGTGAGCGCCGCCACCCGCTCGGGCGGGAAACGCTGCACGAGCTCGCGCACCGCGGCCACGCCATCGGTGAAGTCGGCGAGACGACCGAGGCGTACTCGGTCTTCGGCGAAGACCACGTGGAGCAGCGCGAGCACCAGCGCCGCGTCGGTGCCGGGGCGGATGAAATGGTGCGCGTCGGCGAGGTCGGCGGTCTCGGTGCGGCGCGGATCGACGACCACCAAGCGGCCGCCGCGCTTCTTCAGGTCCTTGAGCCGGTTCGCGACGTCCGGCGCCGTCATGAGGCTGCCGTTCGACACCACGGGGTTGCCGCCCACGCACAGGAAGAACCGGGTGCGGTCGAGGTCCGGCACCGTGAGCAGCATCTGGTGGCCGAACATCTGAAGCGACGTCAGCATGTGGGGAAGCTGATCCACCGAGGTGGCCGAGTAGCGGCTGCGGGTGCCCAGCGATTGGATGAACGGCAGGCCGAAGAGGATCGAGCCGTAGTTGTGGACAGTGGGATTACCGAGGTACATGCCCACCGCGTTCTTGCCGTGGGCGCTCTGGGTCTCGCGCAGCCGGCGCGCGACCTCGTCGAACGCCTCGTCCCAGCCGATCCGCTGCCAGCCGTTCGCGGTGCGGCGCACGGGCCACTTCAAGCGATCCGGGTCCTCGTGGATGTCCTGAAGCCCCACCGCTTTGGGACAGATGTGACCGCGCGAGAAGGAATCGTCCTTGTCGCCGCGGATGGCGAGCACCTTCTCGCCCTCGTAGTCGATGGCGATCCCGCACATCGCTTCGCACAAGTTGCAGGCACGGTAATGCGTGCGAGCCATGAGCACCTCCAGCCCACTGCGGCGCGAGCGGCGCCGCTCCTCGTTCGGGAAGGGCCGCTCAGGCTAGCCCGATGCCCCGAGCCGAGGCCACTACGCGGGCAGGTAAGTGGAGGTCTACGGGAAGGTGGGACGGTGGGACGAGACTCACGTCAGCGCGGCAGGCAGGGCATGCCCATCGACTCGCGCAGCGCACGAAAATCGGCGGCCCACTGGCCGCCGCGATCGCGGACCACCAGCGCCGGGCTCGCCAACGCATCTCGAGCACCATCGTGTGTCGCGCGATCGCGGTGCTGCATCGCGAACACCCAGAAGAGCGGCTCACGGCCCTCGCGCGGAACGACGGGTCGGCGCGCGCGAACGACGAGGTGCTCCGCCGCGGCTGCGCGCACCGTACGCGCTGCATCCGAATGGCAGATCGCGAACACGCCGCGGGGCGCGAGCCAGCGCGCCGCCGCCGCAACGTAGTCCTCGACACCACCACGGATCTCGAAGCAAGCAGGCCCACGTTGCACGCGTTCGGACACCACCCCGTCGCCGAGTGGGATGTACGGCGGCGTGCCGGTGACCAGATCGAACACGGCGCCCTCGGCAACGAGCGACCGGTCGCGCAGATCGCCGTGACGCACCTCGCAGCGATCGTCGCAGCCGTTCCACGCGATCGAGCGGCGCGCGAGGCCCGCGCTCACCGCTTGCGCCTCGATCCCGATCACGCGTGCCGCCGGTCGCGCCCACGCGATCATCGAGAGAACCGAGCCCGAGCCACACCCGAGGTCGAGCGCAGTGCGCACGTCGTCCACGTTCGCGTGCTCGAGGGCGAACCACGCGGTGACGAGATCGTCGAGGCTGAAACGATGCCCGCGCAGCTTCTGGAAGATTCGCCAGTCTCCACTGAGGTGGCAGAGATCCTCGTCGGCAGCGGGCCAACCATCGGCGCGATCGCCCGCACCGGCGGGCCTCGGCCCAGGCGCCACCCATCCTGGCGGACGGCGCGCAGCGCGAACGATGCCGCGACTCGCCGCGATGCGATCCTGCGGGGTGCCGGCGTCGGGGCGACCGCCAGTTCGTCTGCTGCCGCCCGGGACACTGGGCGGGCTTGCGCCCGCCCCTACGGCGACGACCGAGCTCGCAGCGATCGCCTTCACGGGCTGAGCGCCGGCGCCGACGCGGATTCACGGGCGAGCTGGGCGAGGAGCGCCTTCGCAAGCCGCGGATAGTCGGCAGGCTCGTTGTAGAGCTGCGCCGAGAGCCGCACCAGCCGCTTCGGCCACGCCGGCCAATTGTTCACGATCGCGTCGATGTGATCGTCGTCGCGCAGCCGCTCCTGCAGCGGGTCCGTACCCGACGGGTCGACGCCGCGTGGTGCGCGCGCGTCGGGAAGCCGAATCGACGCCATCGAGCCCAGCATCGACTCGTCGCAGGGCGCCTCCACTTCGAGCGCGTCGCAGAGGACTCGCCGCCCTTCGATGACCAGCGCGTGGTTGCGTGCCCTGAGCGCCGGCCAGCCGCCCGCGACCAGCGATCCCAGAAAGCGCAGCGCCACCGGCACCGCGAGGAACGCCGTGGGATCGTCGGTGCCGAGCCAATCGAACTCGAGCCGAAAGCGGCTGCGGTCGGTGCGAGGCGAGTTGGCGCCGTGGCTCACCACCAGCGGCCGGAGCGTCGCTTGCCGGCTGCGTTCCACCCACAGAAAGCCCGCACCTTTGGGCGCGCACAGCCATTTGTGGCAATTGCCCGTGTAATACGCCGCACCCAGCGCGCCGAGGTCGAGCGGCACTTGGCCGGGTGCGTGCGCACCATCCACGAACGTGGGCACGCCGCGGGCGTCGAGCTCGCGGATCAGCCGCTCGATGGGCAGCACCAGCGCGGTGGGGCTGGTGATGTGATCGAGGAGCGCGAGCCGGGTGCGTGGCGTGACGCGGTTCAGCACCGCGTCCACCACCGCATCCGCGGTGGTACCCGGGAACGGGATGGAGGCCACCGTCACGCGCCCGCCCGCAGCTCCCGCGATCTCCCGCGCCGCGTTCGCGCAGGCGTTGTACGCGTGATCGGTGATGAGGATCTCGTCGCCCGCGTGCCACGAGATCGAATGCAGCACCGTGCTCACCGCGGTGGTGGCGTTGTGCAAGAACGCGAGGTCTGCGGCATCGGCACCGACGAACGTGGCCAGCTCGCCGCGCGCCTCGTCGAGGAGATCGTCGAAGTCTCGCGCCATGAAGCGCGACGGATCGCGCTCGAGCCGCTCCCGGAGCTCGGCTTGTGCGGCGAGCACGGACTTCGGACAGGCGCCGAAGGAACCGTGATTCAGGAACGTGAGCTTCCGATCGAGGCCCCAGTGCTTCGCGAAACCCGTCGCGATCGTCGCCGTCACGGTCATGCCTTCGCCTTTCGCGACTCGCCGCCACGCGCGAGTGAGCGCGCCGCCGCATTCACGATCCACGCGCGCGGCGCATGTTTCGCGGCGAGGATCATCACGTGATTCACCACGCCCGGAATGCACACGTCGCGCCCTCGCTCGTATGCGGCGAGACCACGCCGCACCACTTCCTCGGCGCCGAGTAGCGAGAGCCGCGCCCGCAATCCGCCGCGCTTCAAGTCGGGTATCGGCAACCCGGCGGCCTTCTGGAAGCCGGTCTGCACGGGACCGGGGCAGAACGCCAGCATGCGCACGCCGCTGCCGCGAAGCTCGCCGGCGAGCGCCGACGCGAAGCTCAGCACGAACGCCTTGGTGGCCCCGTACGTCGTAAAGAAGGGCGCCGGCTGATGCCCGGCCGTGGACGAGACCTGGATCACCCCGCCGTGACCACGCTCGACCATCTTGGGCAGAAAGTGCCAGGTCAGTGAAAGCACGCTCTCGCAGTTGAGACGCACCATCTCGGTCTGGCGATCGAGCGAGCTGCGCGTGAAACGCGTCATCGCGCCGAAGCCGGCGTTGTTGACCAGGTGCTCGATGGGCACGCCCAACGCGTCGACCGCGGCTGCGAGGCGTGCGGCGCCGCCCACGGCTCCCAGATCCTCGACGACGACGTGCGTCGCGATCCCGTGCTTCTCGGCAAGCTCGGCTGCGAGGTTCTCGAGCTCCGCCCGTGAGCGCGCGGTGAGCACGAGGTTGGCGCGGCGAGCGGCGAGCTGACGCGCGAACTCGACGCCCAGCCCCGACGACGCGCCCGTGACCAGCGCCCACGTTCCCGCGAAGAGATCGTCCACGATTCGGCCCGCGGCCCGGCTGTGCGTCGCTCGCGCCGCAACCGCGAGCGAGCCAGCGAGCGGCGCGCACTTCAACTAGCGCGCGAGCGCCGCGATCGGCAAACGTGGTCGCACGGCGCGTCACGCATGGAGCGACGAGCCCACCGAGCGATGGCACGGCTGCCGGCGGGAGCGGCGGGAGCGCGGCGGTCGTGTCCGCCGCGAACAGGCTGCGATAGAGGCACGCGCCTTAAGGCGCGCTGACGAGCGCAGCGAGGCGACTTGGGGGTGGGCCCCGCTGCGGCTTTGCCGCAGCGGGCGGGGGTCTGGAACAGACCCCCGAGGAAGCATCGGCAGGCTCGAAAAACTCGCTCCGGCGAGTTTTTCAGCAGCCCGCCGCTGGCGCGGCTCAGTGTCGGTCGTGACGACGCACGCGCACGGTGGGGGCGTCGTGAATACCGAGGATCGCCGGCGATCCAAGCTCGTAGGATCCGCCGCGCCGAAGCGCGCGCAGGCGGGGCGAGTGCGAATGGAGCCGCGGCGCGGAACACACCTGTCCCGACTCCAGTTGATCGACGCACTCGTCGCAGATCCCGGACGTGGGCC
Organism: uncultured bacterium; assembly: GCA_964450125.1. GTDB lineage: Bacteria > JADJOY01 > JADJOY01 > JADJOY01 > JADJOY01 > JADJOY01. The sequence goes on from CAYVDO010000132.1 coordinate 11,867, forward strand.
GAGTATCGAGCAGGGGCTCCTTCTGTCCCAGGAGGGCGCCACACCAGGCGCATTCGACGATCATCCGCAAGCCACCTTTCGGACGCGCGCGACCCCTGCCGGTCTGCGGTCCGAGGCGAACCAAAGCAAACGGCGGGCCCGCGAGCGGCGCCCGAACGCCAGATGGCACGCCCCAGAACCATTGGCGTTTCTGGGGGCGGGGCCGAATCGGCCTGTTCCGAGTGGCACATTACTGACGAATCGTCTCGACCCGTCGGGGCTTCCTCACCGAGGGCGGGACATTCGACGGGACGACTTGGATCGCCCACCCGGGACATCCGCCCGACCGTTCAGCGGGCGAGCGATGGCACGGTCCAGCCGCCGAAGATCCGTTCCAACTCGCACGCCACCGCGATGGTGAGGTGATCGTTACCGTGGACCGCAGCCACCTGCACGCCCAGCGGTACACCGTTGGCGTCGAGGCCGAGCGGCACCTGGGTGACCGGGAGCTCCATGACGTTGAGGATCGCCGTGTACGCCCAGCACACGGGCGGCACGAGCGGAAACGCGTGCCGCGGAGCCACACTCGCGTACGGCGGATAGAGCATCACGCCGCTCGGCCCGAGAAGATCCACCAACGACTCGCGCAGCTCGGCGCCGAGCGCCGCAAGCTTGCGGGTGCGCCCCGGCGTCCATTTCGGCACCTTCTCGAGGAGCGCGAGCATGATCGCCGGCAGCGTGTGGCTCGAGCGACCGAGCGACCAACGCACGAGCTCCAGCCACGCGTTCACGGGAACCCCGTTGCCGAGCATCGTGGCGAAGTCGCTGCCGCCGCCAGCGGAGAGCATCGCCGACCAGATTTCCAGCGATTGCTTGAGTCGCGGCACGTGCTCCCATTCGACACGCGCTCCGCGGGCAGCGAGCGCCTCGGCGACACGTCGCTGGGCCTGGCGGAGATCGTTGCTCACCGGGATGAGCCCGTTGTCCTCGATGCTCACCACGCGCAAGCCTTCGAGCCGCACGCTCGCCGGATCACCGAGCTCGCGCGCGATGCAGCCACCGTCGATGCCGTCGGGCCCGGCGAGGATGCGCACCAAAGGCATGAGGTCTTCGGCGCGGCGCGCCAGCGGGCCGGTCGTGCAGTAGCGACGCACTTCGCCCTCCGGCATCGGGAACTGGCCCGAGTTGGGAATGAGGCCGCCCGTGGGTTTGTGACCGAAGACGCCGTTGAAGAAGGCCGGCATGCGGATCGAACCGCCCACGTCCGAGCCCAGACCGAAGGGCGCGCCACCGGCGCCCACGATCGCACCCTCTCCGCCCGAGCTGCCGCCCACGGTGCGGCGCGGATCGTAGGGATTGTTGGAGCGGCCGTAGACGCGGTTGTTCGATTCCATCCACATGCAGAGCTCGGAGATGTTCGTGACTCCGAGCGGGATCGCGCCCGCGGCGCGCAGGCGCGCGACACCCGTGGCATCCGCGGAAGCGAGCTGGCCGCGGCGCGCCACCAGGCCCGAGGTGTTCGGCATCCCGGTGAGCGCGAAGCACTCCTTGATGGAGCACGGCACGCCGTGGAACGGGGGGAGCTGCGTCGGATCGGAAGCTGCGGCGAGAACGGCGTCGGCGCGCCGCGCCTCCTCGCGGGCGGCGGCGAAGCGCTCCGCGACCATCGCGTTGAGACGCGGATTGACCCGCTGAATCTGCGCGATGTGTGCCTCCACCGCTTCGAGCGAGGAGAGCTGCCGGGTGCGGATGCGGGAGGCGAGCTCGGTGCCCGAGAGCAGGATCAGCGGATCGAGCGCCATCAGCGTGTCCCCTCGTTCACCGCGGCCCGATGCGCAGCGGGCGCCTCGGCATCGTTGGCGACGAGGGCGTTTTCTCGGGCCGCCTCGGCCTCGAAGTCGCCGCCCGCCGCCCGCGCCGCCGCGTGCGCAGCGCTCGCGTCCCCACCGAACATGTAGGGGTAGATCGTGCGCCAAGCTTCGAGCATCTCGTCGATGGGGAAATCGGCGTGCTCGCCGCGGTAACGCAGGTATTCCATGTGCTGCTGGCCGTCGCGATCGAAGGGGTGGAAGAGCGCGTCGTGCTCGCCGTCGAACTCGAGCGGCTTCACGCGGAACTTCTCGCACAGCGAGAGATTGAAGGTGGGCGTCGCCTTGACCCAGCGGCCGCCGAGCCAGAGCTCCACGTAGCCGTGGAATGCGAACACGTCGGTGCCCATGCGCTCGCGGAGCTTCTCGGTGGCGAGGTGGTTGCGCACGTCGGCGAAGCCGAGGCGCGTGGCGATGCCCACGGCGCGCGCGCACGCCGCGAGGGCGATCGCCTTGGGCACGCAGAAACCAGCGGCCCTTGCCAGCACGTTGCTGGCGCGGAACGAGTCGGGCGAGAGATCAGCGCTGTACGGGTCGTAACGAACGCCGTCGCGAACGGCGTAGAAGAGCCGCACGGCCTTGGTGCGCTCGTCCGTGGCGTCGCCGATCGCCGCAGTCGCGAACGCGCGCAGCGCCGCAGTGTCGCTGTCGAGGAAGAAGGTCGGCCGCAGATACGGCTCGAGATCGATCGCAGTCATGACGGAAGCCCTCGCACGACGAGCAGCCGCTGAGCGTAGTCGTGATCCGTGGGGCTCAGAAGGGCGTCCGAGGCGCGGTCACGGCGGCGCGGGGATGGCGGGCTCACCTGCCGCGCACGACCCGAGGAAGTGGCCGTATTGGTAACTGCCCTCGGGATTGTCGAAGAGCGCGTAGTGCCCGTCCCTCGGATACTGGACGAGCCCCAGCGTGACGCGCGTGCCGTCGGCGCCGAACGCGTTGTCGTGCACTGGCAGCGTCAGCGGCTCGAGACCGGCGATGTCCATGCCGTCGATGGGCTTCCACACCCGCCCAACGATCGGCGCGCCAGCCGCGAGCGCGTGGGCGCCGATGGTGGTGTAGGGCACCTGAAAATCGAGCAGCCCTTCGGAGATGAAGACCGAGTGCGGTGCGCCGCGCGAATAGCGCGCGTAGTAGGGCGCGTAGTTGAGCGGGTCGCCCTCCTCGATGAAGAGCTGCAGGAGCTGCGCGAGTGGATGGAAGAGATCGAGCTCCTGGGTACCGAGGGCTCCCGCCAGCGCTTCGACCAGGAACACCACCGGCACCGGCAACGTCTTCTGGAGCAGCGTGAGCCGCAAGCCACCGCCGGATCCGCTCATCACGGCGCAACCGATCTGGTCCTCGGCGCCGACGAAGAGCGGTCCCTCGGTGCCGCCCTGCGAATGGCCCATGAACATCACGCGGCTCGCATCGAAACGGGTCGCGAAGCCTTCGGGATGGAGCGCCGCCGGCACCTCGAGCTCGCGGACGAAACGCATCTGCTGCACGTTGTCGGCAGCCGACTGGCGCAAGTTGTCACGGGCGGCAACCGGGTTCAGATAATTGAAGAAGAAGAACGACCAATCGTCGCCGCCGGGCACGCGCTCGCCGTGAATCGGCTGGTCGATGCCGATCGCGGCGAGGCCGTTGGCGGCGAAATCGATGGCTTCGCGGCGCACCAAGCTCTCGTAGTCGCCGCCCGTGCCGTGGGCATAGACCACCACGGGCCAGCCGCCCACCGGCGGCGCGCCTTTCGGCACGGTCAGTGAGAAACGCAGGCTCTCGGTGCGCTGGACGATCGGGTTGCCGTCACCATCGAAGAGGATCTCGCCACCGCTGGTGAGGTAGGGCGGCGTGCCGGTCTGGAAGTTGGGGCTCGCATAGCGCCCCACGAACTCGTAGAAGTCCGGTGTCTCCTTCTCGAACGCGAGCTCGGTGGGCGGCTCGACCGCCACGTTGGCGTGGATCCAGTCCCGGATCCGGAACATCTCGCCGACCACGTCGCGGGTGGTGAAGACCGTCGCGGCGGCCACGTCACGCGGTGCGGGGCCGTCGCTCGACTCCAGCGTTTCCCAGAGCGGCCGATAGAGATCCACGAGCCGCTCGAGACGTGGATCGCCGCCGGCGCGACCGTCGCGCACCCGCGCGAGGTCGGGCGCCGCCGCCAGCGACCGGCCGGCAGCGTCCTTCACGCCACGGGTGACGACGAACGCGTAGCGCATGCCGGGGCGCAGCGGAAAGCCGAGCAACGGCGAGACCGCGAGCAGGTTGGTGGGCTCGTAGATCGTGGCGTCGAACTGGTACGAGACCACCACGGGCAGGCGCTCGCCGCGCGATGGGGAGCGCGGGTCGATGTCCATCAAGAACACCGAGGCATCGCGTGCGAGCGAGGCCGCCGCGCCGAAGGGCAACGTGGCGGGATCGAGCGCGCCGCTGGCACGGAAGAATGCGCCGTGATTGGTGCCGAATCCGAACGTGTGATCCGCGATCCGGCCGAGATAGGCGGCGATGAACTCGCGCAGGCTCGGCGGCCCAGCAGGAAGTGGAAAACCCGTGAGATCGATGCGACCGTCCTCGCGCAGCCGGAGGTCGCTCGGCCACGGGAAATCGAAGAACCCGGCACTTCCGTCGAGCGCGTCCACGTCGAAGAGGATCTGGGTGCCACCCGCGGACGCCGTCGAGTCGTCGTCGGAACCGCAGCCGAGCGTTCCAGCCCAGACGAGGGCGAGCAGCAGCGACAGCGTGCGCAGTCCTCGTCGCCCCCACCCCCCGATCGCGCCGTCGCTCGTCGCTCTCAAGCCCACGCACCTCCGGCGCGCGACTTTGCCCCGACAGAACCCGCCCGATCAACCACCGAATCCACGGCGGACCGTCGATTCCTGGTCGTCCGGCCGTTATGCTCCGGGGTTCGACACCCACGGACTCGACCTTCGATGACGGCCTCAGATTCTCAAGCCCGCCGCGCAGCCGTGCGCAATACCTCGGCGCGTCCCGTGGCCGCGATGTGGATCACGTGCCTGACGCTTCTGGTCCTCGTCGCGGCTCTGGCGCCTCGCGCTGCCCACGCAGCCGACGTCACGCCGCTCACCGTCGGCACCGGCGAGCGCCTTCTGGTCGTGGCGCCCCATCCCGACGACGAGACGATCGCCACCGCGGGCTTGATCCAGCAGGTGCTCGCTTCCGGCGGCAACGTGCGTGTGGTGTTGGTCACCGCCGGCGACGGCTACCAGGACGCCGTGCGCCGCATCACGCCCGAGACCCCGCCCGAGCCACACGAGTACGTCGCCTACGGCGAGCGACGCATCAGCGAGGCGGAGGCGAGCGCGCACGCGCTGGGCAGCGGCCGCATCGACGTCGAGCTGCTCGGTTTTCCCGATGGCGGCCTCCACGGCCTGCTCGACGATCATTGGTCGCGCGCGAAGCCCGAGCGCTCGCAGACCACCGGCGCCGCGGATCCTCCGTACGAGGAAGCGCGCGACCCGCGCCTCCCCTACACCGGCGCGAATCTGCGGGCCGAGCTGGCGCGCATCCTGCGCGAAACGCAGCCCACGCTCCTGGCCCTGCCCGATCCCGTCGACATCCATCCCGACCACTCGGCTGCGGGCGTGTTCACACTGCTGGCACTCGAGGACTGGCAGCGAGGGAACCGCCACTCGCGGTCGCATCCCTCCGTGGAGCCGCGGCTACTGGCGTACCTGGTGCACTGGCCGAACTGGCCGTCGGGTTGGATGGAATGGAACCCGAATCCAGGCGACCTCGCGTCGACCGCCATCGAACAGCCACCCAAGATCCCGGCGCGCGACGTCACGGTGCGTAGCTTCGCTCTCGACGAAACCGAGCGCCGCACCAAGCGCGCAGCGCTCGACCGCTACGTGAGCCAGCTCGCCATCTCACCGGCGTTCCTCAATGCGTTCGTGCGCACGAACGAGCTCTTCTTCGAGCTCACGCCGACGGTCGTCGATCGAGTAGTGGCGAAGTTTCCGTGGGCGGCGCCTCCACGTGCCAGCGAGCCGACACGCCATGCGCGCACGGCGACGTCCACCAAGCGTGAGGACGTCCGTGCTCGATGACGCGAGCGCGACTTGCCCGTATTGCGGGGAAGTCGTGGAGCTCGTGATCGATCCGGCCACCGTGGGGACATTCGTCCAAGACTGCGACGTTTGCTGCAACCCGTGGGCGGTCACGGTGGAGCGTGACGCCGACGGCGATCTCTTCGTGACCGTCGAGCGTGCGCAGTAGTCCTGTACCGAGTGCAAAGCACTCGGTACAGGACTACTGCTGATGTTGTCTCGGGGGGCTGTTCCAGCCCCCCGCCCGCTGCGG
>CAYVDO010000133.1:0-17830 GCA_964450125.1 uncultured bacterium
CGAGCGGGAACGCTACCTGTGGTGGTCACCGAAGACAACCGGATAGGCGTGCCCGAGGAAGCATCGGCAGGCTCGAAAAACTCGCCTGCGCGAGTTTTTCCGCAGCCTGCTAGTCGGCGTGGCGAAGCGCCTCGGTGATCGCCATGCGACTCGCGTCCCACGCCGGCTTGAGGCCGGCCAGCGCGCCGATGGGCAGCGCCAAGAGCGACGACTGCAGCACCACGCGCCACGAGGCCTGGATCTCGAGCCCGACCTCCTCGGGCAGCTTGATCAGCTGGTAGTGGAAGATGGTCCACGCCAGGAGCGCACCCCCGATTCCGCCGATCGACGACACCAGCGAGGCCTCGCCGACCACCATCGCCAGGACCCGCCGAGCGCTGAAGCCCAGCGCCCGCATGGTGCCGATCTCGTTGGTGCGCTCGCGCACACCCATCGCCACCGTGTTCGCCACCACCAGCATCGTGACGCCGAGGGTGAGGTAGCCGATCACCGTGAGCGCCTGGAGCGTGTCGGCGAGGCCGCCGATCACCGTTTCCGTGAACGCCTTCTCGGTGATGGTCTCCGTGGGCACCGTGAAGTTCCGGAAGCCCTCGTCGATGGTGCGCGCCACGGGTGTGGCGAGATCGGATCGAGCGACCTTCACGATCACGAACACCGTCTTTCCGGTGCGGCCGTTCACGTCCTGCAGATAGTCGTTGTGGACCAAGATCACGTCGCCGAAGTCACCGTCGCGGTCGACGTTGCCGCGGATGCGTACCGGCAGGTTCTGGCCTTTGATCGGGTTGCGCAGCGTCACTTCTTGCCCGAGCTTCCAGCCGTGCTGCTCCAGCGTGCGGTCGCCTACCAGCGCGGCACTGCGCTCGCCGCGAAATGCTCCGAGCTCCTCGCGCGAGGCGCCCTTCAGGTCACGCACCTCGGCGATGGTCGAGGGATCGACGCCGATCGCCACGTCGAACTCGCCCTTCTTCTTGCCCTCACCCAGGAAGAAGTCGTACGGCGTGAGCGTGACCACGCCGGGCACCGCGCGGATCTTCGAGAGATACGTGAGCGGAATCTCGGCGCGCCAGAAGCGGATCCCGAACTTGGGTCGCAGAAAGAGCGTGGTGGCGCTGCCGGTGCGATGGATCACCTGCTCCAGCGTGAAGAGGATGCTGGCGAGCGACGTGTAGACGAAAAACGACACCACGAGCCCGAGAAACGTGAGCAGCGTGCGGCGCGGATTTCGCGCCAGCCCGCGCAGCACCAGCTTCATCAGGTCCACGGCGGGACCTCGGACGGGCTCGCTCGGTTCGCGATGGTGTGAGCCGTAGAGGCGGCCGCGAGGCCGCCCGCAGCTCCTCGTTCATTGCTCGGGAACGCCGACCACCCACCCTCGATTCGCGCTTCGGGCGGGCTCGCGCCGGCCCCTACGATTCGCGGGGGGATCGTGAAACCTCTCGCCCGATTCTCGAGGGTGTCGCGCCCTGCGCGCGCACCCGCCGCTACGGGTGATGCGGCGGTGGCGAAATCGTAGCTTCGCTTCACGGCCATCCCATCCGTAGGGGCGGCCGCGAGGCTGCCCGCAGCTCCTCTTTCATCGCTCGTCACCCGTCAAACGGCCTTTGTCGAGGTGCACGAGACGATCCGCGGTCGCCGCGGCGCGCGGGTCGTGGGTGACCATGATGAACGTCTTGCCCGCGCTGCGATTCAGCAGGCGCATGATGCCCAGGATCTCGGTGCCGCTCACCGCGTCGAGATCGCCGGTGGGCTCGTCCGCGAGCACCAGCAGCGGATCGGTCACCAAGGCCCGCGCGATCGCCACCCGCTGCTGCTCGCCACCCGAAAGCTCGGACGGCCGGTGGGCGAGCCGGTGGCCGAGCCCCACGATGCGCAGCGCCGCCTCGGCGCGCGCGATCCGCTCGTCGCGGTCGAGTGGCATCAGCGTGAGCGGCAGCTCCACGTTCTCGACCGCCGTCAGCACCGGCATCAGGTTGTAGAACTGGAACACGAAGCCGATCGAGCGATTCCGCCAGCGATCCAGCTCGCGCTCGCTCAGCTCCTGGATGTCGCGACCTGCGATGCGAAGCCGGCCGGTGGTGGGCCGATCGATGCCGGCGATCAAGTTGAGCAGTGTCGACTTGCCCGAGCCGGAAGGGCCCATGAGCGCCACGAACTCGCCGGAGCGGATGGTGAGGTTCACGTCCACCAGCACGGGCACGTCGCTGGCGCCGCGGTGGTAGGTCTTGCTGAGCCCGCGGATCTCGACGAGCGGTGGGGCTGGCGCCGCCGCCGCGCCGGGATCGTTCACGACTTGACGCGCACGCGCTGGCCGGCGCGCAGCTCGGCGGGAGGCTGGTCGATCACGAACGTGCCCTCGGGCGCGCCTTCGAGCACGACGACGAAGCCCGCGTCGGCGGGCTCGGTGCGAATCGGCTTCTCGACGACGACGTCGTTTTCGACCGCGAGCACCACCGCGCGGCCGTCGCGCTGGACGACCGCCGACGTCGGCAACGCCGGTTTCACCTGGATCGCTTCCTTGGGTGGCTCGGTGACGAACGTGACCTTGGCCGACATGTCCGGCCTGAGGTCGCGCGACGGTTCGCGGAGCCGCGCCTTGACGGGCACCACGGATTTCTTGCGGTCCGCCATCGCGCCGATCTCGAAGACCTCCGCCAGGTAGCGTCGCTCGGGGATCGCTTCGGGCGTCACGATCGCGGAGCCGCCCATTTGCACCTTGGTGATCTCGGTCTCGTTGATCTCGAGCTCGACGTCGATCGCCGAGAGATCCGCCATCGTCACCACCGACGAGCCGGGATCTCCCTCGGCGGTGACCCCAAGCGTCAGGAACTCGCCGACGTCGCGGATCTTGCGGATCACGGTGCCGTCGATGGGCGCCGTGACCATGGTGTCGGCGAGCGCTACTCGCGCGAGCTCCAGGCGCGCGCGCGCCACCCGCACGCTCGTCTCCGCCTTGTCGAGGTCGGCCTGCGAGGCGATCCGCGCTCGGGTCAGCTCGCGCGCGCGCTTCACGTCCAGCTCCGCCTGCGCGAGCTCGGCCTCGGCCACCTTCACTTGCGCGCGCTGCTCGTCGTCTTGAACCCGCGCGATCAGATCGCCCTCGTGAAGCTCGGTCGTGATCTCGACCGGCATCTCGACGATCTTTCCCTGGGTCTTGCTGCTCACGGTGATCTGGCGCTTGGCGACGATGTAGCCGCTGGCCGTGAGCAAGGTCGGCGGCAGGCCGAGGTCGCGTGGGGAAACCGAGACCAGCGTGACCTCCGTGGGGCGGGTGGCGCGCCAATAGCCGACGCCGCCGGCGATCGCCGCCGCGAGCACCGCGAGCACGATCATCTGGGTCCACGGAAAACGCCGCCTGCGCTTGGTCTCGATGCCGGGAGTGCCGAGTCTGAGCAGGCTCAAGTCCCGCTCCAGATCGGGATCGAGCGTGGAGGGAGCGATGGCCTCGGGAGCGGGCTTCGTCGACGGAGCGCTGGGCGGATTCACGGCCGCGAAGTCTATCCGGCGCGCGTCGCACCGACCGTGCCACGGTCCATGGTGGCTGCGCGCAGCGCTCGTCAGGGCGCACCCGAGCGCGTTCGCTGCTTGACTCATGCCGGGGGAGCGGGACAAGAATTGGTGTCCGGATTCGACCAGCGGTGAACACCTATGGGGATGAGGAATATGCGATGGCAGTGTGGTTGCGCCAACGTGCAGTCGCAGACAGGACTGCTGCCCAGCGCGACCATCGCGTGGGAGTCCCTGTTTCGTGCGCTGGCTTGTGTCGTGATCGCCTGCGTTGTCACTGGCTTGGATCTGGCTCGGGCTGATGCCTCTGGGGTCTGCGGCACGCCGGACAACGATCCGGATGCTGCGCTCCGGCGCGCGCGCGTCGCATCGTCCCGCCTACTTCTCCCTCGCGCGGATCTCAGGCGCTCGGCCAGCGTCATGGTCACGTTCCACATCGTCGAGCCGTGGTCTGAAGGCGGAAGCATCGATGCGTCGGACCTCCAATCGGCGCTCACTCGGCTCAACCTGGCCTTCGGCGACGCCGGGATTCAGTTCGGGCTGGGAACGGTGGACACGATCACGGATCCCGATTCGTTTTGGGGAATCGAAGGTGAGAGCGAGATCGCTGCCCTTCTCAACACCAATGCGGCGTCAGGCACGATCAACGTGTATGTCGTGGGTGAGTTCACGATGGGATGGGAGAAGGCGGGCGACGACGTCACGGGGTACGGGACCCCTACGACAACGAAGGGGTTTCAGGGAGTTCTGGTCGAGGAGGAGGCTTTTGAGATGAGCGTCCTCGTTCACGAGATGGGCCACTTCTTCGACCTCGAGCACACGCACACATTGATTTCGGATGAGCCGGAAGGGTGCTCCGATGGAGAGTGCCCCGATGGGGCGTGCTGCGACGTTCTCGGTGATCGGCGGTGCGATACCCCCATGGATCCTGGGCTGCTCGGGGTGGTCGATGGCGCGTGCGGTTACACGGGAACGGCAAAGGCGTGTGGACTGCCATACCAGCCCGATACGACGAATTTCATGTCGTACGCACCGTCTCATTGCAGCTACCGGTTTAGCCCGAGTCAGCTGGTGGATGTCGCCGCAACACTCGCGATCGCTCGGTCGGACCTCATCGCATACTCACCGTTCATCGGCTTCGCTCCCGCAGCTCTCGGCTTCGTCGCCGTTGTGGGAGGAGCCGATCCGACGCCACGCCCCCTCGAGGTGTGGAACAGCGCGGGTCTTGGCAATCTGACCTGGACCGCAGAAGCAAGTTCGTCATGGCTCTCCGTCAGCCCGACCACGGGAAGCTCGACTGGTGAGAAGGACACCCTCAGCGTGACGGCGGACGTCACCGGATTGTCTCCCGGCATCCATCAGGCTGTGGTGACGATTGCGTCCCCGGGTGCCAGCAACAGCCCACAGGTGATACCCGTCCATCTCGATGTGGTTGCCGGCGGCACCGGACCACGCCTTTGCATCTCGCCGCCCGAACTGGATTTTGGATTGGTCGTTGAGAACTACGAAGTGCGGAAGGAATTCGGTGTCAGCCATTGTGGAACCTCGGGCTCGGTGAGTGGCTCGGCAACGATCGGCGGATGGTTCAACGTGGTCGATGGATCGCCGTTCAACTTGTCGCCCGGCCAAGTCACATCGGTCGGCATCCGCTTCCGGCCCGGTGGGACCGATCTCTACCTAGCGGGTGCGGTGTTCACCACAAGCGCGGGGAACACGAGCCGTCAGGTAAAGGGCCGGGGTATCCCTAATCCGGGCACGCGGTACACCTGTGACTCGCCGCGTGTGATCAAGTGCGGAGAGACCGTGCAGGGCGACTTGCACGACGGGGCGAACAGCTACGAAACGTATTGCGACGAAGGCGGCCAGTGTGAACGTCGTTACGAAGGGCCGGAGCAGGTGCACAAGATCCATCTGGATTACGTGACGGACCTGTCGTTTCCTTACTGCATCTACAACTGCAACGGCACGACGAGTCAGTCGCTGCTGTTCGTGACGCGCGAGTGCGCCAGCGGTGCGGTCCCGAACTACACGACGATCGCATTCGGCTACGGCAATCCGGTTTCTCTCGCAGGGCTGACGCCCGGCGATTACTACATCATCGTCGACGCCCAGGAGGACGATCGGCTCGGTGGCTATGGCATCGGGCCGCTAAAGTGCGTGGGCCCCCCCGACGCGGACCAAGACGGAACCTTCGACCCGGACGACGACTGTGCCGCGGTCTTCAACCCGTCTCAATCGGATCGTGATGAGGACGGTGTGGGAGACGAGTGTGACGTTTGTCCGAACCATGCAGACCCTGCTCAGGACGATGGGGATGCCGACGGGTTCGGCGACGCGTGTGATCCCTGTGCCAACGATCCGCTGAATGACGAGGATGGCGACGGTTACTGCGCCGATCGCGACAACTGTCCCCAGGATTTCAATTCGGAGCAACTCGACGAGGATCGAGATGGGATTGGAGACCGTTGTGACGCCGTGAGTGAAGTCTTCGGCGGCGATTTCGAGTCCGGGAACGTCTGCGACTGGTCGACGGCCATTCCGACGAACGGATGCCCGTAGGCACCGAACATCGGGCGACCTCCGGTGACATCGGCCCGTGAGGTGGAGCCACCCAGGATGCAGGTTCTCGTCGGGCGGTAGCAGTGTTTCTCGTGTCGCTTTCGGCGCTTGCACGAGGCTCGGTGTGTCGGCGGTCGCTCCGAGCTCCTTCCTGGCCCCCCCCGATCCCGCGCGCCGGACCTGTAGACGCGAGGTTCCCGTTCGCGAGCGCAGGGGCTTTGCGCTGCGAGAACGCGGGAGATCACGTGTCTGGCCGATTGATGCGGATTAGCTGACCCTCGAGCGCGCCGATGGCGCGCACAGCCTCGTCGATGCGGCGCGCTTGGCGTTCGACGTCCGCATCGGTGCTGCACACGATGATGCCGTAATGGCGCGCATCGCGGTGGTGGAGAGCGATGAAATCCCTGCGATCGAGCGTGACCACTGCGCGGCGTTCGCGCACCGCGAATGCGAGCACCTCACGATCGGGCACGCTCCGGCCGGTGTTGCCGGCGTCACGCGCCGAGAGGACGTCGTGCCCTCGTTGCGTGAGGACCAGGGCGACCTGAATCGGGAAGTTCTCGTCCGCTTAGAAACGCGCCACTCGTCAGGCCGCTTCGTGGTCTTGGATGGCGCGTTCGATCTCGGCGCCGTGAGCGCTTACGTACGTCCAAGCGTTCGCGAGATCGGAAGCCCTGAGGGTCGGGAAATTCGTGAGGATCTGGGCGTCCGTCCAGCCGAGGCGGCGATAGCTCTCGAGCGTCCACACCGGGATGCGTGTGCGAACGATGCAGGCAGCTCCGCCAGCGGTGTTCGGATCGGAATCGATTCCGGGTGAGACGCCGGCCAGCTCGACGGCGAGTCGTCCCAGCAGCTCGGCTTTCTCTGCCGTCGTCAGCCGAGCGAGCTCAGCTTCGATTTCGGCGACGGTCATGGCACCCGGTGCTCCTCACCCGTACGAGAACCGTACCACTACCCGGCGGCGGGTGTCTCCTGCGATCGCTCGCGGGCGCTTCCTTCAGCGGATCGGTATCAAGACGAGAGGGAGCCGGCTGGCGCCCGCCCGCGGACATCCGTCTCGACGTAGTGGAGGACGTCGCGCAGCACGGCGGGACCCACGCGTGGTCGCGCCAGCGCGTCGCTCAAGAGCCGGCGCCAGCGCCGGGCACCCGGCCGCGCGTGGTAGAGCGGCAGCAGGTGGCGATAGATGGCGCGCAACGTGGTGCGATCGCCGACGGTGCGTGCCGCGTACTCGACCATCGCTTCCACCAGGGCGCTGGGATCGCGGGCGCCGATGGGCGCGGCGGGCTCGCCAAACACGCGTTCGTCGATCTCGGCGAGCCAGAGCGGGTCGTCGTAAGCGGCGCGTCCGACCATCACACCGTCGACGTGGGCGAGCTGAGCGAGTGACGCGTCGATGCCCGCAACCCCGCCGTTGAGCACGATCTCGAGGTGAGGGAGCTCGCGCTTGAGCCGATACACGTCGTCGTAGCGCAGAGGCGGCACGGTGCGGTTTTCAGCGGGAGAGAGCCCGCTCAGCCACGCCTTTCGGGCGTGCACCGCGAAGCGGGTGACGCCAGCGCCGCTCACGATCGAAACGAAGTTGGCCAGGTCTTCGTAGCGGTCCAGCTCATCGACGCCGATGCGGTGCTTGATGGTGACGGGAACGCTCACCGCCGCACGCATGGCGGCTGCGAGCTCGGCGACCCGCGCGGGCTCGCGCATGAGCACGGCGCCGAACGCGCCTTCCTTCACCCGTTCGGACGGGCAACCCACGTTCAGGTTGATCTCGTCGTAGCCACGCTCGGCGGCGATGCGCGCGGCCTCGGCCACCTTCCGCGGATCGTCGCCGCCGAGCTGGATCGCCACCGGGTGCTCGATCGGATCGAAACCGATGTAGCGCTCCAGCCGTCCGTCCGCGACGTGGTGGAGGATCGTGTCCGCCACCACCATCTCGGTGTAGAGCAGGGTCCGGCGCGTCAGCTGGCGCGCAAACCACCGGAAGTGCCGGTCGGTCCGGTCCATCATCGGCGCGATGCTGAACGCATGCGCTGGCCGTTGCGCGTCGGCGGTCGTCATCTTCCACCGCTCCGGTCGCCCGTCGGCGGCAGAAGCAGCGACGCAATCAAGCTCACACGTCGAAAAGAGTCGAGACCGGAACGGCGGCGTTCCTAACCCGCTCTATCCATGAACGCTGTGTCGAAAGCCCCGGAGTCGCCCCGTTGACACCCGCGATCGTCGCAATTGCCCGCGCCTCGTGCCCGCGACAGCGCGTCAGCGCCGATGGAGCGTCGCCCTCCACCGATTCGCGCATGCAACAAGCCTGGAGGGCCGCGCTTCGTCGCGGCCGCAGCGCGGCGTTCGTGAATGATGCAGGCTGACAAGCTGCTGAAGAACTCGCAGTGGCGAGCTTTTCGAGCCTGTCGATGCTTCCTCGGGGGACTTTTCAAGCTCCCCGCCCCGCAAGAAGGCGCGTTTTTTGCCGGCTACCACCCCCAGCTCGACTCGCTACGCTCGTCGGCGCGCCGCTGGCGCGTGCCTTCTTCAGCAGCCTGCTACGGCCGAACGCCGTCCGATCCCAGTCGAGCCGCGCGGGTCGACTGGTGCTGGACGTCAGATGCGTTGGCGGCGTCTCCCGCGCGCACGGCCGAGGAAGAGAAGCGGCAGGATCGCGGCACGTGCCAGGTCCACCTGAGTGGCGCCACCGGGCGTCGTGGGGCAGCCGCCGCAGGGCGCGGCGCCGACCTCGACCGCGCCGGAGTCGCAATGCGGGCCGGCAGGACGAGTCGTGCCCACCTGATCGACGGCCGGGCAGGTTTCGTCCAGCGCATGGTCGGTTGCAACGCTGGAGGGGGGGTAGGCGAGCACGACGTCGGTCAGGCTCGGCACGCCGAGCGCCAGCGCGGCGGCGGATACGGCAGCGAGATCACTCGCATCGGACAACCCGCAGCTCGCGCCCGGGCTCTCGACGTTGCCGCCGAGGCTCACGAAGCCGCCTCCGCCGCACACCCCGCCCGCCAGCGGCGCGCCGGTGACCGCGAGAGCGGTGATCTCGTCGATCCGGCTCGCGGAGGAGGAAGCGAAGCAGCTCACCTGGCAAACGTTGCCACCACCCAGCACCGAGTTGGCGATCGTCGTCGACCCGCTCGAGTAGAGCACGTTCTCGAGCTGACCGATGCCTGCCGAGCTGTAGGCCGCGCTCACGTGCGTGAGCGTGAGCGTCGCGCCTTCGTTCGCGATCGAGCCTCCTTCGCCACCTTCACCGTTGGTGTACGAGGCCTGATTGGCGAAGAAGCTGGTGTTCACGACTTCTGCCGTACCGGCGCCGACGTAGAGCGCACCACCGCGTGAGCCCGCGCCGAATGCGGCGTTACGGTGGAGCGAGGACCCTTCGACGATCAGCGAGGTTCCCTCGCTCGCGATCGCGCCACCGTGACCCGCGGGACCACCGCCGTAGGAGACGGTGTCGTAGGTGAATTCGGATGCAAGCACCGTGGCCGTCCCGAGGTTGAAGAGGCCGCCGCCCGCCACGTGCGCCCGGCCCATGGTGACCTTGGAGCCGGCGAGCACGAGGTCCGCCTCGTTCACGATCACGCCGCCGTAGTCCGCACTCTCGTACGGGCTGACGCCGATTAGATCGATGCCGGAAAGGGTCGTGCTGCCGCTACGCACGTGCAGCACCCGGTCGACGACACCGCTCTTGATCGACCCCGTTCCCGCGATCACGACGTCGTCGGTGGTGTCGAGATCGCCGCTCGCGCTCGCGTCTTCGTTCGCGCCGTCGAGGGTGAGGATCACTTCGAACGCACCGGAATCGATCGTATCCACGCCGGGTGACGCGTTGGCTGCGATGACTGCTTCTCGCAACGAGCAATCCGCGTCGCAAACACCGTCGTTCGAATCGGTCGACTTGGTGACCGTCCACGTCGCCGCCTGCGCCGATGCGGCGAGGGTCGCCCCTGAAACGAGGACGCCAGCCGCAAACGAGACGACTCCCGAGAACATGCTGTTCCGTGCCACGTAGCCTCCCCGCACAGCCCGCGGTCGCGTGACCCGACCTCGAGGACACGCCCCCCCGGCGCTGTGACGTGCATTCCATGCTACGCATCCGGCACGTCGCCAGCGCAAGCGAGCAGTCCAGGTAGCGCGTTCGTGCGGCGCTGGCGCGAGTCGGGACGAGCGCGTCGTGATGGGCCGTGCCGAGGGACGTCGATGCGCTCCAGAAACGAGCCGATTGGTTGGGGCATCGCCGCGAACGGCTGGTTCGCCGTCTCGCCCGCGCCCGACGCGCAGACTGCGTCGCACTTGGCGGTAATCGAGGGTGGTTGCGCCGGCGGCGGGGCGTGTCGTGGCCACGGCATCGCTCGCTGTGCGTGCGCAGTCGCTCGGGGGTGTGGTCTGGATCGATCCGCCGGGAAGATTTCGAATCGAGCGACACGCTCGGGTGCGGCCGGACGAACTCGAACCTCGAAGTACGCAGCGGGAGCACGACGGTGGGTTCGTCGTCCTGCTTCGCCTCGGGTGGGCTGCGCAAGGCCGCGAAATCTCGCTCGGCTTGCGTGGCCCGAGTCTCGGCGATGCGGCTCGCGAGCGATCCCTGATGAGATCGGGTAGGTTGCGGCGTGCGCTGGAGGGGCGAAAGGAGCCGGGTCGCAGCGAGCCCGATCATGCGGAGCGATTCGCATGCGCAACTCAGCGATGGCCGACGGCGGACCAGCCGATCCGGTACCCCCGGAGAAACGGCAGGGTCCTTGACCTGGCACGCGAATCGTGGGCTCATTGGCGGCTCCTGACCGCCCCTGGCACGAGCATTTCGTGCACCTCGCACGCGATGTCGAACGCGCGGCGGCGGACAGGCCAGGTTGGCTCTGCGGCGACTGACGGCCGACGAGGGATTTCATGGCGGTGTACCAAGGCAAGTCCACGATCGTTTGGATCGAGGCTCTCAAGAACCGAGATCCCGAGGTGCGGGCCGCGGCGATCGACGCGCTCGTGAAGATCGGGATGGCGGCGGTGCCTGATCTGGTCGACGCCCTCGGCGATCCGAACGTGGACATCGTGTCCGGCACGGCGCAGGCGCTGGGGCGGATCGGGATGCCGGCGCGCTCGGCGCTGCCGGCGTTGCACGGAGCGATGAAACACCGCCTCCCGGAGGTGCGATCCGACGCCGCATTTGCGCTCGCCAAGATCTCGAACGATGCGTTGCTCAAGGCCCTCGCCGCCACCGAGGCCACCGTGCGCGCCGCGGCGGTCGAGGCGTTGGGCCGGCTCGGTGGCGAGGTCCGCGACTGCATCAAGCTCCTGCTCGCGGCGCTCCAGGATTCGGATCTGATCGTCCGCGAGGCGGCGATTCAGAGCCTAGGTCGGCTTGGGCCGGCCGCGGTGGAAGCGCTGCCCACACTCATCGGCATGGCGCGTACCGCCGATTCGCGGATTCGGCCGTCGCTCTTCTTGGCGCTGGGCGGAATGGGTCCGCAGGCCGTGGACGCGGTGCCGGTACTGGTGGACGCGCTCGACGTCGAGGGATTCCGCGGCGCGGCGGCGCGCGCGCTAGCGGGCATCGGGCCGGCTGCGAAGCCCGCCGTTCCCAAGCTCAAGAACATGCTCGCGGATCCCAGCCTCCGCTACATCGCCGCGGGGGCGATGGTGACCATCGGCGCGGACGCGTCGTCGACGGTGCCCGTGTTGATCGAGGGTTTGGCGGACGCACGCGTGCGCGAGGCGTGTGTCGAGTTCCTGGGGCGGGTGGGTTGGGCGGCGCGGCCCGCGGTGGAGCGGGGGGGGGGGGTGGGGGGGGGGGGGGGGGGCCCCCCCCCGGCGCGGCCCGCGGTGGAGCCGCTGAGCGCACTGCTCAAGCACGAAGATCCGCGGGTGCGGACGCTCACCGCGAAGTCGCTGGGGCTCATCGGCCCCGCGGCGAAGCCCGCGCTCGGCGCGTTGCGCAAACTCGTCAAGAGCAAGGACGAAGCCGAGAAGCAGGCGGCGCTGGAAGCACTCGATCGCATCAATCCCAAGGCCCGCCTGGGCGGTGGCTCGTTTCTGGACAAGATGCTGCGTCGCGCCTGACCTGTCTCGCTCTGGCCCACCGCGACCAGCGCGCGTCCAGTGGCTCGACGCTTCCGTGGCGCGGTGTGGAGCGCGGCGTCCCGCGCTCGACACGCCCTCCGAGCAGTCACGCTCGTTCGTCGTCGCTCGGATCCTGTCCGAGTGAGTGCTTCGCACACCGCCAGGTTCCTGGCCTGCACCACTTGTTACCCCACCGCAGTCCGTGGCCGCGACGGAGCGTGCCCCTCCAGCAGCCACGCCCACCGTCACGGATGGGGTGGAAGCTGCCCGCAGCCCCGATTCCATTGGCGCCCGACACCGTGTGGGCGATACGCGTCGGCCCGTCGGTTCCGTTACGGGCGGAGGTGAAAGACTCCGGCGGTGGTGGCGACGACGAACCCGGGGTCCGCTGCATCGTACGCGAGGAAACGCGAACGATGTCCCACGTAGAGCTGCCTGCGGAGGGTCCAATCGCCGGCGTCGAGCCGCATGAGCACCCCCCGGGCATAGTTCGACACCCAGAGCTCGTCGCGAGCCGGGTCGTAGGCTGCGTACTCGATGCCGAATCCGAGGCGGCGCGCGCGAGTGATCGAATGGGACCTGAGATCGATCTCCTCCAGCATCCCGCTGACGGGCGCCGGGCGGAAGATACGCCTTCGGGGCTCATCCAGCACGTGCATTCCCCACGGCGAGCGCGCGACCGGCAGCGCGAGGCGAGTCGCCTGCATCCTCGGGTCCGTGAACACGAGCGTCCCGTCCAAGTCCACGATCAGCTCGTCCGCGACCGTGTCGAACGACATCCAGCGGGGGCGCTCGCCGAACTCCTCGGCGAAGTGCCGCTTGGACGCGATGGTCAGTGTCGCCACGTCGATGAGGAAGACTCCATCTTCGTCCATGACGTAGAGCTGTCGCCGCGCTGGATCCCAGGTCGCGACGTACGCGTGGTGCTCGGGGGCGAGCGCCAGATAGCGGCCTTGCGCGAGTTGCTTGGGCGAAGCGACGAACACGCCCCCTACGTAGTCGGGGATCGCCACCAGATCCCGTTCGCAGTCGACGATCATGTGGTCGCCGGCGAGCCTCACGGGTAGTTGCGTCGCGGCCCACGTCCTGCGATCGACGTGAAACGCACCACCTCTCGGGTCGGATCGTGAGCCGACGATCAGGTCGTCGAATTCGCAAAGCGGCTGCACGTAGCGGACGTTCACCTCGGTCGGTCCGGTCCCGTCGCTGCCGCTGCCGCTCACGATCGGCCAGGAGGTGACGCCAGCTTGTTGGACGACGGATTGCGCCAAGCTGGGGAACGACACCGCGTGCAATTCGAGGTAGCTGGCAGCCGCGAACACGTCGATCAGGACGGTCGCCAGGAACCCCGCCATCGGGGTCGGCCGCCGCACCACGACCCACGCCACGACCGCGAAACACAGCGCCGCAAGCGGGGGGCCTGCCCATCGCGGCACGAACAGACAACGCATGAGCCCGATCACCACGATCCCGACGATGGTCGCGTGTGCTCCCAGCAGCAATCTCACCAGCCGTGCACCGCGAGATCGTGTGACGATCACGGCGAGGACGATCGCGGCCGTCGTGACGAGGCTGAGCTGATATCCCCACGTCAGCCACTTCGAGAGGCGCGTCCACGGGAAGAAGAGGGCGCCCATCCATGCGAACCACAGCGCGCCATGCAAAGTGCGCCGGGCCCAGCGGCCCAAGATCGGCATGAGGCTCGCCATGGGCGGTCATTGCGTGCCGACGACGCGCTCCTGCCGGCTTTCGCCGGAAGTAGGCAAGCGCTGCGTCGCGGTCCCGCCGAGCGCTGGCGCGACCAGCTCCCGCCAGCGCGACGATGGATCGTTCGCCGCCGCACGCGCTTCCCGCTCGTGGGCGCCGAGCACGGCAGCCAGTCCGGTGGCCTGATCGGGATCGAGGAAATTCAGGCCGCGGGTCGCGAAGCCGCAGTTGGTGCCGGGCATGGAGATCTCCTCGGGCACGAGCCGCGAGCGCAGCTCGTAGGGCTCGAGGTCCGGCGTCGACGTGAAGAGATCCCACATCGGTTGCGCTAGCTCGTCGTAGATCGTGAGGGGATCGAGACCGAGGAGGTGCTCGACGGTCGCGAGCAGGCTGCCCTCGTGGCCGATCACGTGGGACACGTGACCTCGCCGGGCATACGGCGACACGGCGACGAAGATCGAGCGGTGCGCGTCCACGTGATCGTCGCCGGATTGCGGATCGTCCTCGACGATGAACGCCACCGATGTCTTCCAGTACTTGCTGTGCGTGAGCCAGTCCACGAACCGCCCGGTAGCGAGGTCGTTGTCGGCAACCATCGAGCGCGGCGTGGGGTAGGGCGACTCGCAACCCAGCGTGTGATCGTCCGGCAACAGCATGTACACGAACGGCGGCACACCCTGGTCTTCCCACTCCGCGATGCGCCCTTCGATCTTGTCGATGTCGCGGGTGTACTGCCAGAAAAACGGTGGATCCACCGGGCTCGAGTGGATGTAGCGAGCATCGAAGATCAGTTTGCCGATCCAGGTGCCCACGGCCTCGCCGTAGATGCGGAACGGGATCTGTTTCGCGAGCAGCGCCTGGAAGAGGTATTGGCGCTTCGGCCACACCGCGGGATTCAGGAAGATCTCGGCTTCGAAGGGCACGGGACGATCCGAGGCGAATCGATTCTTCTCGACGTAGACGTTCGAGATCGCCGAGGTGAGGATCTGGTGCCCCTGATCCGAGGTCTCGGCGTTCGAATAGTAGTTGTCGCTGCTGGCGAAGCGCTCCACCAGCGCCCGCAGGTTGGGTGTGGGATCGCCACAGTAGAGGCAATTCTCCGGCTTGCCCTTGCCGCCCGGAAAGTCGCCGAGCAGCGCGTCGTAGGTCTTGTTCTCGCGCACCACCAGGAAGACGTGCTCGATCGGCGTGGGCCCGCCACGCTCTCGCGGGATCGGGTTGTCGAACCCCTCCGGGTTGACGTCGTAGAGGCGTGCCGAGCGCGCGGCGAGCTCGTCCGCCCGCGTCGCGAGGCGTGCGAGCTCGGCATCCGGCGGCACGTCGACGAGCTGTACCGTCGCCTGATTCACCAGCCGATCACGGCCGCCATCGCTCGGTCCCGTTCCCGTGCCTTTGCCGTTGGCGACGAAGAGCCGCCGCCCGTCGGGGGACACGGCGACGGCCGTCGGATACCACGCGGTCGGCACCGCGCCGACCACGCGCGCCTCGGCGAGGTCCACGACGGCTACCCGGTTGTCCGCGGCCTGTGCCACGTAGAGCCGCGTACCGTCCGGCGAGAACGCGAGCCCGTTCGGACCGGTGCCGTAACCGACGGAGTTGAGCGTGCGCAGGTCGAGCGTGGACAGCACCTTGCGCTTGCGGACGTCGATCGTCGAGAGCGAGTCCTCGTCCGAGTTGGCGACGTAGAGCCGCGTGCCGTCTCGGCTCAGCACCAGTGCTTCGGGGTTCTTCTGCACGGGGATCGTCGCCACCTGGCGCGGAGAGCGCGGATCGTGAACGTCGAAGACGTCCACGGTCCCGTTCTTTTCCGACGATACGAACGCCTCGGCGCCGTCGGGTGAAACCGCGATCGCGTATGGGTTGCCACCCGTGCCGGTGCGCCCCAGCTCTGCGCCGCTCGCGGTGTCGAAGGCCGTCAGGCCATTGCCGGACTGGGTCAGCGTGAAGAGCACGCTGCCATCCGGGTTGAGCGCGAGGCCCGCGGGGAACTCGCCGGCGGGGATCGTGCCGCGCTCGGTGAGCGTCGCTCCGTCCCAGTCGAGGATCACGACGCGTTCCGCACCCCCTCCGCCCGCGTAGAGCGTGCGTCCGTCGGGAGCGAGCGCCAGCCCCAGATAGAGACCCGCGGGCTGCTCGATCGACGACAGGATCGCGCCGTTTGCCGTTTCCAGTGCGCTCACCGCGAGCCGCCCGTCGTCGTTGTTCGAGGTGACGAAGAGCGTTCCGCCGTCGGGGCTGAGCACGATCGTGAGCGGCAGGCCGTCGATGTTCACCATGGAGCCGAACGGCTCGATGCGGCGGCCGTTGGGCAGAATCCAGGCACCGGCACCCGCTGGGCCGACCGGCAGCACCGCCTCGTCGCGAACGGTGATGCCGCCGGCGCGCGGCGCCGTCGAGCCGTTCGAGCACGCGGCGGTGGCGAGGAGCGCGCCGGTCGCGAGCACGCGTGCGGCACTGCGAAGGATCGACGAACACATGCCGGTGTCTCCGTGCGGGCGCAGGGTGTCCGTTCTATCAAGAATCGGACGCGCGCGATTGAAGTTCGCGAAGCAACTGTGTGACCATCCCGGCGCGATGCAAGACGTCATCCCCGCGCCGAGCGCCCGTGCGCGATCCCTCACGCTGCTGGCATGCGCGAGCGTGTTGGTGTTGGTTTCCGCCGGGTGCAGCAGCTCGAACGGCGGTGCCGCGCCACAGCCGGGCGCGGCACGCGCGGAGGCGTTTCGCATCGCCAGCGAGTCGGATCTGATCGGCGGCCCAGCCGCCATCGCTGGAGTCGGCGATTGGATGCTGCGCAACGATCGCATCCGCGTGATCGTCGAGGACGCGGGGCCGTCGATCGGTTTCGTGGGCGCATTCGGCGGGGGCATCCTCGACGCGGACTTGGTGCGTGGCGAGGGCGAGCTGGGGGACGACCGGATCACGCAGACGTTTCCCGTCTTCCTGCCGCGCGGCGCCGAGGCCGAGCGGATCGAGATCGCCGCCGATGGCAGCGACGGCGGCGCGGCGATCCTGCGCGTGATCGGCCACGACGGCTCGTTCAGCTTCCTGCAGAGCTTCGGCGACATCTCCATCCCGGACACGCCGCTCGACCTGGGCTTCATCACCGACTACGTGCTCGCGCCCGGCGATGCGCACGTGACGGTGCGCACCCGGCTCACGAACCGCGGCGCCAAGCGGCGCACGGTGATCGTCGGCGACGTGCTGCTCTTCGGATCTGACCTGCAGATCTTCGGACCGGGTTATCCGCTCGACGACTTCCCCACGCTCGCGACCGTCGATCACCTGGTGGGTATCGGCGAAGGCGCCAGCTACGGGTACGGCACCCCCGCGGGAAAGTTCGTGGTGCCGCTGGTGGACGCTTCGCAGACCGGAGCGCTCACCAACGGTCTCAAGGGGCTCGCGATCGAGCCTGGCGGCGAATCGAGCTACGAGCGCTGGCTCACCATCGGCACCGGCGACAGCGTCAGCGCGTCGGCGCAGATTCTGCGGCTGCGTGGCACGGCCACCGGTCGTCTCAGCGGCCGCGTCACGAACGCCGACGGCAGCGATCTCGAGTCGGCCGCATGGATCGAGCTCTACGGCGCGGACTCGTCGTTCCAGGGTCGCATCGACGTGGCGAAAGACGGCTCCTTCGCCGCCGAGCTCGCGCCCGCGAGCTACTCGCTGGTGGCGCGCGCTTACGGTCGTCATCCGTCGAGCTTCGTCACGGCCGACGTGAGCGCGGGCGGCGCCACCGCGCTGGATCTCGCGCTCGGCACCACCGGCTCGGTCGAGTACCAGCTCCGTGCGGCCGGTGCGCCGTCGCCGGGCAAGGTCATTTTCGAGGCATACGGCGCTGCTGGCGCGCTCGACTCGGACCTCGATCCCGATCTCGGCCCGCGCAACGCCGCCGATGCCAGCGGCAACTACGTCTACACGGCCACCGGCACCGGCAGCGTGGCGGTGCCGCCCGGCGCGTACCGCGTGACTGTGACGCGCGGCCCCGAGTACACGCTGAGCGTGACCGACCCCC
>CAYVDO010000134.1:0-8452 GCA_964450125.1 uncultured bacterium
CAAAGCCGCGCTGGGACCCACCCCCAAGTCGCTTCGCTTCGCTCGCGGCTCGCCTTGCGGCTCGCGGAAGGATCGACGACGCGCGTGGAGACGGATGCGCGGGTGGTCGTCGTGGTGCGCGTGCAGGGGCTGTTCCAGCCCCCCGCCCAGCGCGCGGATTCTGCTGGGCCTCACGCCATCCGACTGGCGCGCCTCTTTCCGCGGCGAGTCAGGATGGTAGAGCGAGGGCGGCTACTGGATCGGTGGAGTGCGCAGGCGCGGGATCGGGCCGGGCTCAGTCGCCGAGAACGGTTCGCCAGACGTCGCGATAGATCGGCGTGCCCAGCGTGGTCGGCGTGTCGGCATCCACGGCAGTGGCGTTGTGTGGACGCGACACGGAAAGCGCGGTCTCGAGCTGTTGTGCGCCGCCGTAGGGTGCGGCGGTGTCGTCCACCAGTACGCGATCCGCGGCACTTCCCATGCCCAACGACTGCCAGTTGGTGGTGATGTCGACGAACGCCGGGTCGGACTCGTGGGCGAAGCCGAAGTAGCGGCTCGACGGCGTCGCGTTGGCGGTGTTGATCCAAGGAGCGGACACGCCACCGACGGCGTCGATCGGTGACGAGAGCATAGCGACACGCGCCACGGTTCGAACCTTGGCGATCAGCGCCGCCTCGCCGCCGCCTTGCGAGTGCCCCGCCAGGGTGATGGAGCCGTAACGCAGCCCGCCGTTCGTCAGGAACGCGTCCCATCCCTCGTTCGGGTATGTCGCGACGAGGTATTGCAGCAATCGAACTGCGCGGTTCTCGACGGAATTCGCCGCATCCACCGCGACACGGTCGCTGCGGTCCACGCCGTCGAAGATCTCGAGGCGCACCGGCTCGTAACAGGCCGGGTCGCCGTCGCAGGTCGTCGCGACCGACTCGGAGTTGGGATAGGCGAGGCCGATGGCGTGATACCCGGTCGACGCCGCGGCGGTGAGTAGACGCTGGTAAGCGCGCGGCTCCGCGTCGGTGCCGGGCAGAAAGAGCAGCAGCTTGCCGTTGGGCGCAACCGCGGTCTCCAGGAACGTCTGGTGGAAGTCGAACGACGACGAGATCGCCGCGTCGGTGGCGCTGGGATCGATCAAGTGCACCAGCAGGGTGTCGTTCGTCGGCGTGGAGGCGTTACGCGAGGAGCCGCACCCGAGGATCGAGCCCAAGGGAAAGAGTGCGAACACCCACGAGAGGGTGCGCAGGTTGGATCGGCCAGACATGAAGCTCACTCCAGTCGGGAGACGAACGAGGTTGTGAAAGATGGGGGAAGAACCGAGCCCCGCTCGATTCCGACGCGTAGCGAGCCCGTGCGCCGCGAGTGCCTCTTGGACGGGCGGGGGGCACCGGAAATTCGCTCGCCGTGTCGCAGCGCGGCAAGCAGCCCGGCGCGATCCGCGGTAGCCTCCTGGAACGAACCGACGAGCCGGGCGCCGGCGCCCGGAGGAGGTTGAGCGATGGCGCGACACAACGTCGTTTCGATCCGCGAGGCACGCAGGGCGCGGAGCCGCGCGACCGTTTCGGTCGCCGCCGCACCGACGGCGGCGGAGCTCAAGGCGATGTCGCTCGCTGACGTGCTGGCGGTGTTCGGCGAGCTGCCGGCCCCGAGCTTGGATGAGATGGAGGGCGAATACGTGGCGACGCTCCTGGATCAAGGCGGCACCGCCATGAATGTCGTCTCGTTCCTCGCGACCAACGTGCCGCGCCGCTGGCTGGGCAAAGCGTTCCAGCCCGTCGAAGGCGCGGAGCACGGTCACGGCTACAACTGGTTCCAAGGCAAGATTCGCACCGTGCGTCGTTATCGGATGAAGACCTACGTGGCGCGTTCGGCGATCGACGACGGGACGTCGTACGTCCTCGAATACCGGCCCTACAACCGCGGTCCGATGGGCTCGATGGTGGACGAGGTGCGGCGCGTGGCGCCGGGGCTCTATCTCGGCGTGGGACGGGTGGGTCTCGGACGATTGATGCGCACGCGTCATTACCCGTTCCTTCTCGAGGGGCCAGTCGGACCCTTCTCCGACCCCCACGCCTCTTGAGCCGCGAAATCCGACTGGGCTGGTTTCCATCGATGTACGTGACGTTCTGCCACGAGCGCGTGACCGAGTCGGCGCCGACGCCGTGGGAGACGCTGGCCCGGTGCCCTCCATCAGCCCGAGTGTGCGCGAAGCATGGAGGCCTGCGCTCGTGAGCGTTCTGGGTCGAGACGCGCGTCGCTCCGAGCAGCCTGCTACGGCATCCGTCTCGTGACCGTGCCCTCGAGCCAACCCGTCGGCTCGTCGCAGCGGGCCGACGGCCATCCACCCGTACCGACCGGGCGTCGAGCGTGGCTCGCGGTGCTCGCCGTCTACGGCGCGTGCATCGCGATCTACGCCGCAGGGCGCTCGCACCACTTCTTCTATTTCGACGAGTGGATCTTCGTCGAGAACGGCGACCGGGACGGCCTCGCGCATCTGTTGCGGCCGTATTTCTGGTACTTCCATCCGATCTCGTGGCGCATCTACTGGGCCGAGCTGTTCCGGCTCTTCGGGCCCGAGCCCCGGGTTTTCCTGGTGGCCCAGGTCGCGCTGGTGTGGATCGCAGCGGCGCTCGTCCATGCGGTGGTCTACCGCGCCAGCGGGCGGCACGCGTTCGGCTTCCTCGCCAACCTGCTCTACGTCGGTGCGACCGCGACCGCCACCAACGCCTACTGGAAGTCGTGCATCTCGTATCCGCTGGCGGCGTTCTTCGAGGTTGCGTTCTACGCCTGTGTCCTCGAGCTGGTGTTGGTGCGCAGGCGTGGCAGCGCCGTCGTCTTCGCGGCGGCGGGCTGCATCGCCGCGCACGCCGGTGCCTGGATGTCGCGGAACAACGCGCTCGTGCTGCCGTTCGCGCTGGTCGCGTTGTGGGGCGCCGGACGCCACCGCTGGGCGAACCGAGCGCTCGTGGTGGTGATCGTCGCGACGATCGCCTCGCTGCTCTGGTATCGGCTCGAGCTCTTGCCCGGCACGGCCGGGTCGGTGGACGTGGCGCGCACCTACCGCCTCGGCAACGTCGTGGGGAGCTGGTGGGCGATCTTGTTCGGCCCGCCCTGGCGGGTCGACGCCGAGCTCCTGAGCTTCATCCCGGGCATGCAATGGGACTACCCCACGTTCACGCTTCCGCGCGTGATTCTCGGCAGGCTCCTCGTTCTGGCGGCGGTGTTGGCGAGCTTGCCGGCGTTCCTGCGGCGCGAAGCGCCGCGCGAGCGCTTCGTGACCTTCCTCTTCGCCGCGCTGGCGATTCAGCTCACCACCGCCGCACCCTTCGTGCGCGACACGCCGTCGGTGGATCGCGTCCTCTACGAGCCCGCGATCACGCTCTCGATCGCGCTCGCGTTGTCGCTCGCGCGCCTCGTGCGTGCGATCTCGCGCCGGTTCGGCGCGGGCACCGCCACGGCTGAACGGCGCGGGCGGTTGGGGTGGACGGTGACGGGCTCGGTCGCTGGGCTCGGTCTGCTCGTCCTCGCCTGGCGCATGGGCGGCGTGGGCGGCGCGGGCGAGCCGGCCACCCGACGCTGGGAGTGTCTCTGGCGCCAACTGCAAAACGTGGAGCGCCAGTCCGGCTTTGCGCCACTCGTGATCGATCGCAGCGCCACCGGGATGGTGGGCGACGAGGTGATCCAGTTCTTCGCCATGGCGCGGCTGGCCTGGGCGCCGAGCGGAGTGGGCGGGGCGCGCTTCGAGGACGCGGTGCCGCAACAGCCTGACGCGCTTCGCGTCCAGTCGGGCTCACGCGTCTACTACCTCGACATGCGCGCGGCGCAACACGACCGGCCGTGGCCCGGACCGGCGTCGTGCCCGCTGCCGGTACCCTCGATTCCCATCGACCACGTGTTCGAGCGCGATCAGGACCACGAAGACGACACCCTCGCGCTCCCCGACCCTGCGCGGTTGGCGCGCTTCGCGACGGCTCCCGCCGCGGAGCTCCGCCGTGGCATGCACGCGGGACCGTGGCGCGACCGGCTGCTCAGCGCCTCGTTCCTGGGCTTGCGCGGCGTTTCCGAGATCCCGGCGCTCGCGGAGGCGCTCCGGTCCCGCAACTGGTACGTGCGCGAGGCGGCGGCGCAAGCGCTCGCGGCCTTCGGGGATGCGGCATTGCCGGTGGTTCGTTCGCTGCTCGATACGCCCGAGCGAGCTCTGCCGCACGAGCTGGGAGCGCGCATCCTGAGCGAGCTCACGGTGAGCGAGCCCGCGTCGCGCGACCAGATCGCCCGTTGGCTCGGCCATCACGATCCGTGGGTGCGGGCCGCCGCCGAGCGCTGCTGGGAGCGCTCGCGAGTGGTGCAGGGAGCGTCGTGAAACGCTGGCGTAAGCTCGCGTTTGCGATCGCGCTGACGATGGCCTTGCTGATCGCGTTGCTGGCCGTCGGAGAGTTGGTGTTCCACGCGGCGGCAGCCTACGAACGGCCCTGGCGCATCGCCTGGTTCCAGCGAAGGAAGACCACGGAGCGGTTCTGCGATCCGGCGCGCAGCTTCCTGCCGGGCCTGAGCTGGGTGCGCACGGGCGAAAGCCCGTACGTGAAGCAACATCGCATGAACACCTGGGGTTATCCCGACGACGAATTCGGCCCCAAGAACGGCCGCTTCCGCATCGCCATCGTGGGCGACAGCGTGACCTTCGGCTCGGGAGTCTCCGATCGCTCGCGGATCTTCGGCTCGGTGGTGGAGCGGATGCTCGCGGAGGCGGCGCGCGATCCCCAAGCGTTCGACGTCGTCAACCTCGGCACCGAGGGTTACTCCCTGGTGCAGGTGTACGCGACCGTGCGCCACGTGGTGCTGCCGCGGCTCGATCCCGATCTCGTCGTCTACGTGTTCAGCCCCAACGACTTCGTCGACATGGGGATCGAGGCCTACGAGACGGGTGGACGCTACCCGACGGAATGCCACGAGGAGCAACGGTTCACGTTCCGATCGCCGCGGAAGTACTTCGCTCGCGAGCGGCTGGCGTTCTGGCTGCAGAGTGAATCGGCACTCTACGAAGAGCTCCGATACCGCGTGGCGATGCTCCGCTATCGGGTGGTGCTGCCGCTCGTGATGAAGCTCGCGGCGCCACCCGCGCCCGAGTGGGTGCGCAAGGCGACCGCAGTCGTGAAGGAGCGCCATCCCTGGTTTCGGCCGTTCACGCCAGCGTGCTCGGACTTCAATCACGGCTTCGTCGCGTTCGAGCACTTGATCTCGGTGACTCGAGACGCAGGCGTGCCGCTCCTGGTGCTCTCCACACCGACGTTCGAGTTTCTGGACACCGTCCCCGACCCGACGTTCCGGGCATTCTTCACTTGGTTCTTCGAGTCGCACCCGGCGATCCCCGTCGCGAGCCCGGTCGCGGACTTGAGGCGTGGCTTGAGCGAGCGCGGGCTTCCGGATCGCGCGATCTGCGTCAGCGACCAGGACTGTCATCCGAATCTGCTCGGGCACCGCTTGCTGGCGGAGGCGTTGTTTCGCTTCCTCGCCGAGCAACCGGGCGTGCGCGAGCGGCTGCGCGAGCCGTTGCCGGACGCGAGTGCGTTGGCGCTCGAAGCGAACGCGCCGGAGGCTTCGTCCACGCCACCAGGCGCGAGCAACACAGGCGCCTGAGCCTCGACCACGAGAGGGCAGCCGAGCGCGCGCCGAATCCCGTTCTCACGTCCCGGCGGCGTCGTCGGCGAGCAGGGCACGCAGATCGTCGAGGCGAAGCGCGGTCTCGATGCTCGCGACGCCGCTGCCGAGAACCTCGGCGATCCAGCCGCTCTTCCGGGCGAGTGTGGCGGCTTTGCGCTCTTCGATCGTCTTCGGCACGCGAAAGTGCATGATGGTCACGGGGCGGTGTTGGCCCTGTCGATAGATCCGCCCGTTACGCTGGTGGACGACGTTCGGCACCCAAGGTACGTCGAGGTGGATCAGGAGATCGGCACAGCCCTGAAGGTTGAGACCCTCCTTGGCGGCGTCGCTGGCGAGCAGTACGCGAAAGCGCCCAGTGCGGAAGCCATGCTCGATGGCGTCGATCTCCGCAGCCGGCACGCTGCCCTCGATCGA
This sequence comes from uncultured bacterium, assembly GCA_964450125.1. GTDB lineage: Bacteria > JADJOY01 > JADJOY01 > JADJOY01 > JADJOY01 > JADJOY01. The sequence goes on from CAYVDO010000134.1 coordinate 6,043, forward strand.
GGCGATCCGTGCTGCGTCCACGCCGCGATGCTCGAGCGCTCGGCGGAGCGCGCCCAGCGCGTCGAGGAAGCGGCAGAACACCAGCGTCCCGGGTGCGTCGCGTTCCAGGCGCTCCACGATGAGCTCGACCGCTTCGTCGATCTTGGGGTTGGCGCCGCGGTAGCCGTGGTCCACCAAGAGCGGCGAGATCGCCACCTGCTCGAGACGGAGGATGTGGGTGAGCAAGCTGGCGCGCTCGCGTGGCCCGAAGCGTCGCGGGTCGATGGCCGCCAGCGTCTTGGCCGCGTCCTGGCGGAGGTTGCCATAGAGCTCCTCTTGCTCCGCCGCCATCCCCAGCTCGACGATCAGCTCGCGTAGCGGTGGCAGATCGAGCGACACGTCTGGATCGGTGGCGCTCTTCAAGAACACGTAGGGCGAGATCCGCTGCTTGAGCTCGTCCAGGTTTCGGTAGCCCTTGACGTGGAACACCGGGCGGCGGCGCCTGCGCAGCCGCAGGCGCTCGACGATCGCGTAGCGCGGCGCGAAATCTCCCCACAGCGTGCCGAGGAGCTTGGGATGGAGGTGTCCGAGGAGCGCGTGCAGCTCCTCGGGCCGATTGGGCATGGGGGTCGCCGTGAGGAAGAAGGCGTAGGGCGCGCTGGCGAGCTTGCGGAAGCCGACCGACGCCAGCGTCTTCGTGCCCTTCAAACGATGCGCCTCGTCGACGATCAGCACGTCGGCGCCGAGCGCATCGAGCTCGGGAACCTCGCGTTGCAGCGCGTGGTAACCGACGATCACGAAAGGCACGCCTGCGGCGCGGTGATACGCGGCGAGACGCGCGTCGCGGTCGCCGAACACCGCGACGACCTCGCGATCGGTGAAGCGGCGGATCTCGCGCTCCCAGCCCACCAGGCGCGGCTTCGGCACCACGATGAGCGCGCGCGTGGCGCGGCCCGCATCCATGAGCGCCGCCGCGGCGGCGATCGCCTGCACGGTTTTCCCGAGGCCGACGTCGTGGGCGAGGATGCCGCGGCGGACGGTGAGCAACCAGCGCGCTCCCTTCCGCTGATAGGAATGCAGGTCGCCGGTGGTGAGGTTCTCGCGGCGGAAGCCGCGTGGCAGCTCGAATCGATCGTCGTCTTTGGCGCCCTCGCATCGCTGCCGCTCGTCGGCATCGGCCTCCGCTGCGAGGCGTCGCGCGGCGTGCGACTCGAAGAGCGCGCGTCGCACCTCCGGGTGCGCCGCCAAGTACGAGTCGAGGCGAAGCTGCAGCTCGTTCGCCCAGATGGACGTTCCACCTGAGAGGATCCTGCGCAGCTCGGTGCGGTCGTCGGCGCGGAAGATCGATAGGCCGCGCAAGTCTTCGCGCGCGAGATCTTCGATCCGCGGCTGGAAGAGCACCACTTCGGCTTCGTCGATCGACGTGCGTGCGGGGGGGGGCTCGTGCGTTGCAGACCCGTTCGCAGGCTGGTCGACGACTGGCGCGGGCAGCGGCGCAACCTCGCTCGCGCCGATCCGCCTGCGCGTGCTCGTGCGGGCGTTCCCGGGGGGCGTGGGTTGGGTTTCCCGTGAGGCATCGTTCGACGGCGTGATGCGGCGCGCGCCGGTCTCGGTCCCAGGTGAGGCCGTTACCGGAGGAGCGGTGCTTGCCACCCGAGCTGGGGCGCTCGGCGCTGGAGTGGGAGATGGCGCCCCGCTCGCGCCGGGTCGTGCACGAGCGGCGGGCGCAATGCGCTCGGCTCGCGACAGGAAGAGTTGCTCCACGAGTGCAGGATCTTCCTCGAGACGGGCACGATGCCGCTCTTCGATGCGCTTCAGCCAGTCGCGCTGGCGTGGCGACAGGTCCGCAGGGCGCGTGTTGCGGACGTCGCACGCGAAGCCTTTCTCCGCCTCACTGAGCGTGGGATGGGCACGAATCTCGTCGAGGGTCAGCTGGCGGATGCTGGGGCGGAACTGTCGTGCGGCGGGCGGCAGGTGCTCGAAACGCTGACGTCGCGTGTTGCGTGCACCGTCGATCGCGGTCCGCGCCTCGGCATCCACCAGCACGGTGAGTCCAGGCACTCGATCGAGAGTGAAGTCGCCGACGGGCAAGAGCCACGCCTCGATCTCGCGTGCGAACCTCGCCCCCGAGGCTTTCACGGCATCCTTGGTGCGCAGCCACGCACGCTCTTCGAAGGCGCGGCCGAAGGCGAGCCTGAGCGAATCCTCGTGGAGCGCGACGTAGAGCGGATGGAAGCGGCGCTCGTCGCCGCGCACCAGCACCTCCCAGTCGCCGGGCGGCGGCTCGTCCGCAGGCGGTGCGCTGGTCTCGGGCATGCGCGCGCCGCGCGATCGGGGCGGGTTGCGGCGCAGGCTCACGGGGCGAACATAGCAAACGGTGTTCTCCGGGGGGCTGTTCCAGCCCCCCGCCCTCCGCGGCAAAGCCGCGGAG
>CAYVDO010000134.1:8552-17782 GCA_964450125.1 uncultured bacterium
GGGCCCACCCCCGAGGCGCTTCGCTACGCTCGCGGCTCGCCCCGGGCTCGCGGAGCGGTGGAAAGCGCGCGTGGAGTCCGGGCCGCGGAGCGGACGTCGCGATGTGCACGTGCGCGGCTGTTCCAGCCCCCCGCCCGCTGCGGCAAAGCCGCGGAGGGGCCCACCCCCGAGGCGCTTCGCTACGCTCGCGGCTCGCCCCGGGCTCGCGGAGGGATCGATGGCGCGCGTGAAGACCATTGCGCCGATCGGCTGAAGGGCCGTCGGTTTCTCGACGGCGCTGGCGGCGCGTACGGCGCGTGATTCCTGCGAGACGCGCGCGTCTTCTTTTCGACGCGCTTGCTTCGTGGCGAGTATGGTGCGCCTCGGCGCGACGGAATGCGAGCGCACGATGCGACGACGCTTGGTGGGGTTGCTCTCGGTGATCGCGGCCGGCTGTGCCGGCACGAGCGACGAAGGCGGCGGCGTGATCGACGAGCCGCTGGTGTGGGTGGCCGCGGATTCGAGCGACGAGATCGTGGGTGCCGAGAAGCGGCCCTCCGGTCCGCCGCACGGCGAGGTCGTGCTCTTCTTCATGGGCGCGACCACGCCCGCCGGGGTGGCTTTCGACCTCGCAGTTCCCGGTTATTCGTGGAGCGAGCACCTCGCGTCGCTCGGGTATCGCGTGGTGCGCTGGGATCCGACGGGATACGGCTCGTCCTCGGATCCGCCCGAGCTCGACCAACCGCCCAGCCGAAACCATCCGATCACTCGAACCGCCGTCGTCGAGGAGCAGGCAGAACGCGTCGCCGACGAGGTCGCCGCACGCACCGGCGACGAGGGTTTCCACGTGATCTGTTGGTCCGCCGGCTGCGCACCAGCGCTGGCATTCGCCGCGAAGCGACCCGAGCGGGTCCAGTCGCTGGTGCTCCACAGTGCCACCTTCGGTCCGCTCTCGCCGCTCGGGCTAGCGCCCTTCGATCCGAACACCTCGATCACCAATTTCGTGGGAGCGTACCGGCTCGCTTCCGCAGCGGACGTCGCCGAGCGCTGGGATCGCATGATTCCCGTCGACGACAAGACCGCGTACCGCGATCCTGCGGTCTTCGAGACCTGGGTGCGGGATTTCCTCGCCTCGGATGCCACGGCATCCGAGCGAGAGCCCGCGTCGGTACGAGTGCCCAACGGCATGCTCGCGGACAGCTACGAGGTACTTCTCGGCCATCCTCCCTACGATGTGTCGCAGGTGGTGGCGCCTACGTTGGTGATTCGCGGCAGCGACGATCCCGAGACCAACACCCGCGGGTCCAACCTGCTCCTCGAAGCACTCGGCAGCACCGACAAAGCGCTGGTCGAAGTGCCGCTGGGCACGCATTACGTCACCGTCGAACGGAACCATCTGACGTTCTGGGAGGCCGTGGATGCGTTCCTCGCGGAACACTGAAATTCCGGGCGAATTGCGTGATTTCGTGGCCATTGATGGCCGCAACGCAGCGCGTTAGGCTCGCTCAATCCTCTCGTCATCGAGGTCGCATGCCCACTGCAAAGAAAACGTCGTCGAAGGCTGCCAAGACGGCAGCCGTCAAGCCTGCGTCGAAACCACCGCTCACCGGGCTCGCCGCGTTCTTCGACGAGGCGCTCTTCATCCCCGATCTCAAGTCTCACAACAAGGCCGAGGCGTTCGATGAGATGGTCGATGCGCTGTGCACGGCCCTCGGCAAGCAGAACAAGCAGACGCTGCTGAGCATGTTGCATCACCGCGAGATGCTCGGCACCACCGGCATCGGCCGCGGTGTGGCGATCCCGCACGGCCGCACGCTGCTCACCCGCCATCTACGCGTGGTGTTCGGCCGGTCGAAAGCCGGAATCGACTACGGCGCGCGCGATGGCGAGCCGGTGCATCTCGTGTTCTTGGTGGTGGCGCCCTTCCAGGATCGCGGCAACGTTTACCTGCCGACGCTCGGGAAGCTCGTGGAGCTGGTTCGCGCCAAGCCCAACCGCGACAAGCTGATGGAGATCGAGACGTTCGAGCAGTTCGTCGAAGCGCTGGCGGCCAGCGCGTGACGGACACGGAGCGCGACCCGGCGCCGGGAGGAGTAGGCTTGGAGGAAACGCTTCACATCTTGCTCGAGATCCAGCACATCGATCAGCGACTCGCCGAGCTGGACATTCCGGACAACGTCCAGCAATTCGAGAAGCTCGGGTTCCAGTGGCAGCCCGAGCGTCGCCAGCAGCTCATCGAGCTGCGCTCGAAGCGTGCCTCGCAGCTCGATCCCGAGGTGCTCACCCATTACCAGGGCCTCAAGGACCGCTACGGCGAGGCGATCGTGCCCATCGATGGCGGCATCTGCCTCGGCTGCTTCATGATGATCCCCACCGCCTGGGTCCAGAACATCCGCCAGAACCTGTCGGTGAAGACCTGCGGCCACTGCGGCCGAATCCTCTTCTGGGTGGGGTGAGCGGGAAGTGTAGGTGTTGACGCCTCGCTTCGCCGGGCGTTGGTTTGGGGCACTTTTCGTGCCCCCCTTCCTTGCGGGTCACGCGGCGCTGATGCCCACGCCCAACGGCGTGAGTCACAAACTGCGCTCGAGATCGTGGCGTGGGTTGAGCGCTCGGCGCGGCCGTCACGTAGAGGCAGCGCACTCCATGCGAGCGCGCCCAGTCCGATCGCGCCGGAGAGGTGTGCCGAAACTACGCGTATGTCGCGGTCGACACCCTTGCCTCCCGTGCGCCGATGCCGCGTGACCCCGATTCTCGTGACCCTCATCGATCTTCATCCGATACGTGGTTACGCGCGGCGCGAAACCGCTGCGTTCGTGAACAGAACGGGCTAGCGGGCACAGCGCAAGCCCACGTGGGGATAGCGGTCCGCAAAGCCACCTGCGACACGATCGGAGGCGCGGGCGTCCGGCGGCACGTTGGCGAACGATCCGCCTCGCACCTCGGCCTTGCTGTGGCCGCGCGTGTCGCTCGATGTCCATTCCGCAACGTTTCCGACCATGTCCAATGCACCGTACGGCGAGGCGCCCCTCGGGAATGAACCCGGCGGGGCGGCTATCGCATACCCATCGTCGTACCCGACGGCAATCGGCGGCTTGGAAGTCTTCTTCCGCACCGCTTCGTCCGAAATGTTCGCAACGCGACCTGCGCTGTCGTAACCGGTGTTTCCCCACGGGTACTTTCGCCCGTCCGTGCCCCGCGCTGCTTTTTCCCATTGCTCCGCTGTGGGTAGCCGCTTTCCCAGCCATTCGCAATACGCCTTCGCCTGGTACCAGCTCAGACACGCCATCGGCGCGCCCTGCCGATCCGGCTTGCCCCACGGACAGCCTTTGGAAGGGTCTGGCTTTTCGTTTCCATCCCACTGCGCCACCGTGAGGCCCTCGGACGAGCAGGTCCCGGCTTCCACGCATCGGGTGAATTCCGCGACGGTCACTTCCGTCTTGTCGATGGAGAACGACCCTACCGAGACGGTCCTGCCGGGCATTTCGTCCGCGTCACACTCGCTGTCCACGTTCACGTTACAGCCCATGAAGAACGGCCCACCCGGCACCGACACCATCGCCGTCGGAGCGACCTTCACCGATTTTTGCTCCGCGAGACGCCTTTCCGCCTCCGCCTTCTTCGTCGCATCGGCCTGACGTTGCTCCGCTTCCACCTTCTTCGCAGCTTCCGCCTGGCGCTGTCGCTCCGCTTCTTGGTCCCGGGCGAGCGTTGCTTGCAGATCTCGTTCGGCGGCGGCTCGGGCTGTTTCCTCGGCCGCCAGCCTCTGCTCCGCTACACGGCGTTTTTCTGCTTCCGCGTCGCGGGCGATGGCCGTTTGGCGCTCCTGTTCTTCGAGCTGCGTTTGGTGCTGGCGCGCTTGCTCGGCGCGCTGCCGTTCGCCTGTCCACCACACACCGCCCCCGACCAGTGCCAACAGTACCGTGACGATCCCGGCGGCGAGGAAGCGCTGCCCGCCAGCGGATCGAACTGGTACATCCGATCGTAGGGCCGAGCCTTGTCCCCGGCCCTGTGTCGGATCCGATGGCGGCGGGGGACGAGCCCCGGCCCTATCTCCCACATCCGGGAGCGCCGACGGTTCCGCCTCACGCTCCCGGCGCAAGGCTCGGATCTCGGCCAGGGCCATCCGGAACGTGGTCGCGTCGGAATACCGCTGAGCGGCGTCGCGCGAACGCGCCTGCCTCACGATCGCGTCCAGCCCCGCCGGCAAATCTGGCCGCAATTGGCTCGGTGGCTCCAGATCGCCGATCGGGTCTCCCCCCGTCAGCAGCTCCCACAGAATCGTCCCGACTGCGTACAGGTCTGCCCGCCCGTCCACGTGCGCCTTCGCCCGAAATTGTTCGGGCGCCATGTAGTTCGGTGTCCCCGCGGCCTGGCTCATCGACGCCAGCCGCGCCGGGTCGACGAGCTTCGCCAGACCGAAATCCGCGAGCTTCACCGGACCTTCCGGTGTGAGCAGCACGTTCTCCGGCTTTACATCCCGGTGAATCACTCCCTTGCCGTGGGCATACTCGAGCGCCTCCAGGATCTGATCCGCGAGCGTCAGCACCTCGTCGAGCTCGAAGAGCTGCGTGCGCTTGCCGGCCAGCTTCTCCCTCTCACGCGCCACGATCCGGTCCCGGAGCGAGCCCCCATCCAAGTGCTCCATGACGTACACGAAGGTTTCACCGTCATCCGCGACCTCGAGCGTCTGCACGATCCGCTCGTGGCGAAGGTCCTGGGTCAGCGCGGCTTCCTCTCTGAAGCGCTCCCGCGCAGACGTCGAACGCAAGAGTGCCGGGTGGATCAGCTTGAGCGCCCGCGTACGCCGGGTGATCGGGTCGTACACCCGATACACCTCACCCATCCCGCCGCGACCGAGCAGCCCCTCCACGCGCCAGCGGTTGGCGATCGTTTCGCCTTCCGCCATCCCGTCGCCGGCAGCCAGCGAGGGCGGAGCCTGGGTCACCCCGAGGTCGAGCGAGTCGACGAGACCTGGTGCAGCGGGGGTCTGGTGACCTGCAGAAGTGCGTGCACGCGGCGTGCGCTGAGCCGTCAGGTCTCGGCGACAGCCGACGCAAAATCGTCCATCGTCGGGATTGTCGGCGCCACAGTAGCTACAGAACATCGCGTGACCCTCGTCGAGCGAAGCAGGAATGCGTGGAGAAGGCGCGCGATCCTACCCGACCGCGGCACAGCGCAACCACACACGGAACAGGCCGCCCGGCCCAAGCTGTGACACCCGTTCGATGCGACTGTGAGCACCGCGCATCGCGGGCTCGAACGAAGCTCGCGCCTCGCTTGCGCGGCCGTCGGCCAGGAGCGTGGAGGCGCAGGCGACGACTTTCGTCGCCCGGCACGGGATGCGAATGCGCGGTAACCGAGCTGCTCGTACACGAGCGCGTACCCGCTGCGATCTCGGCAGAAACACTCGCGCCGATCGTGCCGACGGTTCGTGGTGAGGTCGAGGTCGACGACGGCCTGATCGGCGGCCTAGATTCCGACCACGACGGCTGGAGCGGCGATCAGGCGATCGTGTCGTGCGCGGTGGAGGTCGTGCGCCAGGGCAGCGGTTCAACCCATCGATCTCGCAGCCGTCGTGGCCGCGTCCGCCTTCCGGTGGTCCCGGACAGCTCCCAGAGGCGCGTGGTCCGGTTCGTCCGGGAAACGGTCGCGCCCGGATCCATCGTTCATACCGACCGATCCTGGCCTTACGCCCCGTTACGAAAGTCGAGGTACGAGCGCTGGCGCGACATCCAGCGCAAAGGCTGCACCGCCACGTATCCCCTGACCCACCTCGATCGGGTCGTTTCGAACCGTGAAGGCACGGCTCCTCGGAACGAGCCGTGGAGCGGTCCGACCGAAACATCTTCAGGCGTACCTCAACGAGTTCAGGTTCCGCTTCAACGGCCGGTTCTGACGCGGCCGCGCGTTCCGCCGAGCCCTTGGACTCGCCGCGCTATCAGGCTGCTGAAGAGCTCACCGGGGCGAGTTTTTCGAGCATGTCGATGGTTCCCCGGGGGTCTCAACAGACCCCCGCCCCACGAAAGACGCGGTTTTCGTGGGGCCTCACCCCCAAGCCGACTCGCTACGCTCGTCGGCGCGCCTCTGGCGCGGGCCTTTTTCAGCAGTCTGCTAAACCGGTGCGGCCCCACTTCGGACAGCCTGCACCGCGCCGGGCCAGTTGGTTGGGCGCATCCGACTGGGTGATCGCACACCGCGCGGAGAGGTTGCTGCGGTCGAGCGGATCGGCATCGTCGCGGGAGGCCGATGAACCTCTCCTTTCCTCGCCTGCCGCCGGTCGGCCGCGGCCAGTCTTTCGTACTTCGCTACTTCCGCTCGAACGTTCCCGTGTAGGTCGCGGAAGCGAGGACGTGGCCGCGCATGGCGGTGTCGAGCTGGCCGCGGCTCGCACTTGCCGGTAGCCCCAGGCTCGCGACGTCGAGCGCCGAGAGCGTGAACACGTAGCGGTGGGGCCCGTGTCCGCGGGGTGGGCAGGGGCCGCGGTAGCCGACCGTGCCAAAGCCGTTTCGTCCCTGTTTCCCGCCGCCGGCGAGGCTGTCGCCTGCGGGTACTCCTGCGGGCAGTCCGCGCGTTGTGGGCGGCAGGTCGTAGGCGAGCCAATGGACGAAGGTGCCGCCGGGCGCATCGGGATCGTCGACCACCAGCGCCCAGCTCTTCACGCCTGCGACGTCGCCACTCCAGGTGAGTGCCGGCGAGCGGTCGGTGCCTTGGCACGAGTGCTCGGCGGGGATCGGCTGGCCGGATGGGAAGGCGGACGTGGTGAGCATCAACGACTCGGCCTTGGCCATGGCTCCTCCCAGAAGCGCGCCGGCGAGTGCGAACGCCGAGCCGAGCCTGGCACGGCGCCTCGCGGATCGGGGCCGCTTCGTGATGGCTTGCGTCTTCATCGTCACCTCGGTTTCACGAGGTTGAAGGCTCGCTGCGTGCTCAGCGGGAGAGCATGACGCGCTCGCCAGTGTCTGGCGCCACGACGAACGTCGCGTGGGCATTGGGATCGGCAACCACCAAGGTGCCGCGCTCGGAGTCGATGGCGATCCCGAGCGGTGCCTCGAAGGAAGGTCCGGTGCCGGTGTCGGCAGACGAGACCACCGCACGATCGCCGCTCGTCAGATCGAGGGACAGGATCTCGCGTCGGCCGGTGTTCACCACCCACGCGCGCGCGGGCTCGGTGGCGAGCGCGATGGCACGTGGTGCGAGGGTTGCGCCGCCGCCGACCTCGGCGCTGGCGAGCAGCCGTCGCTCGCCGGAAGCTGGATTCACGGCAATCACCGCGCCGAGCGTCGCATCGGTCACGAGCAGGCGCGCTTCGGCTTCGTCGAACGCGAGGCCGGCGGGCGACTCGAAGGCCGGGCCGACTCCCGAATCTGCCGCCGAAACGATCGTCCGCTCACCGCTGGCGAGGTCCACGGCGATCACGCCACGAACCTCGCCATCGGTGAGGTACGCGCGATTCGCCGTGGCGTCGATCGCAATGCCCACCGGTGAGGCGAGCGCGGGGCCGCCGCCGGTTTGATCGTCGGAGACGATCGTACGCGCGAGGGTGGTCAGATCCACTCGCACCAACGCCGCGAGCGACGCATCGACGACGTACGCCGCCGCGGTGGTGTCGGAAACGGCGAGGGCGACGGCGACGGGTTGGCCGAGCGTGGGTCCCGAGGATGCGCTCGCGTCGCTCAGGCTGGTGCGGTCGCCGCTCATGAGGTCCACCGCCACGAGCGCCGCTGGTGCGGCACTCGCGACCAGCGCCCGATCCTCGTTCGCCTGGACGGCGATCGCCGTGGCGAGGCCGAGAACAGCGCCTTCGCCCGTGGCGTCGGTGGAGGCGAGGGTGCGATCACCGCTCGCACGGTCCACGGCGAGCACCAGCGCCGAAGGCTCGACCACGAGCACCCGATCCCGCTCCCCATCGATCTCGATCCCGGCGGGGCGTGCGAGCGGCACGCCCACTCCGCGGTGCGGCCCGGAAAAGTCGCTGCGCGCACCGGTTGCGAGGTCGAAGACCAAGAGGTTGGGCGCGCTGGGATCGCTCAGATAGAGCAAGTCGTGAGCGCCATCGACGGCGAGTCCGTCGATGGCCGAGAAGCCGCCGGCGTAGAGCGAGCGATCTCCACTCGCGAGGTCCACGGCGATCACCGCGGCCGCGCCGGGGACGTCGCTGGCCACGAACGCCCGACTGCGGGTCGCGTCGAGCGCGACGGCGCCAGCACCGGCGAGCGCTGGGCCGCCGCCGCGCGTGGCGTCGCTCAGCATGGCGCGATCACCGGTGGCCGCGTCGATGGCGACGAGCGCTTGAAGATCCGAATCGCTGATCAAGACGCGACCCTGCGCCGCGTCCATCTCGAGATCGACGGGGCTCGCGAGCGCCGCGCCCGTCCCGACGGCGATGTCGGAGAAGATCGTGCGGGTTCCCGTGAACGGGTCGACGGCGAGCACACCGGGCAAGTCGCGATCGATCACCAAGAGCCGCCCCGCCGTCGGATCGAGCGCGATGCCCGCAGGATCGCGAAGCGGCAACCCGCCACCGACGCCCTCGGCGCTCACGTAGCGCATCGCGCCGCTCGTGAGATCGATCGAGGTCACGGCGGCGCGGCCCCGGTCCGATACGTAGAGGAGATCGCGCGCGTCATCGAGAGCAGCGAACGACGGCGCCGAGAGAATCCCGATCGAGCGAATACTGGCGGTGGCGGCGTTGCGGTTCTCGAACCCTTTGAGGTCGCGGGTGCTGACGGTGAGCGTGTTGGCGCCCGCATCCAGCCCGAGGTTGGCGGTCCAGGTCTGGAACTGATCGTCGGTGGAGGCGCGGACACCGTTCACACGCACCGATTCGACGGTGCCGGTATGCGTGGTGGTGCCGCGCACGGCGACGGTGCGCGCATCGGTGAGCGATGCGGCGGGCGGGAAGAGGATCGCCGCCGCTGGGCCGAGCTCGTCGGGGCCGCCGTTGCCGTTCCCGCCGCCGTTGGTGATCGGGCCGCCGCCGCAGCCGAGCGCCCCAGCCGTGAGAGCCGCGGCGAGGCCAGCGTGCGCGACCCGACGCGTGCGCGGGCGGATCGATCGAGTGGATTTCATCGGAGCCTCGGCTCGGGTGGAGATCCGCGTGAATGCAAGCCGCACGAGCGCGCGGATTCTAGCCCTGAAATAGGCGCATCGAAGAATGAACCTGTCTTGCGGGGGTCACGAACGGCACGCGCCGGAAGCGCGCCGCGAGCGCAGCGAGGCGACTTGGGGGTGGGGCCCCACGAAAACCGCGC
>CAYVDO010000135.1:0-10597 GCA_964450125.1 uncultured bacterium
GCTCACCGACCCGGGCGACCTGACGGTGCCGATCAACAACCAGATCGCGCTCGCCCGTGCCGCGGGCTTGCTCGGGAAACCGGGCAACGATCTCGCCGCGTTGCTCGCGAAGAACGATTGGCTCGCGGAGCGGCAGGTGCTCCTGGGGCTGGATCGCCCCGAGTCACCGTTCGCTTTCCCGCTCTACGACCCCGAGGACGCCGACGGCAACAACTGCTCGATGCCGCGCGTGGAGAGCCGCGACTTCACGTGCGCCGGTGGAGACGACTCGCCGTATTGCCGGCTGTGTCGCGAGGACGCGGCGCATTCGTTGGCGCCGTTTCCGCCGGTGGACACCGGCAACGGACGCGCAGCCTTGCGGCTGCCCTTCGGCAAGCGCCACGAGTACCACGCCCTCCCCCGGCCGGCGCCGGACTACGCCCCTGGCTACTACGGCGTGTACACGCTTTCGTCACAGGGCCAGATGGGAGCGTTCCTCGGTGCAGCCGGGAGCGAGTGGCGCCCCGAGTGGGATTGCCGGATCCAGCGCACCTGGCAGCCGGACCCGAACGATCCCTCGCGCGAGATCCTGGTCAGCACCTTCGAGGACGGTTGCCCCTGGAAGGATTGATATCCCAGGCGCGCAAGAGCACCGTGCCATGTCGCAACTGCATCGCGCGGTTTTGAACGACAGCGGCTAAAGCCGGAACGTGACGCGGCCGCGGATCAAGTCGACGTCGTCCATGCGATCTCCGTCGACGTTCTCGAAGACGTTGCCGGGAAAGAGATGGCCGTATTCGAGGCCCACCTCGATGTCCGACCACGTGGGCTCGAACGTGTAGCGCAGCGCGAGATCGATCTCGACGCCGAGGTCGCGGTTCGACGACGGGGCACCGAATGGGTTGAAGAGCCCGAAGGCCCCGCTCTGGATGAAGTCGTTGGCGGGATCGACGTAGTCGGTCGCGGTGCGCGCCCACAGCAAGCCGAGGACCCCTTCCAGCGTGGACCAGGGCCGCACGCGCACCCGCGGGCTCAGGAAGATCGCGTTGGTGACACCGCCGTTGGTGGCGAGGAGATCGGCGCCGAGGGTGCGCACAGGGCCGCCTTCGCCGAAGACCAGCACGGCGTTGCGCGCGGAGGTGGCGGAGGTTTCGGCGAGCAGGCTTTCGAAGAGGATCAGGCCCACGTTCAGGTCCGGATGGAAACGGAAGTTCTTCACCTCGTCGTCGAAGGGATCGGCGTCGCCGGATGCGTAGCCGCCTTCGAGGATCAGATCGAAGGAGTCGAGGAGCACTCCACCGCGGGCGATCACGCCGAATTGCTCGACGTCGCTCGTCGGGAAGGGTGTATCGGGAGACTGAAGCACGCGCGAAACCGTGAGGTTGGTTTCGCCGGTGACGAAAGCCAGCTCGCTTTCCGCGAAGAGCGAGCCACCGTCCAGGAAAGCCGGGCGGGCTTCGAGCTGCGCGTACGCGTCGAACGCCCACACCCGCAGGAACTCGTCCCGTGGGCGGCTGCCCGGCGGAACCAGCACGTCCTGCCGTTCGAGCTCGCGGCGCGCGGCGTAGAAGCCGCCGTGGAAGGGTTCGGTCTCGACGCGTAACGCGCCGATCCACTGGTGCGCGTCGTCATCCTCGGGGTCCGCAACCAGCTCGATGGTGCTGCCGGGAGTGGAAGCGCTGAGCAAGTCGCGCTTGTCCTGCTCCGTTCGCACCAGGTTGTCGCGGACGACCTTCCAGTCGTAGGCGACGGCGAGGACGACCGGGTCCGCGTCCGGGTTCGGCTGCTCGCCCGAGAGTGCCTGCACCACGCTGAGCGGCTTGGTGGCGAAGAGCGCACGATCGACGATGTCGCCGAAGTAAGCGTCGCCGAAATCGTTCCGCCCGTGGGCGCGCGGGGCGTCGCTGCCGTTCGACGCAAGCAGACCGAGCCCCCAATCGCTACCGGTGCGGCCGAGGACCACGCGCCCTGCCGGTGAATCCCATTGGCCGTAGATCTGGCGCAGGTGCGTGGGCACGAAATCGTCGAAGTCGCCGCCGTCGATCTCGCTCCACCGCTCAGGGGGCTGCGCGAAGTACATGTACTCGCGGCCCGACGTGTCACCCGAGAGCATCCCGGTGAACACGTCGAGCTGGAGATGGACGCTCGCCTGATCGTAGAACGTGGCGACCGGCTCGAGCCGCAGACGGTGCTCGGTGTAGGTCTGGCTCTCGGACACCACCTGCGCACCGGCGCGAGCGCCGAACGGAATCTCCGAGAGCAGCATCTCGGTGCGGTCGGTGAGGCGGAAGCGGTAGTAGCCGCCGAGCTCGAGGCGGATGTCCTCGTTCACGTCGTAACGCAGCCGTGCGCGCGGGCTCGTGCCGTTTTCCGCGGAAGCGGTCTCGGCGCTGGTGCTCGCGAGCGCCTCCGTCGAAGCCGGCGTCGCCTGCAGGGCAGGGGCGTCACTCGCGAGCTCTGCCATCGCTGGAGAAGCGAGGCCCGCAAGCAACACCGCAACGCGGGCGACGTGAGCAGAACCGCGGTAGCGGAAAGCGTCGACGGTCAAGGGAGGTCTCGCGCGAGCACATTCCGGGGATCGCGGCGCCGAACTCTGAACCACGCCACCACGCGCGTCAACCTTCGGGACGGAGGCAGCTCGGACGTACTTCGCCGCCGATCACGGCAGCGCGGGAGGCCGCGCGCGGTCGATGAACCTGCCGGCAAGGCAGGTCACATCTGGTGAAAGAGATGCAACGCGCTGCGGCTCACGGGGAGGACCTCGGGACGGCCCTTGAGATGGACCTGGCCGGTCTCGTTGTCGGCCCGCGTGAAGTGGCTGACGGAGCGGAGGTTCACGACCACCGAGCGGTGGATCTGGACGAACTGATCGGGATCGAGCTTGGCGGCGAGCTCCTTCAACGGAGTGCGGATCAGGCCTTCGTTCGTCTTTCCCGCATCGCCGTGCCACGCGACGAGGGTGTATTTCTCGTCGGATCGCAGGAAGTCGACCTCGTCGACGGAGACCAGACGCAGGGACGTTCCGATCGACACGCGAATCCACTTGAGCGGCGCAGGACGTTCGTCGCGGCGCAGGCGGGCGGCGAGCTGCTCGACCAAGGCCTCGGCGCTAGGCCCGGGGCTCGCGGCCCGCAGCCGTTCCTTCAGGCGTGCGACCGTGTCTGCGAGGCGCGCGGGCTCCACGGGCTTCACCAGGTAATCGAGCGCGCCCTGCTCGAATGCCTGGACCGCGTACTGGTCGTAGGCGGTCACGAACACGATGTGCGCGCGCCGCGCGACGTAGCGCGCGGCCTCCACACCCGTAAGCCCGGGCATGTGGATGTCGAGGAAGCACACGTCGGGCTCGAGCTTCTCGAAGAGCTCCACGGCTTCGCGTCCGTTTCGGGCCTGCGCCACGACCTCGAGCTCGGGCCAAGCCTCGCGCAAGAGGCGCGTGAGGCTCGTCCGCAGCAGCGGCTCGTCGTCGGCAATCAGCGCCGTTGGCTTCTCGCGGCTCACGGGGTGCTCCGCCGCGCCGGGAACTCGATCTCCGCGCAAACCCCGTGCGGCTCGACGGGGAGGAGGCCGAGCTTCGCGTCTGCGCCGAACGTGAGCGCGAGCCGCTCGCGCAACGCCTCGAGTCCGGTACCGAGCCCGGCGCGTGCGCGATTGAGCCCGATGCCCGTATCGACGACCTGTGCTCGGCAGCGGCTGTCGCTGGTGGACACGCGTACCTCGATGCGGCCGCCCTCTTCGCTGGGATCGATGCCGTGCCGCACGGCGTTCTCCACCAGCACCAGGAGCATCGTGGGCGGGCATTCGAGCGCCAGCGCTTGCTCGTCGGCTTGCACGCTGAACTCGAGGCGATCGGGCATCCGCATGCGCATGATCTCCAAGTACGCGCGCACCAGCTCCATCTCCTGTCCCACGGTTCCTGGCCCCTGCAGCCGCGGCACCGCCATGCGCAAATACGTGATGAGATTTCCGAGAACCGCGCTCGCTTGCGGTGAGCCTGCGTCCACCAGCTCGCGCACGTTGGCGAGCGTGTTGAAGAGGAAGTGCGGCTCGATCTGCGCCTGCAAGAGCCGCAGGCGAGCGTCGAGTGCCTTCCGTTCCAGCTCGCTGCGAGCGAGCTCGAAGGAAAGCGCCTCGCTGCGCGCCGCCGAGGACACGGCCATCCAGGGCGCCAGCAGCAACCCGCAGATGGTCATGAGCCCGAAACCCACGACCCGCGCCTCGGTCTGCCAGAAAGGCGGCGCGTCGGATGGAGTCGTGAGGAGATAAACGACGAAAGCGGCGAGCGGCACCGACAGCGCGACCAGCGAGACCTGCATGGCCCAGCGCGCGACCCGTCGCGGCAGACGAGCGGGCCAGCGCTCCGTGACCCCGAACGTCACCAGCGCCGTGAACCCGATGAAGAGCAGCCGCCCCAGCAAGATCGCGTACGAAGCGCTCCAGGCCGGCAGCAGCAACACGCTCACCAGCGCGCTCACCACCACCACGGAAACCACGCGCGGCCACGCCAAGATCCGCGCGAGACCGCGCTTTTCGAACGAAAGGGCGAGAGAAAGCATCGGCGCCTCCGGGGATTCAGCTTGGCGCTGACGAGCCAGCGCGCAAAGCGCCCTGAGACGAACCGCGGAAACCGAGGGATGAGCTGCGCCCGGGTGTGACGAGCGGCTACCGCACGCACCTCTTGTTCCTGTGGCTCGAGAGCGCCGAGCTGGCCGTCAGCCGAGTCGCCGAGCGAGTCCGCGTCGGCGGCCACGACGTACCGGAGGCCACCATCCGCCGCCGCTACGACAGCGGGCTCAGGAATCTCTTCTCGCTCTATCTGCCGGTCGTGGATTCGTGGCAAGTTCTGGACAACTCGGCGGCGCCGATCCCAGGTCTCATCGCCGCAGGCTCGAGGGGCGCGCCTGCCGAAGTGCAGGACGCACGAATCTGGCGCCGGATCTTGGAGGCTCACCGTGCCGAACACTGACCCGGATAGGAGCCCAGCGGACCTCGTGCGCGACTCCCGCGTGGTTCAGGAAGCCCTCGCTCTGGCCGTTGCCGACGCCCTGCGCATGCACAAGCGCGCCGGCAATGCCATCTGCGTCGGCCGCGACGGCAAGGTCGAGTGGATCCAGCCCGAGGACATCGTCGTGCCGAGGGACGAGTAGGGCGGCGGGCTCGTCGTCTCGTCACGGGCACCGACCTCGGGCAACACCCCGACCACGCGCAGAGTGGCGCTATCGCTCTCGTCGTCGACGCTGCTGCGGTGAGTCGCACCGCGCGCGCGAACACCACCGCCTTTTCACTCCCTCGAAGGGTGTGACTCCGTCGCGCCACACGACTCGGCGCCTCGATCTCGGCTGCTGCAGCGTCGGAACCAGCTTTAGGCCGCGCTTGGAACCTCTTGGTTCACTCGATCGCCGATGGTGTGTTGGGCCACGGCGAGCTCGTACCGGACCTGCAGATTGAGCCAGAACTCGGGGCTCGTCCCGAAGTACCGCGCGAGCCTGAGCGCGGTCTCGGCGGTGATCCCCCGCTTCCCTGACAAGATCGAGGTGATGCGCCCGGATGGGACGCGCAGCGCGAGCGCGAGTCGGTTCGCGGACAGCGCGCGGGCCGTCAGCTCACGGCGCAACACGATGCCAGGATGGACAGGAAGCATCCGCGTCACCCCCGGTGGTAGTCCACGATCTGCACGTCGTAGGCATCGCCGTCCTTGAATCGGAAGCAAATTCGCCACGGACCGTTCACCGTCATGGCCCACTGCCCGCGCCGTTTTCCCTTGAGGGCATGGAGCCCCACGCTCTTGAGTGGGCTCAAGTCACCGAGCGATGTCGCGGCATCGAGAGCCGCGAGTGTGGCCTGGGCCGCCTCCACGTCGAGTCCCCGATACGGTGTTGCCTTGCCTTGCTCGCCGAACCGTCGCGAGGCCCCGTCTGCCCACGATCGGATCATCACGGAGCATTGTACGCCGCGCGTACTACGCGGCCAAGCCAGATGTTGGCGGACCTTGCCATGGAAAAGTCCGTCGTCGTCCACCGCAAGCTCGCCGATCCCCGACACATCGAGCTCGACGAGCCAGTCACCGAGATCCGCGGAGCCGTCGAGGTCGTCCTCCGCCCGGTGGCGGCGGCGGGCGTGCCGGGCCGAGATGCTTTCGACCTCGTCGAGAGCTTGCCCGCTGGCTCCCGAGAGAAGCGTGACATCGACCGCCAGGTCGCCGACGAACGCAGCTCCTGGATCGAACGTTGAGTCGGCTCTACCTGGACGCTTGCTGCATCATCGACCTCGTCGAGGCGATCGCGCCCGGGTGACACCGCGCGCGCTGCCCTGCCTGAACGTCGAAGTTCTCACCGAATCGGCGGTCTGAGCCCCGTAGGCGCCGTCGAGCCCAAGCGCTCGAGCCGGCCGGGTGGCGGCGCGTCCGCTCCCCTCGAAGCCCACCGGATCGGTCTCTGCGCCCTCCCGCCCCGAGTACTCGTGCACTCAACGCGGTGACCTGCCAACATCGGCGCATGGCGACCCAGGCACCGCTGACTTCATCCGTCCGCCTACCCGGCGAGATCGGTTTGACGCTCCGGCGTCTCAATCCCTGGTGGGAGGGAAAGCCTGGCCCCGCGCTTCCCAAGCATCGCCGTCACCTGGTCCAGCAGATCCACGCGCGGCTGGCCAACCGTTTGGCGCCGATCGTCGTCGTGCGCGGCGCGCGGCAGATCGGCAAGACCACGTCGCAGCTCCACGTGCTGGAGGACCTGATCGCGCGCGGCGTGCCTCCGCGTCAGATCTTTCGCGTCCAGTTCGACGAGCTCGCCGAGCTGAGCGGCTTTGCGATGGGCGGTGGTGAGGTGAGCGCCGCGCGCCAACCAACCTGGCGATGGGCGAAGGCCTAGGTTGCAATCAGCCGACACGGAAGGTTGCAATCAGCCGAAGGTGAACCTTACGATCAGCCGGTGCCGGATACGACCTTCCATCGTCGCTTCGCCGCCGATCGGCTGATCGAGGCGCTCGAAGACTCTCCAGCCGTGCTGATCCACGGCCCGCGCCAGAGCGGCAAGACGACGCTCGCGCAGCGCGTCGGGGCGCGCGCGGGTTACGCGTACTTCAGCTTCGACGACGAAGCGATCCGCGGCGCCGCGACGACGGATCCGGTCGGCTTCGTCGACGACCTCCCCGCACGCGTGATCCTGGACGAGATACAGCACGTGCCGCAGTTGTTCGTGACGCTGAAAGCAGCGATCGACCGCGACCGACGGCCGGGGCGCTTCCTGCTGGCCGGATCCACCAACGTGCTGTTGCTGCCGAAGCTCGGCGATTCCCTCGCAGGCCGCATGGCGATCGTGCGTCTGCACCCGCTGGCGCAATGCGAGCTTGCCGGCGAGTCCCCTTCATTCCTCGATCGCCTCTTCGAACGGGGCTTTCGGATGCGCCCGTACGAGCGTCTCGGCGCGGAGCTTCCCGAGCGCATCGCCGCCGGCGGCTATCCGGCAGCGCTCCGGCTTCCGGCCGGCCGGCGGCGGGCACGCTGGTACGAGGCGTACGTCGAGACGATCGTGCAGCGCGACGTGCGTGAGCTCGCGCGAATCGCCTCGCTCGATGCCGTGCCACGCCTGCTCGCTGCGGCGGCCGCGCAGACGGCGCACCTGCTCAACGTCTCCGACCTGGCCGCGCCGTACCATCTCAGCCGGCAGACCATCCGCGACTACCTGACCTTGCTCGAGCGGATCTTCCTGGTGGAAGAACTTCCGCCCTGGCATAGCAACCGGCTCAGCCGGCTGGTCAAGACGCCCAAGCTGCACATCGGCGATACCGGCCTGGCTTGTGCGCTGCTTGGCGCCGACGCGAGGACGCTCCAGGCGGACCGCGCCCTGCTCGGACAGGTGCTCGAGACCTTCGTGTTCCAAGAGCTGAGGCGGCAGGCGAGCTGGCACGAGCATCCGCTCGCGTTGCATCACTTTCGTGATCGGGACGGCTACGAGGTGGACATCGTCGTCGAGCGCGGTGCGCTCGCGGTCGCGGGCATCGAAGTCAAGGCCGCGGCGACGGTCACGGCTGGTGACTTTCGCGGCCTGCGCAAGCTCAAGGACGCCGCCGGCCGGCGCTTCGCCCGCGGCGTCGTGCTCTACGACGGCACGACGAGCTTGTCGTTCGGCGAGTCGTTCTTCGCCGTGCCGATCCGGGCGCTGTGGGAGGCGCCGTGACGAGATTCGTGGCGCGCTCGGCGCCAACCTGGGCGATCAGCGGGTGCGCACTTACCTGAAGTTTCTGGCCGACACCCTGCTGGTCCGAGCCATCGACCCCCTCGAGATCCGGCTCGAGCGCGACCGCGCTCCCCCGCAGCGCTCCCATCTGTCCACCGATCCTCCTTCGGTGGAGCGCGCCCGCTCCGTCGGGCGCGAGGGCTCGCGCTCGTGCCTCGCCGACCACGCCCTGCGCGCGCTGGCCTAACGAGGTGGTTCCCCTTGGACCCGGTGCTACTGGCGGCCGCTCCCGAGCTCACGGTGATCGCCGGTCACCTCGCCGAAAGCACGGTCGGCGCGACCCTCTCCACGATCGGCGGGCTCGACCTCGCGCACTACCCCCAGCGCGGCACGGAGCCCGAGGTCGACTTCGTGCTGACCATCGGCACCCACCGCATCCCCGTCGAGGTCGAGTACCAGGCCGCGATCGATCCCGTTCGCGACATCGCGGGCTTGAACGCGTTCCTGGCGAGAACGGTCAACCGCGCGCCCTTCGGCGTGCTCGTTACGCGCAACGACGTCGGTCAACACCCCGACCCACAGATCGTGGCGCTGCCGCTCTCGTCGTTGATGCTGCTCCGCTGAAAGGCGGGACGCGCGAGCGCTGCCGCATTCTCACTCCCTCGGAGGGCGCTCGCGCCTTCGCCACGCCCAACCCCCGCCGCTTTCTCGGCGCGATGCCGATCGTCCCCACCGTCCTCGTCGTGAACACGAACTACCGCAGCGGCACGGCTGCCGTGGCGAGGGAGGTACTCGCCTGGTTCCTCATCGCGCGCTACCCGAGAGTGGAGCGAGAGACGGCGCGGGCGGTGGTGCGAACCTTCACCGACGAACGATCCACGCGGCGGGGTGAGTGACGCGCCGCTCGTCTTTCGGCACCGCTCACCACTGGGCTAGGATCCGTCGGCCATGCGGATCGTGGTTGCCGTTACCGACAACGATTGGTTCGATTTTCTCGCCGAGCGGCGGCCCGATGAGGTGAACTTCTGGCGCGTCCGCGGTCACTGCAGGGCTTTCACCTCCTCGAACCGGGCGGCCTGGTCCTCTTCAAGCTTCACAGCCCGCGCAACTACATCGCCGGTGGTGCGTTCTTCGTCAGCCACCAGGTGTTGCCGGTGTCGATTGCGTGGTCCGCGTTCGGTGACCGAAACGGCGTCGCCGATCTCACTTCATTCCGTCGCCGGATCCTGAAGTACGGCGGTAGCGACGAGCACGACCCGAAGATCGGGTGCATCGCCCTCGCGCAGCCGTTCTTCTTCGAACCGGAGGAGGTGATCGCGCTTCCGCCGACCTTCAAGATGAATACCCAGGTCTGGAAGGGGTACGACGCGACTGCCGGCGAAGGGGCGCAGTTGTGGTCATCGATTCAAGAGCGACTGCAGACGCAGCGGACGCCTGCTTCCGGGCCGATCGAACCCGCGACACTTGTGCACGACCAGCTCCCCGGGCGTTATGGGGCCGAGTATCTGGCCCGCGCGCGCCTGGGACAGGGAACTTTCCGGATGGCGATCATGTCCGCGTACGACCGGCGTTGTGCGATCACGGGAGAGCGAACGTTGCCAGCGCTCGAAGCCGCGCACATTCGGCCTTACGCCGATCTCGGGCCTCATTCCGTACCCAACGGGCTCTTGATGCGGGCGGACATCCACCACCTCTTCGATGCCGGATACGTCACGATCACTCCCGACCTAGTTGTCGAGGTGAGCCGCAAGATCCGCGAAGAGTTTTCGAACGGCCGCGACTACTACGCCCACCACGGCAAACCCCTGACCGTCCTCCCGCAACACGAGTCGCTCCGTCCTTCGCGCGAGCTGCTCGCGTGGCACAACGAGAACAAGTTCGCCGCGTGATCAGCGGCGCACTCTCGCTTGGCCGTGACTGACGCCTGTCCCTTCTGCGCGCCCGACGCGGCGCGGCTGATCTTCGAGCACGAGCTCGCTTACGGGCTGTGGGACGGATACCCGGTTTCGCCGGGGCACGCGCTGCTCATTCCGCGACGGCACGTCGCGACGTGGTTCGATGCGAGCGAGGACGAGCACCGCGCGCTCACGGTGGCGATCGAGGAGGCGCGGAGGCGCGTGCTCGAGCGGTTCGCGGATCGGCCGCCGGATGGCTTCAACATCGGCGTGAACGCGGGCCTCTCGGCGGGACAGACGGTGATGCACCTCCACGTGCATCTCATCCCGCGCTGGACGGGCGACGTGCCGAACCCACGGGGCGGCGTCAGGCATCTGATGCCGGGTAAAGGGCACTACGATCCGACGATCGCTCCCGAGATTCCGGCGAGCGGCCCAGTGGCTCCGGCCGACGTCGCGCGCGACCGCGCGAGCGTCGTGGCCACACCGCCCGTGGCCGAGCTAGCCGCGCTGCCGCACCCTCGCGCGCTCATCGTCGGTGAAGGCGAT
>CAYVDO010000135.1:10607-17694 GCA_964450125.1 uncultured bacterium
TTGATCGATCACCTGCGCGTCCACATGGCGCGGACGCTGCGGATGGATCTCGCCGTCGCGTTCGTGCAGCGTAGCGGCCTCGACCGCCTCGGCCCCTCTCTGGAGGAGTTGCTCTCGCGCGAAGGCTCGCGCGTGCGGCTCATCGCGGGCGACTACCTCGACGTCACCGATCCCGACGCACTCGCGCGATTGCACGACCTCGCGCTCGGCGCACGCCCGGGGGCGTTTGACGTGCGGATCTTCGAGACGGGCGGTGTGCGCAGCTTCCACCCCAAGGCCTACGTGTTCCACGCGGCGAGCGGCTCCGACACGGTGGCGCTCGTCGGCAGCTCGAACCTCAGCCACTCGGCGCTGACCGACGCGGTGGAGTGGAACTTCCGCGTGCTGTCGAGCCGGGATGCCGCCGGGTTCGCGGCGGTCGCTAGCGCGTTCGACGAGCTATTCGCTCATCCGGCGACCGTCCCGCTAACGGAAACGTGGGTCGAGCGCTACCGCGCGCGACGCCGGGTCGCGCTCGCGTCACCTCGTCGCGCCATTGCGGCTGGACGCGACGACGCCGCACCGCTGGAGGCTCCCGAGCCGCCCCCCGAGCCGTCAGCGGAGCAACGCGAGGCGCTCACGCTGCTCGAGGAGACGCGAGCGGCTGGCTACCGCGCCGGCCTGGTCGTGATGGCGACGGGCCTCGGCAAGACCTGGCTCTCCGCGTTCGACGCGAGCCCCGAGCGCTTCCGCCGTGTGCTGTTCGTCGCGCATCGCGACGAGATTCTGCGGCAGGCGCTCAAGACTTTCCGGCGCATCCGTCCCGAGGGCCGGCTCGGGCTCTACACGGGTACCGCCAAGGATATGGACGCCGATGTTCTCTTCGCGTCGGTGCAGACGCTCGGCCGCCCAGCATGCCTCAAGTGTTTCTCGCCGGAAGCGTTTGATTACGTGGTGATCGACGAGTTCCACCACGCCGAGGCGCCCGGCTACCGGCGCGTCATCGAGCACTTCGCGCCCCGGTTCCTGCTCGGCCTCACCGCCACGCCTGAGCGCACGGACGGCGCCGACTTGCTCGCGCTGTGTCAGCAGAATCTGGTGTATCGCTGCGACCTCCATCAGGGGATCGGTTGTGGGACGCTGGTGCCGTTTCGCTACTTCGGAGTGCCGGACGAAGTGGACTATTCGAACATCCCATGGCGCAGCGGGCGATTCGACGAGACCGCGCTCGACCTCGCGCTCGCGACTCGGACCCGCGCTGCGAACGCGCTTGACGAGTGGCGCACGCACGCCGGCCCGGGGCGACGCACACTCGGTTTCTGCGCGTCAGTCCGCCACGCGACGTTCATGCGCGAGTTCTTTCGTGACCACGGCGTGCGCGCCGCCGCGGTGCACAGCGAGCCGGGCTCGGACGCGCGAGCCATCGCGCTGAGCCAACTCGCGGCGGGTGAGCTCGACGTGCTGTTCTCGGTCGACGTCTTCAACGAAGGCCTCGACGTCCCCGCGATCGACGCGGTCCTGATGCTCCGCCCGACCGAGTCGCGGATCGTGTACCTGCAGCAACTCGGGCGCGGGCTGCGGCGGGCCGACGGGAAGACCCACCTCACCGTGGTCGACTACATCGGCAACCACCGCTCGTTCCTGCTCAAGCTGCGGGCGCTGCTTGCTCTCGACGAGGGCTCGGCAGCGATTCGCGATGCGCTCCGTGCCTACCGCACGGCGCGACTCGGGCTTCCGCCAGGCTGCGAGGTGACGTACGAGCTGGAAGCGCTCGAGATCCTCGAACGGCTCGCCGATCGCAGCGCCACCGCGCTCGACAAGCTCGTGAGCTTCTACGAGAGCTACCGGGAGGAGCACGGCGAGCGGCCCAGCGCGGTCGACGTGCTGATGTCAGACATCAGCCCTAAAGGTGCGCGCGAGGCGCACGGCTCATGGTTCGGGCTGGTACGGGAGATGGGCGATCTCACGGACGAGCAGACGGCGGCGCTTGCTCGGTCCGAGTCGTTCCTCGCGATGCTCGAGGTCACACCGATGACCAAGAGCTTCAAGATGGTGCTGCTGCGAGCGCTCCTGAGCGAAGACGCGCTCCCGGGAGCGCTCTCGATCGAGCGCTTGGTGGGTGCCTTCCGCCGTGCCGCGGATGCTTCACCGAAGCTCCGCAACGACGTCGGCCCCGCGCTGGCGAGCGACACCGAGCTGCGGAAGTACCTGGAGATCAACCCGATTGCCGCCTGGGCTGGCGGCAAGGGTTCCGGGGGGCGCGTGTACTTCAGCTACGACGGCACGACGTTCCGCTCGACGTTCGACATGCCGGCGAGCGAGCGCGAATCTTTCCAAGACATGGTGCGCGAGCTGGTGGACCTCCGGATTGCGCAGTATCTGCAACGCGGGGGCGGCTGAGCCTGAGCCGGCGACCACATCATCTGCGTGATAAGCCACTCCCGTGGCCGGCCGATCCTGCGCCTGCCCAACGCGCCCAAGGGTCGCACGGACATCCCCCGCGTCTGGTAGCGAGTGGTATTTGACGACGCGTTCGAGGCGAACGTCGTCGAAG
This sequence comes from uncultured bacterium, assembly GCA_964450125.1. Classification (GTDB taxonomy): domain Bacteria; phylum JADJOY01; class JADJOY01; order JADJOY01; family JADJOY01; genus JADJOY01. The sequence continues at coordinate 13,141 of CAYVDO010000135.1, forward strand.
TGGCGTTGGGCTCATTCCGCCGGCCGGGGACCACGGCCAACGTGCTGCCCGAGCCTGATGCGCGCATGGTTCGGGCCGAACGCACCGTCGCTGGGCACGCGGCAACGGGTCGCATTCGAGCGGCGTGGCGACCACCACGCGCTGGTGCCCGTCACCGGGGACTGATCTCGGGCTGAGGGGTCTGCGGGGGAGCTCTCGGTGTCCGCTGGCGCGGGCGCGGGCGTCGGATAGTTGGAGTCCGATCCACCGCGGAGGGTGCCATTCCCCGAAGTGCGTTGACCTCCGCCCGGTTTCTGCTCCTGCTGGCAGCCCCTCCGTGCGCCTCGCTCGTTCCGTCGCACCCCTGGTCGCGCGTTCGGCCGGAGGGCGAGGCGGTGCCCGAGAGGCACCGGGTCGGGGAGCGCACGTGGCGCGACGAGGTCGATGGGGTGCAAGTTCGCGTGGGTGCTCTTCACCCGCGGGCCCGGGCGATCGAGCCGGCGTGGTACGCGCCGTGGACGCGGTGGCAAGCCGGCTGCGCGGCGCTGCGACCTGGTCACGAGCTGGCTTCGATCTCCCGAGGCGGTGCAGCTGATCTTTGAGCACGAGCTCGCTTACGGGCTGTGGGACGGCTACCCGAACCGCCACCACGCACCGAGCGGGACGGTGCGCGCCGAGGGTTCGATGTTGGCTCGACGTTCGCGGGAAGGCGTCGCTACTCTTCCGCGCCATGCGCAACGAGCGACGTATCGGCGGACCGCCGCACGAAGTAAACGCCTCTTGGTCGGCTCAGGAGCCCACTCGCGCGAGCCGGATCGCCGTTTTCGCGGCGTTGGTGACGGTGACCTGTCTCGCAACGACCCCGGCGCGAGCCGGCGCCGATGCACGGGGCGGCCTGGGTCACCTCTACCTCAAGACGTACTACTCCCAGAGCGACGGGAAGAGCGGCTTCGCCAGCGACGGCGACGAGGTCAGCCTCACCTCGACTGCATTCCTCGACCGAATCACCAGTGCGCTGGCAACGGACGCGAGTTACCGCGACACGAGCTTCGGCTTGTACGCGCAGATCGGTCTCCTCGAGAGCCTCGATCTGATCGTCGCGACCGAATGGAAAGACATCGAGAAACGCTTCGCTCTCGACGTCTTCGGCATTCGCTTCCCCGTCGAACAGCGCTCGAGTGGTTTCGGAGACGTGAACGCGGGGCTTGCCTATCAGTTCGTCGCCACGCCGTTCCCCGCGTCGCTTCGGGCGGTGGCCCGCATCCCGACCTATTCGACGTCGGTCCGAGCACTCAGGCTCGAGACGATCAACTCTGCCGACGACGAGATCGCCCTCGGCAACGGCACCACCGATCTATCGCTCGGGCTCGCGGCTTCGTCGGGCCCGCTCGTGTCCTGGATGTTCGTCGACCTGACGGCCGCGTACGTGCTCGCCGACCTCGAGCACGGCGAGTTCTCGGATCGTTTCGACTGGGAAGCCAAGCTCGGAACCAGCCGCTGGGGTTTCGGTGTCGCGGCATTCGTGAGTGGGACCGAGAGCCTTCGCAATGGACCCGCTCCCGACACCATCACCCAGGATCTGTTGTTCCTCGATCCCGCGACCCGCGTGACGGTGCTCAACGATCAAGAGTGGCTCACCGTGGGTGGTCAGCTCTGGTACGCCTGGGAGGGGCTCGGCATCCAGCTCGGTTACTCCTCGATGGTTGCGGGCGCCAACACCACCAAGACCGATCGGTTCGAGGTGGGACTCTTCGTTCAACGCTAGGCCCCGCGCGCTGCGTCGCGGACCGGCGTCATGGACTTGAGCGAGAGCGACGAGCAGCGGCGAACGAGGGGGAACCCACCGCGCTGCTGTTCGAGTAGGATGGGGCGTCGAGGTGGCGCTCGTGCCACCGCGGACCGGCGGACGATATGCACTGGCAAGACCACGTCACGCGTGACCCAGCGATCTGCGGCGGCCAGCCCACCATCAAAGGCACGCGCGTGCTGCTCCGAACGGTTCTCGGGTACCTGGCACATGGCGAGACGCCGGAAGTCATTCTCGCGGACTTCCCGACATTGACGAGCGAAGACGTTCGAGCCGTGATCGCGTTCGCCGCTGACTCGGCCAGTGAAGACCTCCCCGCACCGCCGGCCGAGCCCTTCGGCGCCAGGCTGTGATCCGGCTGAAGCTCGACGAGAACCTTCCGGTCCGCCTCGTCGGCCAGCTCGGCGCGCTCGGCTACGACGTGGACACGGTCCCACAGGAAGACTTGGCGGGCGAGACGGACGATCGCGTTTGGTCGGCTGCGCAGCACGCGGGGCGCTTCTTCATCACTCAGGACCTCGACTTCTCGGATATCCGGCGTTTCGTTCCCGGCACGCATCCAGGCCTGCTGCTCGCTCGAGTCCCTCAGGACGATCAGTGGCGGCTGTGTGAGTACGTCACGGGCTGGTTTCGATCTCCTGATGCGTCGACCTGGACCGGCTGTGTGGTCGTCGCGACGCCGCGAAAGGTCCGAGTGCGGCGCCCGTGAACGCCTGAGTCTCGAGCCGGAACGTCCCGCGGCGTTTGCGCTGACGATCACTCGTTCCGGTGCGAGCAGCACCGCGTACTGGGAGCAGGCGAGGACGTCTTCACGCGCGAGCGCCGGGTAGGCGCGAAGTACCTCGTCGATCTCGTCACCGTTCGCGAGGAGCTGGCGCTCGGGTACGCCGCGCGGATGCGCGGCCGCGTCTGGCCGGTCGCATGACGCGGAACCGACGCAACCAGGCTCCGAGACTGCCGAAGACGGCTCACGCCGCTCGCCGTTCGTCGGCGCATTCCGCCGTTCGACCGTCGAAGGTCGTGGTTCGTCGCAAATTGCTTTTCAGCCCCTCAGCGCGAGCGCACATTCGCCGCGAACGATTCGAACGTTGCTCGAATCGTCCTCGAGGAGGAAAGACCATGGCCCCAATCGCCGCGCCCACCTTCGACTTCATTGCGCTGGTCGTCTCGACCGCGATCCTCGCCCTTGCCGTCGCCTCCGTGCAGGTGCTCGTCGCGCAAGCGCTCGATCGTCCCTACCGGCTTCGAATGCCGGAAGTCTCGGCACGAACGAGGCTGCGGGCGCTGCCTGGCACCGCGCCAGCCGAGCGCGCCGTACGGTCTCGGTTCACGACGGGCGTCGAGCTCGACCTCGCCGGCGCGGTCTGATCGGACGAACGCCACCGGCATGCGGCTCGAGTGATCACGTGTCACGCGGGATCGGCGCGCATGGCGGTCGAGCGGGCGGGCCGTGCCCGGCGCCCCGACGCCTGCCGCCCGACGGGTGGTCCGGTGAGCTCGGTCCAGACAGCGCGTTCCAAGTTGCGCGTGAGCGAATCGAGCAACCCTCGTGTGGCGACCACGGCATCGAAGAGTGCCCGCAACGGCTCGGTCCTCGGGTCTCCCGATTTGAGGTCGATCACGCGCATGGTCCAACCGGGGAACAGGCGCTCCGCTCCTGCTTCCGACGCGATCAGCACCACGTCGCGATGACGATCGTCGGCGAGGATCCGCTCGTAGAGGCGATCCACCGCGTCGGGCGGACCCTCGACGATCTGCAGGAAGACGCCCCCCTCCGTCATCAACAGGCCCGTGATCCCTTCGCGCCGGTTGTTCCGTTCCGACTGCTCGCCGATGCGCTGCAGGTCGGCGTGGGTGAGGCCACGGCGGAACCGGCTCACGTACTTGATCCGCTTCAACATGGGATTCCCCCTTTTCATTCGAGCCCGATCGCTTCGCGAAGATCGCGCGGCGCCGATCCCTCGTCCGCAGCGCGATGACCCCGCACCTGCTGCTCTGTGCCGCGAACGAGGCGGCGCTCGAGGGCACCCAGGGCTGGGAGAGCGAGCGCCCAGGCCAAACCAATCCCGATGGCCGTGACCACCAGCTCGCCGCTCAGCTCGATCGCACCCAGACGAGCACCTGCGCCGTAGCTGAGCGGGCCGGCGATGGCTCCCAGGAGCGCCGCGGGAATCGGCCTGCGGCTCAGCCAGGCGAGCGACTCCCCGACGGTGGTCGCGAACGCCGCCCACAGCGCCACCATCCAGGGCGGCGACCAGCTCGCTTCCGCCTCGGTCGGAAACGCGAGCAGCCCGACGCGCACGAGCACCGTGTCGGCGAACAGGCCCGCGCTGGCACCGGCCACCACCACCGCCAGCGCCCGCACGCGCCGCGGGCTCTGGACCAGGTGCCACGCGACGGCCAGCGCGGACCCGGTTACCGCGACCGCCGGTCGACCCTGCGCGGCTCCCCACACGCACACGAACCACGCGACTTGGAACAGCGCTGCGTTCGCGAACGTGGAGAGCATGGGATCCCCGGCAGTCGTCGGGGCCACGGGTGGCGTCGGACAGCGACACATGTATAACCTGTTGTATATATATTGTAAAGATATTGTCTATTTTATGATCGCACCCCGCCGGGTCGAGGCTCGTGTCCGCGACGTGACCCGAGTTCACGGCCACGTAACCGTGACGTCGGAACCTCGAACGAGCCCGGGTCGCCAGCTCGACGCGATGGTGGTCAGGGCGCTCGGCACCGCGTTGCTGGCGATCTGGATCGATCTCGAT
>CAYVDO010000136.1:0-17681 GCA_964450125.1 uncultured bacterium
GCGCCGTCGGCGCGTCGAAGCCCACGAGCACGTTGCGGCCGACGCTGCTCTCGAGCAGCTCTTCGGCGACGGTGTCGGGAGTCGCGCGCCGAACGGGACGATCGCAGCGATCGCAATGACGCACGCCCGCCCGCGCGAACAGCACCTTCACGTAGTCGTGGATCTCCGTGACCGTGCCCACCGTGGAGCGGCTGGAGCGCACGGTGTTGCCCTGCTCGATCGCCACCGCGGGCGGGATCCCTTCCACGCCGTCGATCGCCGGCCGGTTCATGCGCTCCAGAAACTGGCGCGCGTAGGCGCTGAACGACTCGACGTAGCGCCGCTGGCCCTCGGCGAAGAGCGTGTCGAACGCGAGGGAGCTCTTGCCCGAGCCGGAGACGCCCGTCACCGCCACGTACCGGCCGCGTGGGATCTCGAGGTCGAAACCCTTCAGGTTGTGCTGGCGACAGCCGGTGAGGCGGATGGGCGTAGACATGGAGCTCGAATGCCTCGGCCGCTAGCCCTGAAGTAAGCGCGAGACGCTTGCTTCAGGGCTAGCTGATGTTGCCTCGGGGGGCTTCTCTAGCCCCCCGCCCCACGGAATGCGCGGGCGGGGAGTGGGAACGATCCACGCGACGACGTGGACGACGTCACCGCGCGGCCAAGATAGCCATCGGCCCGAGCTCCGACGAGCCCGGGCCGATGGGTGACTGCGCTACCGGACTCGCGCGCGAAGTCCAGCAGGATGGCGGCGAATACCGGGGCGTACTTCGCTGGGGCGGGAATGGCGTTACTTCACGCCCTTGGTCAAGTCCTGCGCGGCACCGACGGCGTTGGCGGCAGGTTGAGTCGCGGCATTGACCTTCTCCGCGGCGGTACCTGCGGCTCCGGCGGCCGCGCCAGTGGCTTGCGCAGCAGCGCCCGTGGCCTGAGCTTGCGCTTCGGCCTTCACGCCTTCCAGCGCGTTTGCCGCTTGTGCTTTGGCATCGTTCACAGCAGCAGCAGCCGCACCTTTGGCCGAATCGACTGCACCGGTCGCCGCGGCTTCCGCGCCCGAGGCAGCCCCCTGGGCCGTTGCAGCGGCGCCCGTCGCCGTGGCCGCCGCCTGATCGGCAGTCGCCTTGGCCTCGGCCGCTTTGTTGAGCGCTTTGGTCGCACCCGCGAGCGGGTCACCGGCCTGCGCCATCGATCCGCACGTCAATGCGGCGCCGACGGCCACCGCGGTCACGATCCACTTCGTCGTCTTCATGAGCACATCCTCCCGTGAGTGGTTGGATCCTCCCGTGGTCTTGCCACAGAGCACACGAGACGGGCAACGCCGAGGGAGGCGGGCGGCCCACAGCCGCCACGCATCCCAAGGCCGTGACGAAACGAAAGCGGGGCGCCCCGTCGAGGGCGCCCCGTGGACATCGGCGTGGAAGGATCGAATCAGGGCTGCGAGCAGCCGCCCGGTGTGGCCGAGTTGCAGTCGTCGTCGATGCCGTTACCGGGGATCTCGGTGCGGCCCGGGTTCACGTTGGCATTCGAATCGTTGCAGTCGAGGGAAGCGTTGGTACAGGCCGGAGAAGCAGGGTTGCCGTAGCCGTCGCCGTCGAGATCCTTGCAGTCGCTGGTGGCGGCGTTGCAGTCGTCGTCGATGCCGTTGCCAGGAATCTCCGTGGCGCCCGGATTCACTGCGGCGCTCGAATCGTTGCAGTCGGTCGCCGAACCATTCGGGCACGACGCGTGGCCGGGGTTGCCGTAGCCGTCGCCATCCAGGTCGGCGCACGACGAATCGGGAGTGGCGGGATTGCAGTCGTCGTCGATGCCGTTGCCAGGAATCTCCGTGGCGCCCGGGTTGACCGAGGCGTTGGAGTCGTTGCAGTCGGTGGCTGAGCCGTTGGGGCACGAGGCGTCGCCCGGATCACCGTAGCCGTCACCGTCACCGTCGGTGCACACCCCGCCGCTTCCGCACGAGTCGAACTTGAATGCGGCGATCTGGGTGGACCATTGACCGCTCGCCGCGCGCATCCCGGTGAACCAGAACGTGCAATCGTCGGCGGGATCGATGGCGAGGTGGTGGTAGTCGCCGTAGCGATTCGACGAGTCGAAGCCGACGCCATTGACGATCGTGGTCTCGGCCTCGGGCAACGTGCCCGCCGGTGCGCTCGCGAGCCGGCCCGTGTACTTGAGGCCCGGATTCACGCTGCTCGACGACACGCTGTAGGCGACCGCCACGCCGCCGCTCTTGTCCATCGCCGCGGAGCTCATCCAACGATTCGTGGAATTCGGCGAGTAGGTGCCCTCCTGGAACAGCGTCCAGGCGCCGCCACCGCTGCGCCTCAGCTCGAACCAGCGCACGCCCGCCTGATTGGTACCGGTGACGTCCGTCGCGAGGCTGCCGATCATGGTCTCGTGCCCGCCCACGTCGTTGCGGTACTGAGCCGGCTGCATCACCACCTCACGCAGCGGATCCAGCTTGACCGTGGTGCCGGGCTGCGGAATGCACGAGAACGACGTGAGCCCACACAGATCGGAGTCGATCGACGCGATGGCGATCGAGGTCGGGCCGACCAGCGTGCTGCTGCCGGGTGTCGTGAAGTTGGGCGTGAAGGCGAAGAGGTCGAGGTAATCCACACTCGGGTTGTTGCTGCCGACGTTGTGAACCTCGTCGTCGCGATGCCGCACGAACCACCCCGGCGATCCCACGGGCGGCGCGACGACACCGTCGAAGCTCGCGGGCGTGATCATCTGGAAGCCGAAACCAGCGAGAACCGGGCCGGTCAGGCGGATGAACGTGGCCGCGAGGCCGCTCAGCATCTTGGTGCGGTCGAGGGCGTAAAGCGCCGGGCTCGACTCGTTGGTGCCGACGAAGTACGCGGTCGGCCACACGCCGTACTTGGGATAGTCCGGAAACTGGGAAACGGAGAAGTCGTACGCCCACCACCCCCCGGTCACCGGGTTCGACGTCTTCGACACGTACACGCACAGGTGATTGCCGAGGGACGCGAACTCGGTGAGCAAGAAGCGATCGGCGAGGCGATCGTAGAGCGCGATGGGGTCGCCGAGACCGTTGGCGCACGAGCCGCTGCCCAAGGTGTCGAGGCTCGTCGGACCTGCGACCGTGGCTCCAGTCTTGTCGTAGACCTTGTAGAGCGCACCTCCACTGCCGTTGATCATCTGGATGTAGTGATTGGGGCCAGCGGCGCCGCTCGGATCCGGTGGGTTGACGCCGCTGTATCCCTGGCCGGTGACGTTGACGACCGGCGTCGAGAAAGCCTGCGAGCTCGGTCCGCCCACCCCAGCCTGCGCGCCGAGGAGCGGGTCGAGCTGCGGCTGGGCCGGCGTGAACTCGAGGCCGTTCGCAGCAGGCTTGCGGCGCAGCGGAATCTCCACGATCGGATCACCCGGCTTCCACTCCGGGGCCTTGGGGAGGGTGCGCAAGTCGACGTCGACCGAGACCGCCCCCACCGCCTGGCTTTGCTCCACCTGGATCGGCAGGTTCTGCGCGTACGCCGTCACTGCTCCCGCACAGACGAACGCGAGCGCGAGCGCGCCACTCCACGCCCACCTCGCGCCTGCGATTGCGCAACCGCGTGATCTCATGCTGCCCCCCTCCCTCTCGCGTCAGCGCGACTCCGGAACCACCCGGACTGCGCCACTGCGACTGCTGACGATGACCGGTGACCCGCCGGCGCCGAGCGTGAGCTCCGCATGCTGCGAGCCACCCTTCGATTGTGAGACCACCGGGTATCCGAGCTCCAGCTTGCCCGTCGTCTCCGCGTGCACCGAAGCACTCGACCCCGCCGGCAGCGTGAGGTCGATCGCTCCCGAATCCGACTCGAACCCGATCGGTCCAGACCAACCCGGCTTGCGCAGATAGGCCAGGATCGCCCCCGAGACGGTGCGCACGCGTACCGACCGCTTGCCGACCACCCGAGCGTCACCGCTCCCCGTGCGCACCTCGATGTCGCCCCCGAACTCCTTCACCTCGGCCAAACCCTGCCGCGTGGCGACCTCGAGCCGGACATCGTCCGGCACGAGCACCGCGAGGTCGGCCCGATCGAGGCGCGGCCGGCGGGCACGCAGCTCGGGGTCCGGCGCGGCGAGCAGCGGATACTCGACGCGGATGCGCAACGCATCGCCCACACGCTCGATCCCCAGCGTGAGCTTCTCGCCCACGCTGTCGAGACGCTGAACCACGGCGTGCACGGACACCGCCTCGTCTCCTTCCGACCCGCGCGCGCGGATGTCGCCGAAGTCGTTCTCGACGATCACCACTTTCGCGGACTGAGGGGAACCAGCCCAGTCGATGCGATCGACCACGACACCCTGGGGCAAGACCTCGCTCACCGTCGACGCGGAGGCGTGCGGCACGGTCTGCGAACCGTCGGCAGGTTCAGCACCAACCGCGAGCGGGCTCGCCACCGCCCAGGCGAGCACCGCCACGATCCCGTGTCTCGGCCGCGGCGGCACGCCTCACTCCGCCGGAAGCTGAGCGATGAACTCGTTGCCGACCTTGATCGAGTTCTGGATGTCCTTCACGAGCGAGTCGATGTCGCGCTCGATCGACTTGGCTTCGGCCTGGATCCCGCCTATCGCGGCGGCGTTCAAGCTGCTCTTGAGCATCAGCACCTGGTCCTTCAGCTTGCGCAGCACCGGATCCATGCTCGCTTCCGACTGGTGCAGCGCGCTCGCGAGGCTTTGATACTTGCGTTTCGTGTCGTCGAGCTGGCGACGCATCGTCGTGCGGTAGCTCGCCTCCGAGACCTGGTTGATCTCTCCGTCCCACTCCGTGAAGAGATCGTTGGCGATCTTGTCGATCTTCTGGACGCGGTCACGCACGTCGTTGGCGCGCGCCTCGCTCGTCTCGTAGTCCTTCTTGAGCTTCTCGTATTGCTTTTCGAGCTCGCCGCCCTGAAATCCCGTCATCTCCTTCAGGCGGGTGAGCGCGTCCTTGAACTGCTCTTGGGCCGCGTCCTGTTCCTTCTGGACCTTCGCGACGTTGTCGCGCAGTAGGTCGCGCTTCTCTTTTCCGAGCTTCTCCCACGTGGCGTAGTACATCTTGCTGCAGCCCGCGAGGGCGATCACGCCGGCGAGCGCGTAGATCCAGGGAGTGCGGCGCTTCGAGGTTGGTTGGTGCATGTTCCGATCTCCGGTAACACGGGGGTCGTGCGCGGATCACCGCCGCTCGCGGCGATGCGCCGCGTTCGGGTTCTTCAGCCGTCCCGATCGATCATCGCCTGGAGCAGTGGACCGGGCGTACCATCGGGCGCCTTCACCGAATAGCCGAGCGTGTCGTCGTTCCACGCGTAGATCACCCAGCGATCAGCGTCCATGTCGAGACGCTTGTATACCTCGGTGACCTGCAGGAAGTACGAGAGTTGATCGGCGAGCTCGTTCTCGCCCACCTCGGTCACCCACACCTCGGCGCCACGGCTCTGGGCCGTCGCGAACACCTCTTCGACCGACGGCAGCTTCTCGTATTGCTTCGTGTAGACGTGCATGTTGAACACGTCGACTTCGTCGAGCAGCCCCGCGCTGATCATGTCCTTGTTGTAGTTGAGGGTGTTCGGGAAGTCCTGGACCATCGGACGGGTGGAGGCCGCGATGATCTTCTGGTCGCGGCCCGCGGTGTTGCGCACCAGCGGCGCCACGTCCCTCAGCCAGTCGACGTACTCCTGCGCGGTCCACTGCAGAAAGTTCTCGGGCTCGTTCTCGAGCTCCCAGCCGATGACCTTGGGGTCGTCAGAAAACCGACTCACGAACGCGAGGTCCACGTCTTCTTCGGGCAGGATCACCGTGAAACGCGCACCCGCCGGCGCGCCGTCGATGAGGCGCCCCACGTAGTCCTTGACGTCCGGCTTGATGAGCGTGCGGATCACCCCCACGAGCGGCGCGATCTCGTCCACGTCCTCGGGCACCGAGCCCGCGGGCAGCAGGTTCATGCCCAGCCGCTCCTTCGGGAGCAGCGTCTCCACGCCGGGGTTGGGCGGATTCGTGATGGTTTCGAGCTCGCTGATGCTGGTGTTGCCGCAACCGGCGAGAACGGCGATTACCAAGCCGACGCCGAGTCGGCGCTTGATCGGACTCATGTCGATTCCCCTCCGCGAGATATGGCTCGTCGCGCGTGCGTGCGCCCGGCGAGTCGCGCGAGACTAGCGCGAAACGGCGGTGATGCGCGAGCGTTGCGCGGCGCACCGTGGTAGCCTCGATCGACCGGCGACGCGACGAGTGGAGGCGCCGTCCGGTGCGGGGAGTTCCCATGTCCGCGAGCAGCACGGTCCGCCCGTCTGAGGCCTCGCCACCGGTCTCGCGCCCGCCGCATCCCGATCGCCCGGCGCCTGGCGGCAAGCTTCCCGCGGCAGCCCGGGCGTGGCTGCTACGGATGCGAGCTGCGCTCGCGGGCCCCTCGCTCACCTCGGCGGAAGAAGTCGAGCTACGTCTATTCGTCGCGCGCATCAGCGGAAGCGCGGGCCAGGTCCTGTTGGTGCTGACCGGGTCCTTGATGCTGCTCTTGTGGCCGATCGACTTGCTGGTGCTCGCGAACATGCCGTTCGAGTTGGCTCTGCTCGGCGGCTGGCGCATCGCCTACGCGGTGATCGCGTTGCTCGCGGCGCGTGGCACCCTGCGGCTGACCGCCGCGGGAAAGAGCCCGATGCGGCTCCTGGGCGGCACGATCGTGACGTTCGCCGGCGGCACGTACGCGGTGCTGGGGCGAATCGTGCCCCTCGAGTCACCGTGGATCCACACCGCGGTGGTGGTGCCGGCTTTCACGCTGTTCATCTTGGTTCCGCCCCGCGAGCGGCTCGGGCTGGTGACCACCACCGTCGCGGTCCCGTGGGGGGCGGTGGTCCTCACCAGCGCCGGCGCCTTCGCCTACACCCACTGGATCGAGGTCGGCGGTGTCGCACTGCTCTCGGCGTCGTTCTCGTTCGCCTTCGGCCACGTGGTGTGGATCGGTTCGCGCTGGTACTTCGTGGTGCGCAGCGCCCGGGAGCGCGCCGAGGCCGAGCAGCACCGGCTCGAAGCCCTCGTCGCCCAAATCCAGAGCGCTCGCGACACCGAGGCCCTGGCGCGCGGCGTGTCGCACGAGTTCAACAACCTACTGCACGTGATCCTGGGCTCCATCGACCTCATCGATCGCAACGTGGCGCCCGACGTGCCGTATCGAGAGTGCATCGACGACATCCGCACGGCCGTACACCGCGGCGCGCAAGTGTGCCGCCAGATGTCCGCTTACGTCGGCGAGGCGGCGCTCGACGTGCACACCCTCGATCTCGGCCATTTGCTCCGCGACCATCTGCCGACACTCACCCAGTCCATCCCCCGCGAGGTGTCGTTCACGTGCGACGTGCCCGCCGATCCGTTGCCCGTCGCCGGCGACCCGTCGCGCCTGCGTGGCGCCGTCGAGCGTCTCGTGAGCGAGGCGCTCGACGCCATGCGCAGCGAGCCCAAGTGCATGGTGATCGAGGCACGGCGCGTGACGCTGAGCGCCGACCCGCGCCACCGAGAGCCTGCGCTGCTGGGCCTGCTTCCCGGCCCCTACGCGGAGATGGAGCTCCGCCATTCGGGACCGAGCCCGCGAGTGGAAGGACGGATGCAGTGGCTCGACCCGACGGCGATTCCAGGCTCCACTGCGCGCCGGCTGGGGCTGCTCGTGGCCGTTGCCGTGATCCGCGCCCACCACGGCGCGATCCTCCTCGACGGCAGCGCCGTCAGCGGCACGTGCATTCGGGTGTTGCTCCCACTGCTGACGCCGGTCGAGACTCCCGTGCGCGCCACGTTGCCCGCCACCGTCGGACCGAGAGAGGGCCTCGCATGAAGCTGGTCGTGATTCGCGAGGTCGGCGGGCCGGACGTACTGGACGTCGTCGAGCGCCCCACACCCGAGCCCGGCCCGGACGAGATTCGCGTCGCGGTGCGCGCCACGGCGCTCAATCGCGCGGATCTGTTGCAAAGGCGCGGGCTCTATCCCGCACCTCCCGACTCGCCCGCCGACGTCCCCGGGCTCGAGTTCGCCGGCGAGGTCGAAGCGCTCGGGGCCCGCGTCACCGAGCACGCCATGGGTGATCGCGTGTTCGGCATCCTGGGCGGCGGCGGGTACGCCGAGAAGGTCGTCACGCACGCGCGTATGGCGGTGCGCGTCCCGGCCCATCTGAGCTGGGAAGAGGCTGCCGCGATCCCCGAGGTCTTCATCACCGCACACGACGCGCTCTTCACACAGGCGGGTCTCGGCATGGGCGAAGTCGCGCTGATCCACACCGTCGCGGGTGGGGTGGGCACGGCGGCGGTGCAGCTCGCCCACCGCGCGGGGGCAACCACTCTCGGCACCGCCGGCTCTGCCGACAAGCTCGCGCGTGCCCAGGCACTGGGCCTCGACGTGGCCATCGACCGCAACACGGAGGAGTTCGCGAAAGTCGCGAAGGCGCACACGCGCGGCGCCGGCGTGAACGTGATTCTCGACACCGTGGGGCCGAGCTACTGGGAAGCGAACCTCGCGAGCCTGGCCAAGTGTGGGCGCATGGTGCTGATCGGGCTGCTCGGCATGGGACCTGCCAATCTGCGCGCGGACCTGATCCTCAACAAGCGACTCCGAATCTTCGGCAGCGTGCTGCGGTCCCGGCCGCTCGAGGAGAAGATCGCCGCGACGCAGGCGTTCGCACGCGCCGTGCTGCCACGCTTCGAGCGACGCCTCTTGGAGCCGGTGCTGGATCGCGTGTTCGAGCTGGCCCAGGTGCGCGAGGCCCACGAGCACATGGAGCGGAACGAGAACGTCGGCAAGATCGTGCTGCGGGTGAGCTGACCGAAAAGATGGGGCGCCGGAACGACCCCCTGGCCGATCCGACGCCCCGACTTCCCGGGCTGCTGGCACGGTAGCGATCCCGGAAAGCTTGCTACCGAATGAAGTGTGAGCGGCTCGCGGCCGCAGGCGTTCACGCGTTGGGCGCGACCGCCGCCGCGGCCCAAGGGAACACCGAGGTGTCGATCGCGATGAGCAGGAAGCTCTCGCGACCTTCACCGCCTCCCAACGAACCGGCGGCGACGCTGAACACGGACTGATCGCCTCCGAGTGCCACGCCGAACGTGGCGACGGGCGTCATGGTTCCCGCCGGAGCGACACCCAACGTGTAGGTTCCTGCGGGAAGCGCAACTCCCGCCTCGTCCGAGGCGGCGCCGAACTCGAGTCCCGAAAGCGGCGCCACGGCGCTGAACCCGCCGTCGGCGACCACGCCCACGTCGACGGCGGGAGCGTTCGGCGACGCATGAACCACGCGCACGCGCGCGCCGGCTCCTGCCACGTCGAATCCGTCACGCTCGAACAGGATCTGGAAGTTTCCCTCGCCCGCGGCAGGCGCGAGGAAACCCGTGGCGATGGCGAGATAGCGCTCACCCGCCGCCAGCTCCGGCGTGGGCACCGTAGCGACGGGCGCGTCGCCTACGTCGAGCCCGCCGGCCGCGTAGACGTCGATCGGATAGCTACCGGGCGGCACCTGGATCGCGCCACTCAGCTCGCCGAACGCGAGATCGCTCGCAAGCGCTGCCTCGCCCGCACCCAGATCCACCGGCGGCGCATCCGGTCCCGCGTGCAGTGCGAACACCACGGGATTCTGCCGAACCACTGCCGCCGCCCCGCCACTCGGAACCGCGACCAGCACGAACCCGGCAGCATCACGCGGCAGCTCGGACAAGAGACCGGTCGCCACCACGAAGTACTCTGCACCCGAGCCGAGGGCCGGGATCGTGAACGCCGTCACGCGCGCGCCGCCCGCATCCTCGGGAAGCCGGATGCCGACCTGCAACGGGGTTCCCGCAGGCAGCGCGACCCCTGCGTCACCGGTGTCCTCGAAGCGACCCAACGACGCGATTTCCGGCGCGCCATCGTCACCAACGTCCACGGCCACCGCAGGCGCGTCCGCACCCGCGTGAACGATGCGCACCCGCGCCTGGCCAGCGGCCTGCGCGCCGAACCCCTCGGCGAGCGCGAGGACGCGGAAGCGATCGGCGTTCGCAGATGAGCCGAGAAGGCCGGCGGCAACCGCGGTCACGACGGCGCCATCGCCGAGGGTGAGCATGCCCGTCGAGTAAGCCGGCGCGCTCGTCGCCGCGGCGCCCGCGGCACGCAGGTCGATGATGTAGTCACCTGCGGGAACCGTCGCGTACTGGGTTGCCTGCCCGTAGCCTGCGTTCGCGAAGAGCGGCGTGTCCACGCCGCGCGCGTACACGTCCACCGCAGGAGCGTCGGGCGACGCGTGAACCACGCGGATCTTCGCCGCCGGCGCAGGCGCCGGCGGTCCGTCGTCGTCGTCGCCGCAGCCGAGCGGCACGGTAGCCAGCACGAACACGAGCGCCAGCGGCATCCAGCTTCGCCAGGTCTTCATCATTCCCCCTCATCGCCCCCGCGCTCGGCGCGGTCCGGGCATCGGTGGTTAGGCCATCCCTTCGAATGGACCAGAGAATAAGAAGCGCATTCGATATTGTCAAGTAACTGTATAGATTTTGTTTGCACCCATGAATCTTGCTGCAACTGGCGACGCCTTGCACCGGAACCGCCAACTGGCCTACGGTTAGGCAGAGCTCACCACGGTCGGCCAAGCCCGGATGTCGAGGCGCCGAACGTGCGGCCCGACGCCGAGGAGGACACCGTGAACGCGAGCCCCACCGAAGAGCGCCGTCCGCGTGCGCGCTTCACCTTGCTGGTCGTCCTCGGGCTCGCGCTGATGGGGGCCGAGCCGTGCCAGCCACCGCCGACGGAACCCCCGCCGCCGGTGCACCTCGACGCCGCCGACGTCTTCATCAACCTCGGTGACTCGGTGGCAGCCGGCTACAACGCGAGCCCGCGCGACCGGCTCTCGTACAAGAAGCTACTGCTCACCAACGACAACGCCACGTGGCCGACGTGGGCAGGGCGCGATCTCTCCACGCGCTTCCCGGGCATCCGCTTCTACGACTACGCGCAAAGCGGCGCGACGTCGAGGAACGTTCTTCAGTCGCAGGTGCCGAACGCCAAGAACGTGAGCGCGTCGGTGGGCGTGCTCATCGTCGTGCACGTCGGCGGCAACGATCTCAACGACGACTTCGGCGCGGCGCTCCTCGACCAAGGTCGCACGCTCAAAGCGAACCTGTTGCAGATCGCCAGCCAGCTTCGCAACAACCCCCGCTGGGCGGGGCTACCGGTGCAGGTCGTGATGGCGAACTTCTACGAGCCCACCGACGACGTCGGAACCATCTTCGGCTCCGGCTACGAGAATCAGGTGGACGATTCCGGCACCTGCAACCTCGTCAAGAATCCCGTCGCCGGTGCCTTCCGCGGCACGTATTACGCATTCATCGAGAACGCCCGCGACGCTGCCGACGAAACGGGCGCCACCTTCGTGGACGTCCACGACCACTTTCTCGGGCATGCCTTCTGGCACTTACATCCCGAGAAACCGTTCTACGACGCCGCCGACCCCACGCTGTGGTTCGCGATGGACTGCACCCACGCCGTGAACCGCGGACACCACGAGCTGCGCCGCCTCTTCTGGGAGGCCGTCAGCGACGAGTGGTTCCCGGGGTGAGCGCGGCATGTCGAGGCGGGGTGTGTCACGGGGGAGTCGGGATGTGGCGCGCGAGACACGCTCCAGCGCGAATGGTGGCGGTCTCGCGGACGCCTCTCAGGAGTCGATCGTGCGATGGATCGCACGTGGGCATTCGCGTTTTCGGGATTGGGTGAGAGGGCGGGCGGAACGGCGCATCGAGCACCGCTCGCCCGCGCGAGATCGCTCCCACTGACCCGTATCGAGAGCAATCCGCGAGCCAAGGCTCGGCGGAGGCCCGCAACGGCGCTCAGCTCGCTGGCGCGTAGCCGACGCCGAACACGATCGCCGAGTGATCGCTGAGCGGCGTGCCCGACTCGTCGACGAACGACTCGTCGCGGGCCCAGCTCGTGATCGTGAGCGCGGTGACGTCGCCGCTGCGGAAGAAGAGCTGGTCGATGTGATCCGGCTCCGGACACGACGCCGCGGTGCACGCATCGCTGAGGCCCGCGCCCGCCTGGATCGCGTCCAGGATCGGTACGTCTTCGGGATCGTCGATGCTCAGATTGAAGTCGCCGAGCACCATCACCGCGCGTCCGGCGGACTGCGTTTCGATGGCCGCCAGCAGTTGCTCGGCTTGCGCGGCTCGCGCCGTGTCGTCCGCGGCCGCGTTCCCCGCGTCCATGTGCAGGTTGTAGACGTCGAAGCTGATCGGGGTGAACGGCACGACGATGCGCAGGAACTGGAAGCCTTTCGACGCCAGGCAATCGTTGGCGGCGTCGAGGAAGCCGTTGCACGCCTCCCACGGATCGCCGCCGGTCTCGCCCGCGGGCAGCAGCGAGTAAGCCGAAAGGCCACCCGGCGCGATCGTGCCGGGTTTGCGCTCGTTGAAGTGGTACGCGAATCGCCCTTCGACGTCGCCGCTCAGCGCGGCGCTGTAGAAGAAATTCTCCTGGATCGCCGCCAGGTCGAACTCGTTCAGCCGCGGCGAGATCGCGAGCATCCGCGCCTCGGTGTCGTCTCCCGTGATGATGTCGGGCAGGCCGTGCACGTTGTACGTGAGCACCCGCAGTTCGCCGGTGCTTTCGCAGCCGGTAGCCATCGAAACGACGACGAGAAACGCGGCAACCGAGGCGACTGCCACGCGACGACCAGCTGAAACGGACACACCCGCTCTCATGAGCGCACCTCGACGAATCCACGCCGTGCGCGTGAACCTCGTGTGACGATCGAACGACGATCGTCGCACGCCGCCAGACTCACGCACAACGCGAGCGCCAGCGCTCGATCCCGTCCGGCGCGCCGACCAGCCCGCTACGCGTCCAGCGCCAGCCGCAGGTCCCGCGAGCGCGCGCGCAGCGCCTTGATCGTCTCGCGCTCCTTCTCGATGCGCTCGCGGTCGGCCTTGCAGAGGCTGGTGTACGGATCGAGGTTGGAAGAGATGTCGTCGACGGCGCGCGCCACGGCACTTTCCAGCTCGAAGCGCAGCGCGTCCTTGAGCGCTTTCGAGAGCGAATCGATCCGCTTCGAGAGATTCGTCTTGGCGTCCTTGCGCTTCATGGGGATGACCACGAAGCCGAGCCCCGCCAGCAGCACGCCGAACACGATGCCGCTCACGTCGTGGAGCGCCGCCGTGAAGAGCGCGATCAGCCCGCCGCCCACCAGCTCCACCTGCACGAAGCGCGCGAACGACTGGCTCGCCGACTCCTGCACCTTGGCCGCCTCGTAGTCGATGTTGAACTCCTTCAGGTTCTTCTCGACCGCGGTCTTGAGCGCGAGACGCACCTCGCGCCGCCGATCCACCCACACGTTGGTGGACTTGCCCACCAGCCGCGATTGCACCTCGCGCTCCCGGATCTGCTGATCCACGAACGCGATGGCGTCGTTCCACAGCACCTGGTTCTCGCGCACCAGCTCGGTGATGGTTTCCGAGAGCACCTCGTCCATCTGCTCGGCGAGGTGCTCCTCGCCCAGCACGTGGCGCCGGAACTCGTCCTCGACCCTGGTGCGCGAGAGCTTGTACTTGACCAGCGACGGCAGCCGGATCGCTTCGTCCAGGAACTCGTAGCTCTTGACCCGGATGCGCTCGAGCAACCCGTCCACGCGTTCGAGCTGCTTCAAATGACGCGTGAGCGTCTCGTCGCCGCGGCTTCGCACGTTGGCGAGCACGTGCTCGAGCCCGCGGGTCTCGCCGCGCAGCGCCTCTTCCTCGCGATCCAGCTCGCCCGCGTACTCGCCGACGAGCTCCTCGAGCACGTCGAGCGGCCCGCTCAGCTTGAGCCGCACCTTGTCGCGATTGCCGAGCCGCTCGAACACGAACGCGTCCACGTCCGCGAGCCCCGACTTGGCGCGCGCCGCGGCGCTGCGCGGGCCGCCGGCCGTCTCTTCCGCCAGCCGCACCGACACCGGAAAGATCCGCGGCGCCTCGCCCAGCGCGCGCCCGGCGTGGAGCCGGATGTAGTCGACGATCTGCGTGAGCTCGGCGGGCTTCACCAGGTCGACCTTGTTGAGCACGAACACCAACGAGCGCTTCCAGCGTCCGCGGATCAAGCTCAGGAACTGGCGCTCGCTCTCGCTCAGCGGCCTATCGGTGGAGGTGACGAACAGGATCAGATCCGCGTTCGGGATGTAGTCCTCGACGATCCGCTGGTGCGCCTGGGTGAGCGAGTTCGTCCCCGGCGTATCCACCAGGTTCACGTCGCGCAGGAACGGCGTGGGGTGGCGCAGCTCGAGCAGGTTCTCGTCGGGCGCCGCCCGCCCGCGCTCGTCGCCGTAGCAGACCAGCGTGATGCGATCGGTGGTGGGGACCACACCGGTGGCGAGGATCGGCTCACCGAGGAGCGCGTTGATGAGGCTCGACTTCCCCGAGTTGTATTCGCCGACCACCACCACCAGGAACGGACGGCCGAGCGCTTCCAGCGCCCCCTCGATCCGCGCCTTGTCGGCGGGCCTGTCGAGCCCGTCGAAGAACCGACTGGCGTCGCGCAGGATCTCGCGCTCGGCGGCGACCTGGGGCTGGAACGGTTCGAGAACGGTCCACATGGGCGTGAGCGCGCGATCGTGTCAGGTCGGCTCGACCCGGGTCAAGCACGAAAACGGCTCCACCACGCGCGACGAACGCCACCCCGTGACGCCCCGCGTCTCGCCGGAAAGCCGCGCAGCGATTCTTTTTTCTTCCCATCGCTCCCCGAATTGGGGTAGGGTCGCCGCGCTCCGTCTCCCGGGGGAAGGATGAGCGCCGAAGAAGAAGCGATCGGCCCGCGACACGCGTTCGCGGGCTTCACGAGTTGGGCTCGTTCGAGCGTCTTGGCCTTCACCGTGGTCGTCGCGGCGGGTTGTAGCAGCACCCGCGTCGCGGAGAACCTCCTCCGCCCGCCCGATCACTCCGTCTACGGCGCCGGCAGCACGCGGCCAGCGCTGGTGCCGCGGAACCCGAGCGGCTTCGCCGGGCCCGTGTATCACTCCACGCAGGCTCGCGGCCACGGCGACTTCGCCACCGGCGACGCCTCGTTCCGCGTCGAGCGCGACGACGCGCCAGGGAGCACGCTCGCCCCGATCCGCGTCTTGCTCGCCGTGGCCAACGGCCCGTTCGCCGTATGGTCGCCCACCGACCTGGAGGTCGAGCTCTACCCGGGCGATCGGCCCATGGTGTGGAACAACCGCCTGTCGGTCGATGCCCGCGGCGACTCGCTGATCATCGAAGGTCAGGCCGTGGGGCCGGAGGCGCGCGTGCGCTCCGCCGATTCCGAGCTGGGGATCGAATTCCAGGGTCGCCGCTACGCCGGCGAGCTCAAGTTCGTGGCCGAGAGCAGCAAGGTCCGCGTCATCAACGAGCTGGCGCTCGAGGAATACCTGCGCGGGGTCGTACCCTCGGAAGTGCCGCCCACCTGGTCCGCCGACGCCCTCAAGACGCTCGCCGTGGCCGCGCGCACTTACGCGCTCTTCCAGATGGAAAAGAGCGGCGCGCGCTCGTGGGACGTCACCGACTCGATCGATACCCAGATGTACGGCGGACTCTCGTCCGCCGACCCGCGCAGCGATCGCGCCGTCCGCGAGACCGAAGGCCAGATCCTCATCTACGACGGCGCACCCATTCTCGCCACGTACCACGCCGCCAGCGGCGGCTACACCGAGGACGCCCGCCGCGTGTGGAGCAAGGACGTGCCCTACCTGCGCGCCCAGCCCGACCCCGCGCCCGACGCCGACGCCACCCCGTGGCGCGTGTCCGTGAGCTTCCGCGAAGCCGAACGCATCCTGCGGGCTGCCGGTTATCGCGTCACCAAGATCAGCAGCATGGACGTCTTCGAGCGCACGCCCTCCGGCCGCGCCGCCACCGTCCGCGTGCGCCATGCCCGCGGCTTCCTCGACGTCTCCGCCGACCGCATCAAAGCCTGGCTCGGCGGCCAGCGCGTCCGCTCCACGCTCTTCCAGATCTCCCGCACCAAGACCGCCTTCGTCATCTCCGGCCGCGGCTTCGGCCACGGAGTAGGCCTCTCCCAGATGGGCGCCGCAGCCCTCGCCAAAGACGGCGTGGCCTACGATCAGATCCTCTACGCCTACTACCCCGGCACCCAGCTCGCCCGGCTGCAGTAATCACCGGCGGCGTCGAGCCGTCCTGAGGGACCGGCGCCCGCCGGTCCGCGAACCTTGATCGGAGCGTTATCGCTCTGCAGGGACGCGCTCCGTCGCGTCCGCGAGCCGTGGAGCAGCCGCGCCCCGCGCGATCGAAGTCGCTGACCGGTCAATCCTCGACGGAGTCGGGAGGTCGAATCCGAACTCGATGCGGCTCGACCGTGACGATACCGCCAGCGGTCAGGTCGCCGGTATGCCGAGCAAGCGCCAAACGACACGCTTCCGCCTGCAGCCGAGCACCGAATCCGACGATCCGCACGATACCTACGTGCGGTCTGCGATGTACGATCGCAAGCTCACCAAAATCCTTGTCTAACGTGACCAGGACGCGCCCGTCGGCGTGAGCGCGAGCGAGGATCACGTCGTCACCTGGATCCTCCGTCCACTGACCCGACCAAACTACGTCGTGGCCATCGGCGCGAAGGACGGCGACTGCGCCACCCCAGACGCACCGTGTCGAGCAACAGCTTCACGCGCTGCGCAGAACAGGTTCGACCCGCTCGTGGCCGACGAGGCGTCGCGCGTAGACCAGACAGGCGTGAATGTCTTCACGCTCGAGCCAGGGATAACCCTCGAGGATCGTTTCCTGCGTGTCGCCAGCAGCAAGCATGCCGAGCACGTGCTCAACGGCGAGACGGCGCCCGCGGATGATGGGCTTCCCATCGAAGATGGTGGGATTCACCGTCACGCGTTCAAGCAGATTTGCTTCGTCCAGCTGCATTCCTCGGTACCCGCGCCGCCGGAGCCGCCCGCTGGTGCCTTTTCAGGCTAGACGAGCAGGTCCCCCGCCGCAACCGGAATTTCCTTCGGAACCGATCGCAGTGGTCGTGACGGCCTCTCGCCTGACCGAGAACCCTCCAGCTGCCGTCTCGCGATCACCCTCCACCGGGTGGCAACTCCGGAAAACGAGGAGTTGCTGGTGGGCGCGGCCCGCTTCGGGACGGCGGCGCACCTCGAGAAACTGGTTCGTCTTCATCGGCGGTGCGAGCGGCAGCGCGCCAATTGGGCGGCGGCCGAGAGCGAGGCGGCGCGCTCGTTTCGTTGCTGGAAGCTCGCGGACGGGACGGTGCGCTTCGAGGGGCGGTTCCCTGCTGCGGAAGGGGCGGTTTTCCTGAAGGCGTTCGAGTCTGCACTCGATTCGTTGCGGGGGCGAAATGGGTCAGCGGAGGAATTGACCGACGCCTCGAGGCAGGAGCTCGCGGAGGTGCCTTCCGCGGAAAAGTCCGTGGCGTACGAGGATCTCCCGGTGGAGCGCGAGGCGCGAAACGCGGACGCCTTGATGGTGCTCGCGGAAACGATGCTCGCGCACGGGCCTGCAGCAGTGGATGGCGCCGATCGTTACGAAGTCAGCGTTTACGTGAACGAAAGCGCCTTACCGCTCGATGGCGATGGGCCGCCGGCGGAGCTGGTCGATGGAACGGCGCTCGCTCCCGAAACGGTGCGGCGAATTGCGTGCGATTGCAGCCGGATGTGCGTGCACGAGGGCGAGGAGGGCGAGATCCTGAGCGTGGGCCGGCGCACGCGGCAGATTCCGCCGGCGATCCGGCGGGCGCTCAGGGCGCGGGATCGGACG
>CAYVDO010000137.1:0-17468 GCA_964450125.1 uncultured bacterium
AGTTTTGCGAATAATGCCGCGGGATTGCTCAGCTTTGGCCGCGCGTTGCGGTACCAACCCGGTGCCGCTAGCGAATTGGCCCGGCCAAAAAGTCCATGTGGCATCCCCCTTGCTCAATGGCCGAGTGCTGGTTGTCGAACGCCAACCAACGAAAATCTGGGAACCCACAACGCCGCCCAGGCGGCAAAGGAGAGAGGGAATATGCGGAATAGCAAGGGCTTTACCCTGATCGAGCTCCTGGTCGTGATCGCGATCATCGGCATCTTGGCCGCTATCGCCATCCCGCAGCTTCTCGGTGCCCGCGAGAAGGCGCGTAACGCGACCTGCGACAACATCTACGTCGCCCTGAACGGCGAAGTCGCGAACGAGCTCGACGGTGCGATGAACGGTGGTACGGGACAGTGCGCCACGGCGACGAACAGTGGCGTGCTCGACTGCGCGCTCAACAAGCACCAGGACGAGGACAACCCCCGCAACCGCAATCAGAGCGCGTACTTGCAGGGCACGGACAGCAACACGGCTGAGGATTCGTGCCGAGTCGGCCTCGTCGCCGTCAGCTCGAACGGCATCGCGTTCACGCAGATGGCGAACCTGAACGGCTCGACGCGTACCTTCCGCATCCGCGTGGACTGAGCTGTCTCACGAGGTCGGGCTCGCAAGAGCCCGTCTTCTGGAAACCGGCCGGGGCCTCCCCGGCCGGTTTTCTTTTTGTGCGGGACTCGTTTGGCGATCGGTGTGCCGTGAACTCCCACTCGTCGGTGCCCTGCGCCCGCGGTGGAGCGACTTCCGCCACCTCTCGTGTTTCGTCGAAGCCCGGCCAGTGCTAGGTTCGCGCCCCCGTCGTTCCGGGAATTCTTTGCCTCATGCTCGACTGGCTGGTCCTCGGCTTCGCTCTCGTGTTGGTGGTGCGTGCGCAGCGGGCGGCGCGCAACCGAATCGTGCTCGCTCCCGTCGCCGCCGATGCCTCCGAAGCCGGCGTGCTGGTGGTGCTGCGTGGCGGCGAGGCTGGCCACACAGGAGCGGGCGGGGATGAGCCGCATTGCGTCACCGTCTTGCCGGGACGCGAGCACGTGCAGCTCGCTGGCCGAGGCGAGCCGTGGTTTCTGTTCACGCGGCCGGGAGTCGTGACGGATCGAGGCCTGATTCGTGCGGCGAGCCAAGTCGCGGGCGAGCGCAACGCCGATGCGGTCTCGATCTTCAGCGGCGCGCGGAGCACGTCGATTTGGCGCGAGGGGGTCGCGACGACCCTCTCGCAGTGGTGTGGCGAGGGTGCCGATCCCGTCGAGTTCCTCGGCGGTGAGGACCGCCGTGCGGTGGGTTGGGACGATTTTCTTCTGGTGCGACGGGAAGCGTACGAGCGGGTGGGTGGACACGCCCAGCTCGGATCCGATCCTCTCGCTGCACGTGCGCTCGTGCGGGCGCTCAAGCGAGCCGGGCGCCGGGTGCTGCTCGCGAGCGCGTCGCGCGGGCTCGAGTCGCCCGATCGCACCTGGGGCGAGCGACTCCAAGAAGGGGTCGCGCGCTACCACGGTCTCATGCCGCACGGGCGCCTCGCACCTGCGTGGATCGCATTGGTGGTGACGATCGTCGGAGTCCGTCCGGTGATGGTGCTGACCCACGCCGCGTTGGGCTCTGGCGCCGCATCTCCGGGGGTCGTCCTGGCGGCAGTCACCTTCGCCCTCCTGCTGGCGCAGCGCGCTGCGTTCCACCGACTCACGTCGAGCTCACTGCGCTCGACCTGGACGCTTCCCGTCGGCGTGCTGGTCTGCGCGGCAGCGGCCTGGGTGGCGGCGATTCAGCGCCTCCTCGGGCGCGGGGCCCGCTTCGAGCGCATTGCTGCCGAGGCATTACCGGATCATTCGCAGGGCGTCGACTACAAAGCCGTCTACACCGAACGTTACTTCGACGGCGTTGATTCCCATTTCTCGCCGTGCGGCCATCGCGACGAGACCCGATACTACGAGCGACTCCTGGAGCCCGTGCTCGCGCAGCGGCGGAGCGGCCGGGCGCTCGACGTGGGCTGCGGCTACGGCTACCTGACGCGCCGTCTGGCGCGCCATTTCGCGGTGTGTGGCCTCGACGTCTCCGACGCGGCGGTGCGCCGCGCCCGCGAGCTCAGCCCCCAGATCCCATTCACCGTCCACGAGATCGAGCAGCCATTTCCGTTCGCCGAGCGATCGTTCGATCTCGTGACGCTCACCGATGTGCTCGAGCACGTGGTCGAACCTGCGCGGGTCCTCGCCAACGTGCACCAGGTTCTCGCCGACGACGGGCTGCTCTACGTGACCACACCCAACCTGAATCGTTTGCGTCGCTGGCTTTACGCCGAAGCCGACCGCCGTGAGCACCACGTGTCGCTCATGTCCCGAGCCGCGTTGCTCGCGCTGCTCGAGCGCTCGGGATTTCGAGTGCGGTCGAGCTGGACCTACGTGTCGGCGTATCTGGTCGCAACGCGGTTCAAGTCGGATCTCGGCCCCGAGACCGGAGTCATCTGTGAGAAGGCGGCAAGTCGATGAGACGTGTCGTCACGACCGCTACGGCGATGGTCGCCGTGTGCTTGCTGCTGCTCGGCCTGCTCGAGGCGGGCTTTTGGTGGCTGGGGTCGCGTTGGGTGGCGGGCGTGGCCGGTGCCGCCGCTGGCGGTCTCGGCAACTTGGTCACGGCCCATTCCGTGGGGCTCGCAGCGCTGGGGTACGGCGCAGTGGGAGTGGTCGCAGGAATCGCCTGGGGCCTGCTGCTCGCCGTGGTCTTCCGATTCCGGCGCGTGGCGACGGCGCCCGGCAGCTTGCTGGCGCTTCGCATCCTGTGCTCGGTGGTGGCGTGGCTCGCCTTCGCGTTGTGGGTCGTCGCCGACGCGAACCTCGCACGCCACCCCGAAGTGGCACAGAACCCGGAGTGGTTCCGGAACGTGCCGCTCGTGGCTCGGCTCGCGACCTATGCGCTTCTTTGCTGGGGCATCCATCGCTTGCTCTTCAAGCTCGGCGATTGGGTGACACGGCCGCGCTGGTTGCGTTGGCTTCGTTCGCGGTGGCTGCGTCGGGTGATGGGCGGAGCGCTGGTCGCCTGCGCCCTCGCGTTCTCCGTGAGCCCGGACGCCAACGCGCCGCCTGTCGATCGAACGCTGCCGCCGCGCCCACCGCCGGCATCGAAAGCGCTGCTCAACGTGGTGGTGCTCGTTCTCGATACGGCACGGCCGGATCACATGAGCCTTTACGGCTATCCACGCCCCACGACCCCGGTGCTGAACGAGCTCGCCCGAGAAGGAGTGGTGTTCGAGCGCGCGTACTCGACGTCGTCGTGGACGCTGCCGTCCCATGCGTCGCTCTTCACCGGGCTCTATCCGAGCGAGCACGGCGCGACCGGCGAGCATTTCTGGCTCGACGATCGCTTTCCGACGCTCGCGGAGCAGATGCGCTCGCTCGGCTACCGCACGTGGGCCGCGTCGGGGAACGCCATGGTGGGCTCGACCTCGAATCTCGATCGCGGTTTCGAGCGATTCTTCGAAAGCTGGCGCGGCTCGACCTGGACGATGCTCTCGTTGCCGCGGGCGCTGGCGCGCGTGGCGGGCATCGAGCCGGACGAAGGGGCTCGCG
The DNA here is from genome assembly GCA_964450125.1 of uncultured bacterium. Lineage (GTDB taxonomy): Bacteria > JADJOY01 > JADJOY01 > JADJOY01 > JADJOY01 > JADJOY01. The sequence continues at coordinate 3,594 of CAYVDO010000137.1, forward strand.
ACGCGACGCGGCGGGTGACGTGGTGGATCCAGCGCGATGGGCCTGAGGCTCCGTACTTTCTATTCGTCAACCTCATCGAGGCGCACGCCCCCTACGAGCCGCCGGAACCCTTCCGCTCACGGCTCCTCGGCGGCCGCGACGCGCCGAGCGTCGACATCTACGGCAACCGCTTCCTCGACTACATGCTCGGGCTCACCAACGTCGGCGACGACGAGCTCGAGTCGATCCGGCGCCTGTACGACGGTGAGCTCGCCTACGTCGACCACCGCGTGGGCGAGATCGTCACGGCCTTGCGCTCGAGCGGCACCTGGGATCGCACCTTGCTGGTGATCACCTCCGACCACGGTGAGAGCCTGGGCGAGCATCGGCTCATGGATCATCAGCTCTGCGTCTACGAGACTCTCACGCGCATCCCACTTCTGGTGGTGGGACCGGGCTTTGCGCGTGGCAGCCGCGTTTCTGGGATCGTGCAGCTTCACGACGTCTACGCGACCGTGCTTGCGGCGGCGGGGCTCGCGAGGCCCGCGGCGGAGGAGCGCGCGCCGCGCAACCTGGCGGCGATCGCCGCCGGTCGTGAGCCTGCGCGCGAAGTAGCCGTGAGCGAGTACCACCGCCCGGTTGCCGTGCTCAAGATGCTCGAGAAGAAGCTCGCCCTCGCCGGCCGCGCCGATGCACCCCAAGCCTTGGCACGCTTCGACCGGACGCTTCGCGCGCTGGTCCAGGACCACTGGAAGTGGATCGCGGGTTCGAGCGGCCCGAGCCAGCTCTTCGATCTGGCGACGGATCCTGGCGAGGAGCGGGATCTCGTGGGACAGGGATTACCGCAGGAAGCGGCACTCGCGACTCGCCTCGACGAGTGGGTCGCATCCCTCACCGTGGCGGGCGGCGAGGGCGGCGAGGCGGCACTCAAGGCCGACGATCAAGCGAAGGAGCGGCTGCGCGCGCTGGGCTACATCGAGTGAGAGTGGTGCGCGCGGCGTCAGCGCGGCGCAGGCTTTGCGGCGCGCTCGTCGGCGGCAGTGCGCTCGCCCGGATCGCGCCGCTCGGCGGCTGAGCGCGCGCCGGCGCCCTCGCGTGCGTCCTCGATCGCGCTGGTCGGCAGCGTGGGTGCGCCGGGAATCGATGCCAGCACCGGGAAATAGGCCGGTGCTTCCATCTGGAACTCGGCGGCATCGCGGAAGAAGCGCTCCTCCTGCAGAATGCGCGCGGGGCGGGTGCGTGGCCAGTGGAAGACCTGGCTCTGCGAGATCACGTACGTGCCCCATTCCTGGCGGTAGGTGGTGCGGGCCTCGAAGATCGTGCCGCCGAAAGGGGTGCGCCGCACCTGACGCACGAGCAGGTCCCCACGCTCGATGCGCATCAGCAAGAGGTGGGCTGACTGATCGTTGTTGTGGCAATAGAGGCTCTTGCGGCGCAGCCGCCGCCCGGGCTCGCTGGTGTCGACGAAGTCGCCGGTGCCGAGGCGTTGCCACGCGGCGCAGAGCTTTCGGCGGATTCCCGCGAGATCGAGCGGCAAGTAGAGCGGTGGTGCCGCGAGTCCGGTACGGGCCTCGATCTCGTCCCGGCGGACTGGACCGGTCTCGTGGCGGAAATAATGGACGCCGCCGATGTACGCCATCTTGAGTCCGTACGACTGTTGCATGCGCAAGTGGGTGAGGGTGCGGCGCGTGCTGGAGAGCAGCAGCGACTCGTGTGACGCGAGCAGCGGCACCGGTCCCCAGAACACCTTGATCGCGAGCGAGTGGGCCTGGAAGGGATCGCCGCTGATCTGGATGGGCGTCGCCCTCGGCTTGCCGTCCTGGTACGCGTACTGAATCGACACCAGCCCGCCTTCTTTGATCGCTACCTGGTGCGCGGGCTGCAGCACCGACATCTCGCCTTCGCCTGCGAGTCGCCCGGGGTTGAGACCCAGGTGATGGAGGAGGCGCGCCAGAATGCCCTTCGCGATGGCTTCGGCGAGTGCGCCCACGCCACGCAACGAGAACGTGCGCACACCGGCGGGTGATCGGCCGACGATCGAAGGAATCAGCAGCAGCGAGCTTTCACCCCCGAAGCTCGTGGGAGTGGTGGTCGGCAGCGAGCCCACGCCGCCCAGGAACGTCCGATTCGAGAACAAGCCTTCGGCCAGCCCGCCCTCCGTCACGGAGGTCGATCGTCCCCAGGGATCGAAAGCCTCGACGCGGAGCTTGGTGGTGCCAAAGATTCCTTCTTCGAGAACTACTTGAGGAATTCTCGCTAGGTAGCCGGCAAGTGTCTTTGTTTTCTTTACGAGGTCGCCGGTGAAGAATCCGGCCGAGCCTGGGCCACCTGCCGCGTGGCTACCGATTCGCTGCCAGCGCCCGTCGATGCGATTGAGCGAGATCCGCGCCGGCACGATCGTGGCTTGCTTGGTGAAGTATTCGATGAAGCGGGCGCGTGCGCGCTTCGAGTACGGGCGCACCAGCGGGCGCGTGATCGGATTGCTTCGCAGGCGCTCGGCGACGAGCCCGAAGAGCAACCCCGGCACCCCCGCGAACACGGCATTGTCGGCGGCGGTTCCCGCCGGGTAAGGCACGATCGAGCGAATCCAGGGATAGAGCCCGCGGAAGGTCTCCGACTGCGGTGCCTCCGCGAGACCGCTCAGGTCGAGGTAGGGCGACTGCAGCGTGACCTTGGTGGGTAGCAAGGTCGCGAGCACGGCGAGCCTGAGCAGTGGATCGTTGGCCTTTCGGCGGGTCTTGCGAAGGATGCGTTTGGTGGTGGCGCCACGCCTCACGAGCGGCTCGAGCTGGCTGCGCAGCACCCAGCAGGTCTTCACGTTGGGGTCGGTGGGGGCGACGGCGGGGATCGGCTCGTCGAGCGCGAAGCCGCTTCTCAGCTCGTCGGGAATGCGCGCCAGATCTTGTGGAGTGATGCCCGTCGCCTGGATGATGCCGTTACGCTCTCGGACCCGGTCGGGGTAGAACGCGGCGAATGCGGCGAGCAGGAAATGATGATCCAGCGTGCCGTCGCCGCCGACCACGATGACGTCCAGCGCTGCGCGCTGAGCGGCGAGCTCGAGGAGCTTGTCGCGGATGCGGCGGATGCTCGACAGGTGATCGGCGTGCGTCTCGACGACGTGGAGCGCGAAGCCGAGCTCGGCCATTCCCTCGAAAAGCCCGTCGGGAAGCCGCTTTCGCTTCGCAGGGTGAAGGATCACCAGAACATTGCCCGGGCTTCGGTCCTGGTGGATGCCCGCGATGATGTAGTGCTCGAGCTGATCGGCGGGAAGTGCCGAGATCACTCGTTGAGGTGCGGGCAGGCCAACCAGCGTGGGGCTCGCGGGCGGCGGCACGTCGACGGCGACGTTCGTCATCCCCACGGCCACATCGACGTGGGGATGTCCGCTCTCAGGGCGCGCGTCGTCGCGGGCGTCGTGCGCAGCGTGCCGGTCGCCCGGGGCCGTCCGCTCGCTCGCCTCACCGGCATCGAACGCGGCGAGGTGATACCCCTCTTCGTCGCTCTCTTGCGCCCACCAGGTCGGCGGGTCAGCGAGCTCGGGATCGATGGGCATAGCTGAGTCGAAGGGATCGTCGCGCCGAATCGAAGCCGCCGCCGCGGCAAGGAAGCCCTAACTGTGTCGTCCGGATCGCCGACCAAGTCAAGTCGTCGCGCTGCCGGACCGGCGCTTCGCGGCGTACCGTCGCCCGCGCGACCTTCGTCGATGCGCCCCGCAGCGGGGTTCTTCCGAGGTGCGAGTCAGCCCTCGCGGAAGTATTTGTTGAAGGTTGGAATGCTCACGCCGACGAGCTCGGCTGCCTCGGTGTCAATCCCGCTGGTACGCGCGAGTGCGTCCTGGATCTGCTTTGCGCTGAGCTCGAGCTTGCGCCCGCGGCCGCCGCGAGATTGGACGCTGGCCTTGGTGCGGGGCCGCTGGACCGTGCCACGCTTGGGCTTGGGACGCGTGGCGCGTGCCTCGCTCGAAGCTGGCCCGAGCCGCAGGATGCGCGCCAGGGCCGCCAGCAGCCGGTCGGCTTCTTCGAGACGGCGTTGAACTGCGACGTCGAACAAACCGCCGAGATCCCGGCCGAGCCCCTGGGCTAGCTTGCGCGCATTCTTCACCAGGCGCTCGAGATCTCGCTCCACCTGGTTCAGGGTGACGAGCGTGCGCTTGAAACCGTCGGGATCCATGAGGCCTCCGGGTCGTGTCGTGGGCGCGGCGCTGACATGAGGGTGTCGACGTAAGATTCCGCCGCAGCGCGCGGGGACGACTGAGAGAGCCGTCGATTTCCCGATGCGGCCGGGGTGGGCTCCCGTTCGAGCGCATCGGGCTCGGGCCGACGGAGTGACCCCGAGAGCGTCGCCACGTCGTTGTGGCAGCGTTGGCCCACCGAACCAAGAACGGGCTGAGGGTAAGCGCGTGGAGATCGCAGGATTCGAGGCACGGCTCCAGACCGTGGTGTTGGACGGAGTCGATCACGTCCGCGCCGTACGACTGTGGGAGGTGGCGGACCTGGCGCGCTACGTCGATCGCGACGAGCTGCTCCGGGGGCTGGCGCCTGCCGATCCACCCTATTGGGCCTTGGTGTGGTCCGGGGCCGAAGCGCTGGCGCGCGCCGTCGTCGCCGGGCCGAGCCTGATCGGCCGTCGGGTGCTCGACTTGGGGGCCGGGCTCGGCCTCTCGGGTCTGGCGGCGTGCCTCGTGGGCGCCGACGTCACGTTCGCGGACCTGAGGCCCGAGTCGCTGGCGTTCGCGGCAGCCAGCGCCCGCGCGAACGGATTCACGCGCTGGCGCACCGCGGCGCTCGACTTCACACGCGATCGGCTCGATCGTCGCTTCGAGCTGGTGCTGGCTGCAGACGTGGTCTACGACCCCGCCCAGCACGAAGCGCTGGCGACCTTTCTGATGGATCACACGACGCCCGGGGGCGAGGTGTGGGTCACCGATCGGCTCTACGTGGCGACCGAGAGCTTCTTCGTCCGGCTAGGAGACGCGGGATTTCGCGACACCGTCGAGGACCTCACGGTGCCCGAGATGGGAGAACGCATGCGCACGCGCCTCCATCGTCTCCGGCGCGCAGGGTGACGCTGCGCCGATCGGGCGCCGCTCACCGAGGCCCTCAGCTCGCAAGAGCGAGCTCCCTCGCCGGGCGGCGCCTCCGCGCTGCCAGCCATTCGAGCACCGCGAACGTCGCGAGACCGGCGAGGCTCAACAGGATCGCCTCGACCTGGAGGCGATATCGGAAGTTCACGTGGACGATGGCAGCCTTCGCGAAGAAAGCCGCGAGGATCCACAGATAAACGCCGATCGGCAATCGGCGTTTCGCCGCCACTCCGAGGCCCACCACGAACGCCGACAGTACCGCCCCATACCAGAGCCGCGACACCCACACGAAGATTGGGTTCCAGAACGAGAAGGCCGGGCTCAAGGAGAAGAAGCGCGCCCACTTGAGCAACACGTAGAGCGGCATGTCGGCGCGATGTTCCCACCAGAAGTCGCGCACCAGTTCCTTGGCACGCCGATCGAGGTCGACCTCGTTCGTGAGACCGGCGAAGCGCGGATCCCGCTTCAAGTCTGGCCCTTCCAGATATGCGGCGTAGTCGTTGGCCTCGGGATGGCCCGGCCACGGGTACCAGAAGCCCTTGATCCCCGCATTGCGCATGCTCTCGACGTTGTTGGTCTGCCACAGGATGTAGCCCGCCTCGGTCGTGAGCGGCACGAAATGCCCGGTCATGCGGTGGTTGCGAATCTGCCACGGGACCAGCAAGGCCTCGACCACCAGCCCGGCGCTCGCGGCGACCACCAGCCAGCGTCGCCACGGCCGCATGCGAAACGCGAACCACGCCACCAGCGCCGGACCGAGCGTGATCAGATCCGGCCGGAAATAGACGGTCGCCGCGCACAGCAAGCCGAGCACGGCGCCCGAGCGGCCATCGAGACGGTCCACGTTCCGCACCGCGTAGTACACCGTCCAGGTGGAAAGCGCGATGGTCATCGTTTCCGCCCACAGCCGCCAGTCGTAGAAGATCAGGAAGGGATCGATGACCGCGAGCGCTGCGGCGATGAGGGCCGGCGCGCCGCCGAAGAGCAGGCGAGTCAGCAGGAAGATCGCAACCGGCGTCGCCGAACCGACGATGGCCTGGACGATTCGGGGAACCAGCCACGTGGACCCGGTGAGCGCCTGGATCGCCGCGATCCAGAACGGGTAGCCCGGCATGCGGTGGGCGGTTGGATTGTCGGCGGTCAGCCCGAGGACGCCGGCCTCGCGCACGTTCTGCGCGAGCTGCGCGTAGATCACCTCGTCGCCGATGGGTGCCGCGCGCGGATTCAGCACGCCAAAGCCGAGCACCATCCGCATCACCAACGCGGCGAGGGCGAGGATCCACGGAGTGCGTGGCGAGGCGCTGGCTCGGGTGAGCAGCGTGGTGAGCGAGATCGCGACTCTGGCGGGATCGACCACGGTCAGAAGGGCTCGGGTGCGATGGGGCTCGCGACCTCGGCGCCGCCGCCGCGGGTCGTATCGAAGAAGCGCACGATGCTCGCTTGCAGCTCGGTCGACGGCTCGTCGATCGGGATCGGCGTCGCGAGCCGCGGGAACGGATCCGCTCCGGGGAACGGGAAGCCCGGCTGGTACCGGCGCTCACCGCGCTGACTCTCGAGGTTCGAGCCGTGGGTTGCCGGATTGAGCTGCACCAGCACTGCTGTGGCGGCGCGGCCGTCGACCGTGCGGTTGCCACGCGCGACGCTGGAAAGCGGTTCCAGCCCGTCGACCGCTCGCGCGGCGGGCGTGAGCAGATCGAGGCCGATCGCACGGGCGAGCACCTCGTTGGACGGGTTCGGCACCACCTCGTCGCCCATCACCTCGACCTGCATCACGTTCTTCGGTCGATTACGCTCGAAGCCGCTCACGGTCACGGGCTCCGTCACCAGGTGTGGCGCAAACGCCAGGGAGTCGCCCGCCTCGACGATGGTCTGTGCGACGTTCACGAACGGCATCCAGCGGTCCGGGTATTGCTTGGCGATGTCGATGCCGAAAAGCGTCGCGATCAGCGGGATGTTGTCGCCGCCTTCGACCGGGGAGTTCACCAGGAGGTAGTTGGCGAGGCCGCCGCCCGCGACGTTGAGCACCGCACTCTCGATCGAGGGCTCCACGGCCGCAAACGTCGTGCTCATGATCGCTCCCAAGCTGTCGCCAATCACCACCAGGTGACTCGCGTCGAGCCGCGGCGCTCCTGGCACGAGGGAGAGGTCGAGGCTCGGGTTCGCGACCAGGCGTGCCAGCTCCATGAGATCGACGGCGCTCTGCCGGAAGTTGTCGCGGATCGCGAGCAGGTCGAGGAATGCTTCGAAAAAGCCGACGGGAACCTGGGTGCCGTCGACTTCCGCAAATCCATCCGGTCCCGGCGCGTCGGTGAGGTTGTGGACGGAATCGGTGGTCTGGTAGCGCATGCCGTGCGCGACGGCATCGATGCCTACCGTGGCGTATCCGGCGGCGGCGAGCGTGTTGGCGATGCCGAAGATCGAAGTGCGCGATCCGCCGAGACCGTGCTGGAAGATCACGACTGGATAGCCGGCCTCCGGCGCCGCGCTGCGCGGGAACACCATGGTCACGGGGACCCGGTCCTGACGCTGGCGGGCGGGCTCGCCGTCGACTTCGACGAAGCGATCGTCGTCGAACTGCGCCCGCAGCAGTCGCTCGGGAATGCCAAGCGCCGGCGACTTGTACCAATCGCTGAGGAAGGACGCATTGAGCACGGCGCCGATTGCTCCGTGCGCCACCCCGCCCGGGTTGTCGAGACCGGCGCGCTCGCTCTCGGCGACTCCCAGCAGCGAGTCGAGCGATTCACGCGTGGCGTAGAGAAACGTGTACGCAGGATCGGTGAGATCGAGCACCGGCACTGGCTGACGCTCGAGCTGCGCGCGGATGGCCACCAGGTCGCGGGCAGCGCGTTGGGTGGTGAAGACCGTGAGACAGCCGAGATCGTCGCGGCCGAGCCCGGTCGTGTCGAGCACGGTCGCGACCGCGTCCTCGTAGCGCGATTGGATGCGATCGAGGGTGGCATTCTCGGGGTCGCGGTTGGTGTCGATGGCGGTGAGGAAATCCCGCGCCGGCTTCACGGGGCCGAGCACGGCCGTGGCTGGGTCGATGGCGAGGACGCGTCGCGTGACGACGGCGGCGTAGCGGGTGTCGGCGCGCAGCGGCGCGCCCGCCAGCGGCAAGAGTGCCAGGGTTCGCGACTCGGCGTCCCACTGGATCTCGATCGGATGCCTCGGGTGCGGCCCGGAATCGTCGCTCGCATCCATCAAGAACACGCTGGCGTCGTCGGCCACGCTGGCGTCCGGCGAGCTGGGCAGCGAAGCCACGTCGAGATCCCCCTCGACGTGGAAGTAGATCGCCGTCGACAGCCCGAAGCCGTCGAGCTGGGCGAGCCCCTGACGAAGCACGTCGGAGAGTTGCGGCGTGACGACGTCGAGCCCTGCCACCGTCAGGTGGTCGAACCCGTCCTCGTCGGGAACGAGGAACGCATCGTTGGGGAAGGGGACGTCGTCGAAGCGCAGCTCCTCGCCGTCCGGGCGCACGGCGAATCGCACTTCGGCGCCGAACGTGGTGCGGGTTGGATCGCCGCCGTCGTCACCACATCCCGCTGCGGCGCCTACGGCGAGCAGCACGACCAGTCCCATCCGGCACCAAGCGTTCGCCACGTCGACCTCGGATGAAGCGGGCAAAGGGGTCGTGGATTCTACCCAAGTCCCGTGAAAGGCGGCTTGCAGCGCTCCGGGACGATCGGTAACTTGCCTCGCTTTTCGCACACCGGAGCACGATTCGTGAGCGACGCCGATTTCCGTCACGTCCGCTGGCTCGAACGAGTGACGCGCGCCGACCTCGACAGCGTCGGCGCGAAGGCCGCGTGTCTGGGCGAGCTCGCGAGCGGCGGTCTGGTGGTGCCGTCGGGGTTCGTGATCCCCGCGGATGCCTTCGCGCCAGGTGCCGTGGGAGCGCTGGCGTTGCGCGACGAGCTGATCGCCGAGATCCGCGCCGCCTATGCAGCGCTCGTCGAGCGCACCGGCAGGAGCGCCGTGGCGGTGCGCTCGTCGGGCGTGATGGAGGATCGCGAGGTTGCGTCTTTCGCAGGCATCTACCGCACGCTGCTCAACGTGAGCGGCGGCGACGAGGTGGTGCGGGCGGTCGCCGAGTGCTTGCGCTCGGCCAACGACGAAGGCGTCGTGCGCTACCAGCGTGCGCGGGGCATCGAGGAGAGCGGGGTTCGGCTCTCGGTGCTCGTGCAGGATCTGGTGAACGCCGACGTCGCCGGAGTGGCATTCACCCTCGATCCGCTCACCGGCGAATCCGATCGCATCGTCATCGACGCCACCTTCGGTCTGGGAGCGGCGGTGGTCTCCGGTGCGGTCGTGCCAGATCACTTCGTGGTGGCCCGCGACGGCGGGGAGCTGATCGACGTGCGCCTGGCGTTCAAGGACCGGCAGATGCGCCCGACCAAGGACGGGCAGGGCACCGAGAGCATCCGCATCAGCCATCAGAAAGCGCACACGCCGAGCCTCAATCGCGAGGAGATCCGCGAGCTGTGTCGCATCGCGCTCGCCGCCGAGGCGCTCATGGGTGCGCCCCAGGACATCGAATGGGCACGGGCCCGCGGTCAGTTCTTCGTGCTGCAGAGCCGACCCGTCACCACCCAGCCGCGGGAGGCCGTGGGCGAGGAGCGTGACGCGAGCGCCGCGGAGACGGGGATGACCACCGCGTTTCTGGACGAGCTGGTGCCGATCCCGTTGGCACGTTTCGCCGCGAGCTTCGTGGAGCCGGTGGCGGCCCGAGCCGTCGACGACGTGAGCCGATGGTGGAAGGTTCCCGTGGAGGCCTCCACGGTGGTGCTGGGGCGAGGAGCGCCCCGCTGGTCGGCGAGCCCGCTGGAAGCGCTGGCGCGCGAGCTGCCGAGCCCGTTCGACCGGGGGCTCGACGCACGGATCCGCGGCGTGGGCCGGGCGCCGACGACGCTCGAGCGTTGGGGAGTGAGCGGCGCACTCAAGAGCCGCCGCCTCGAGATCGCCGACCTGGCGATCCGAATCGAGTCGTTCTTCTGGTGGCAGGGCATGGTGAATCTGGAAGGCATCGCCGCGCCGCAGGCCCTGGAAAGCCTCGGCGAGTTCCAGGGGCGGCTCGGCACCGTGCTGGCGCACCGCGTGAACGCGGTGTTCCAGACCTCGGCGATCGTCGGGCTTCTACAGAGCCGGCTCGACGGCATCCCCACGCTCAGCGACGCCGAGCGCGCCGACGCCTGGCTGGGCGTTCGTGATCACACCGTGGGCCGATTCCTGTCGCGGCTGGTCGAGATCGCGCATCTCGCTGCCGAAGCGCCGAAGCTCGCGACCATCCTGCGCGGCGAGGCGATCGAGGTGCTGCCGCGCCTCGAGCGCGAATGGTCGGGCACGGCGCGTCGCATGCGTTCGGCGGTGAAGGAAGTGCTACGCGATTACGGCCACTGGTCGGCGGTGGATCTCGACGTCTCGACACCTTCATGGCGCGAAGACCCGACACCGCTGATCGCGCTCATGGGTCGTTACCTCGAGCTCGACTCGGCGGAGCTGCCCTCGGCGCGCCTGGCGCGAGCCGTCGAGCGGGGTGAGGTTGCACGGCGGCGTGCCATCGACGGCGTCAGCGCGTGGCGTCGGCCCCGACTACAACAGCTCTTCGAGCGATACGTCGAGTCGATCCGGCAACTGATCGAGCTCCAGGACCATCTCTCGCGGGTCACCGATCGAACGCGCGTCTACGTCGCTGCGCTCGCGAGCCGCCTCACGGCCGACGGCAGGCTCGCCGCGGTGAACGAGATCCACTCGCTCGGCTTCGATGAGGTTCGGGCACTGGCGCGCAGCGACCATCGCGACACGCTGCGGCGGCGGGGGCCGCACGCCGTGAGCGGCGTCGGGACCTCGGCAACGACCAGCCAACCGCTGCCTCGGCGCGGCAAGGGCGCAGCCCCAGGTCAGGTGCGAGGCACGTTGCGGAGGGTGGCGACGCCCGCTGATCTGAAGCGGCTTGCGCCTGGCGACGTCGCCTGGACGCCGTGTCCGGGGCGGGTGTGGTTGCCGTACCTACCCATCCTCGCGGGACTGGTCGTGGACGCGGGAGCACCGCTGGCGCTCGGGGTCGTCGGTGCGCGCGAGCTGGAGGTGCCGACGGTCATCGGCGCTGGCGCACCACCGCAGGGGCTGGTCGAGGGCAGCGTGATCGCGCTCGACGGCCTGACCGGCGAGATCGAACTGGTCGCCGACGCGCCGCGATCGAGCCACTCCGCGCCCTGAGTGCAGCCAGCACGCGGCGCCGTAGCAGGCGTCAGCCCTGGGTGCGCTTCTTTGCGGGGGACTTGCTCGCTGGCTTGCTCTTGGCGCCCGCAGAAGGCGGATTGGCGTCCAGAAATCTCTGGACGCCGATGGTCGCGTTCTTGAGGTTGGGACCGATGAGCGAAGCGATGAAGCGTTCGATCTCGGCGCTGACCTTCTTTCGCAAGAGCGCCGGGACCATCGGCAGCTCGCCGAGGCGGATCTCGAGATTCGCTTCGATGCGCACCTCGGTGGCCGAATCGCCCTTGGGGACGAAGCGTGTCGTGCCGAAGCACCGGACACTCTCCCGGAAGAAGAAGGTCTCGAGCTTCCAGGTCGCGGTGCGCTCGGCCTCGTCCCACGTGGCATCGTCCCGCCACGAGAGCATGTCCGGTTTCACGAAGGCGCGCGCCACCGCCGGGATCTCGCCCACGGCATACCAGTGGTTGATCAGGTGTACCTTTCCTTTGCCCAGTTCCTCGCGTTTCTCGACGACGATGCGGTCGACGTTCCGGATGTACTCGGTGATCTCCGGCATCCGGTCGCGAAAGGTGTGCAGCACGTGGTCGACGGGGTAGGGAACGACGTCGTTCGAGCGAATCTCCATGGGTGTGGGCCTCGCGTACGTCGAGTGGGTGGCGGGGGCGCGCCGAAGCTAGGGCGCCCACCGGCCACCGTCAAGCCTTCGTCGCGGTGTGCCGTGGCCTGCGTTCGTGCTCATCCCATTCGAAGGGAACGACTACCTCCCGGTCGGATTGCCGACGGCGATCGGGGCGGCGACTGGGTTGACAACGCAGGCTCACGTCGTTATCTAGCGCTCACGGAAAATCCCGATAAAATAGCCATTTTCATCGCGCGCGGCCTCGGGTGCGCGGATGCTGCGCGCACTGCCTTTCCGAGCTCCAGCGTCGCGCACCGCCGTCGGATGCACGGTGCGCCGAGTGCGCGCGGCAGCTCGTCTCATTCGCCGTCCTCGCCAAGAAGGTGCCGAATCGTGGCTCCCAAGCGTGACTACTACGAAGTACTCGGCGTGCCGCGAGACGCCGACGAAACCGCGATCAAGAAGGCCTACCGCAAGCTCGCGCTCGACAACCATCCCGATCGGCGTCCCGACGATCCCGAGGCCGAGGAACGCTTCAAGGAGGCCGCCGAGGCTTACGAAGTGCTGCGCGATGCGGACAAGCGCCGGCTCTACGATTCCTACGGTCACGATGGCCTGCGCAACTCGGGGTTCCAGGGCTTCCGCGGCTTCGACGACATCTTCGCTCACTTCGGCGACGTGTTTGGCTTCGGTGACGTGCTGGGCGATCTGTTCGGCGGCGGCCGTCGTCGTGATCCGAACCGACCGCGGCGCGGCGAGGACCTGAGCACCCAGGTGATCATCGAGTTTCGCGAGGCGGCGCGGGGTTGCTCGAAGGAAATTCCGGTCGAACGCATCGTCGACTGCACGGTGTGCAGCGCCTCGGGTTGCGCGCCCGGATCGAGTCCTGAGGTCTGTCCCACCTGCCGCGGATCCGGCCAGGCGAGCATCTCGCGCGGCCCCTTCCTCATGACCACCACGTGCCCGACCTGCCAGGGACGTGGCCGCCGGATCACGAAGCCATGCGACGAGTGTCGCGGTGCGGGACGTGTTCGCAACCACGAGACGCTCAAGATCGAGATCCCGGCGGGCATCGAGACGGGCATGCAGCTCCGCCTGAACGGGAAGGGCGGCGCGGGGACCCGCGGCGGCCCGCCGGGCGATCTCTACGTCGGGATCGGCATCCGGGACGACGAGGTTTTTTCGCGCGAGGCGGAACATCTTTTGATCGAATTGGACGTTCCGTACGTCCAATGTGTGTTGGGAGGTGAGGTCCAGGTGCCGACGCTCGACGATCCGATCCCGCTGCGCATCCCCGCGGGCACGCAGCCTGGCGCGGTATTTCGCATGGACGGCCACGGCTTGCCGCGATTGCGAGGCCGCGGGCGCGGGGATTTGGTCGTGCAGGTGCGGGTGCCCGTGCCGACCAAGCTCACGAGCAAGGCCAAGACGCTGCTCAAGGAGCTAGCCGAGGAAGAGGGCGTGGCCGTTGGTTCGGGCAAGCGCGGCCTCGTCGACCGCCTGCGCGAGCTCGGGAACTGAACGGCGCGGCAGAACCGCGTCCGCGAGCAGCACGCTCGCGGCCCCATCGGTGGGAACGATAGACGGCGCGACTGCGCGCCGGGCGTCAGCGACCTGTCATCCGGCAGGTCCCACACGCCGAGGAGACGAACGGGTGAACGGGAACGACAAGCAGGATTCGCGAGGACGAGCGCCGCAACCGTGGGGCTGGGCGCGGGCGCTCCTGTGGTTGTCCATCGGGCTGATTCTGGGCGGCGTCGGCGCCGCGCAGGTGTCGGAGGCCTTTTTCGGCAAGGATTCCGAGCCGAAGACGGAAGCCGCTGAGCCGCAGGTGTCCGCGCCGGCACCCGCGCGTGCGCCGGGAGTGTTTCCGGTGAGCTTCGCGGATCTCTACGAGCATCAGAAGCGCGCGGTGGTGAACCTGAGCACGACCAAGGTGATCCATCACCCGCCCATGGGCCGGGGACGACCGGACCTG
>CAYVDO010000138.1:0-17443 GCA_964450125.1 uncultured bacterium
CGCGACGATGCCGACGTTGGGCTCGATGGTGCAGAAGGGATAGTTCGCGGATTCCGCCTTCGCCGCCGTGAGCGCGTTGAAGAGCGTGCTCTTGCCGACGTTGGGAAGGCCGACGATGCCAGCTTGAAGCGCAATGTCCGACTCCGGGGGGCGGGTGCTCGCGGCGCGTCGCGCCGCGAATGAAGCCCGAGACTGTGGCAGATTCGGTGGCCGCCCGGCTTCCCGGGCGTGGCTCGATCCCCCGGGGAGGTCAGCGATGAGCACTCGACCCGTCTACTCCACCGAGCACGGACGCCATTGCGCCCGCTGTGGGCGACCCGAGTCCGCGTGCACGTGCAAGCACGCCAAGACGGCGGCATCGCCGCCGTCGTCGCCACGGGATGGTTTGGTCCGCGTCGGCATCGAAACCAAGGGGCGGAAGGGGAAGGGCGTCACGCTCGTGAGCGGTGTGAAGATCGATGCCGCGGGCCTCGCCGATCTCGCCAAGGACCTCAAGGTCCTGTGCGGCTCGGGCGGCACCGTGAAGGACGGCGTCATCGAGATCCAGGGCGATCACCGCGACAAGGTGCTCGCGGCACTCGCCGCGCGCGGTCTCAAGGCGAAACGCGCCGGGGGTTGACACGGCTCCGCGTCTCGGGTTCCCGCAAGCGTCGAATGGGCCTCGTGGCCATTCCGGTTGGGCTCGGCACGCTCGGGAGCGGCGGGGGCGGGGGGGCGGGGGGGGACGAGGCGGGGCGCCGTAGACCAGGAGTCAGCGCGTGACGGCTGCCCGGGCCGCGCTGCGGGCGCGGGCCACGACTTCGCCGAACGAGAGCTTGGCGAGCGAGGCTGCGAAGGCATCGCCCTCGGCCGGCTCGTGCTCGCCGTGTCGTAACGGCGACTCGACGGCTGCCTCATCGATCGCGCTGGCTTCCAGGCTGCCGGCGGCGCGACCCTGCAGACGTGGTGCGATGAGCCCTTGGCTGTTGATGATCCGGTACGCTCGCGTCGCCGGCGCACCGGGAAGCGCCACGTCGGCGCCGTTCCAGCGCGCGACATTCGGTCTCTTGAGGAAGAAGAGGTGTGTCGCGGACGCATCGCCGAATCGCTCCGCCACCGTGGCCTGCGCGTCCCCGGCGAAGTCCAGCACCTCGACCGTCACTTCGGCGCGTGCGCTCGATCGGTTGGGGCTCGCCAAGTCCTCGCCCACCGCCACGGTCAGATCGTAAAACTGCGTTGGGACCCACGGGCCGGAATAGTCCGCGGGCAGCCCGAGGTCGACCGTGCGTCCCCGGGTCACCCGGATGACACGACCGGCGACGATCGCATCGGAGGCTGCCGCCATCTCTTCGATGCTCGAGAACAGGTCGGCTTCGACTGCGCCCGCCGGGAACTGAAAGCTGTGCCAGATCTCCGAGCCGCCGTTCGTGGCGCGCGCCGCGACCGAACCGGTCTCCGGCCACAGCACCCGGCCGAGCGTGAAGCTCGCGGCGAGAACGGCGAGGTGGAATGCGACACGACGAGTCGCGTGATGGGTATTCATGATCTTCGTCTCTCGATCTCGCGCGGATGCTCGACGCGCGGTCAGTATTGCGAGTTGATGTGTCCGAGGTCGTGCTGGCTGATGCCGCTCGGCGTGGCCTCGGTCAGAGTCGCCTGCATGCACGAGTTCCAGTCGGAGCCGTCCGATGCAGGGTTCACGTGCCGAAGCCCGACCGTGTGGCCGAATTCGTGGCACACCATCGCGTCTCTCACGTGCGCCGAGAGGAACGGCGTGACCGAAGTGTCGAATGTCATGGTTTGTCCGTAGCAGGTGCGGTTCGGGTCGGCGCCGCTCACGATTGCGTTGGGCGGGCAATTGACCCACGCCAGCGGATTGCCACCGAAGCCGTAGCTCCCCTGGAACGCGACGACGTCGGCTGCGTTCACGCTGAACTCCTCGGCCACGATCAGGTCGGTGAAGATGTCGTAAGCCTGCATCATGGGCACGAGATGACCCCGCAGCCCGGCGGGGTCCCCGTACGGGAACACCACCACGCCATGCCATGCATTGTTCGCCAGCGAGACCGAGTTTGGCGGGTTGCCGACGTTGGCCGTGGTCGAGCCGAAGTTGCAGCGGGATAGAAAAATACCCAATGCCAGACAGCCGATTGTGGTGATGCGGTTTCGCCACCGTTCGCGATGTGCGCGTCGCTGCGCGCTGGATTCCAGCTCGTTCACGATCCCCCCTCTTGGTGATGACGCGTTCGCGTCGATTGCAGCGCGCACTGTGCAAGGTGCACGCCTGCTGCGTCGCTGTGTGGGGCGAATCGAAATGTCGAGAAAAGTCAGTCGCCGGGCGGCGGGCCGCGCGCCGTGGCGCCGACTCGAATTGGCGGTACCGCATCCGTCGGTTGGCGCGGCCGCGCGTTGCGCGTGGCCGAGCACCCGAGTCGGCCGTACGGCTGGGCGTCTTCGGCGGCCGGTCAGGAATTCAGGATTCGGTAGGGTCCGCCGCGCTCCAGGGCGCGCTGGTAGGCGGGGCGCGCGTGGATGCGGTCGAGGAACGTGCGCAGACGTGGATAGGGCGCGAAGTCGACGCGGCTCGCCGCGGCCTCTACGGGAAAGCTCATCAGGAAATCCGCGCCGCTCAGCTCATCGCCGGCGAACCAGCCGCCGTCAGCGAGCTCCTGTTCCATGTGCGCCAGGTGGGCGCGGATGCCAGGTTCGAGATACGAGCGCTCGACCTCGGAAGCGACCGCGCGCGTGATCGGCCGCACGAAGAACGGTACGGGCGGACGGGTGGTCTTCGCGAAGACCAGCTTCATCACCAAGAGCGGCATCACGCTGCCCTCGGCGGCGTGGAGCCAGTAGCGATAGCGCTCGAAGGCCGCAGTGCCCTCAGGCGGTCGAAAGCGCCCGCGGCCGTAGGTGTCGACGAGGTACTCGACGATGGCTCCGGACTCGGCCAGGGTCCGCTCGCCGTCGGTGATCACCGGTGACTTGCCGAGCGGGTGCACCGACTTGAGCTCCGGCGGCGCGAGCTGGCTCTTGGGGTCGCGCCCGTAGCGCTTCACCTCGTACGGCACTTCGAGCTCCTCGAGGAGCCAAAGGATGCGCTGCGACCGCGAATGCTCGAGGTGATGGACCTGGATCACGGGGCTTCCTCCTGTGGGCGTGAGTTGGGCCGAGCGGCCGCGGCATGCGAGGTGCGAAACGCCGCCGTCCTCGACTGCTCGTGCTGGACTCTACGGTTCGGCGCGGCGAACGGATGTGAGGCAGTCGCGTCCGCCGTGCGTGGACGAGCTCGCGAGCAGGAAGCCGCGCCATGACACGAGCCGCACTCGCGCGTGGGCCCGGGGGGCCGCTGGCTGCCGGTGGTGGGCGCGTTGCTGGCGTTCGAGATTCTCGCGCTCGGTGCCGCGGCGATCGTGGTCGAGCCGCCCCTCGTGGCCACGCTGCGGAACGCCGCTTTCGATGGCTATCAGCGCCGCTGGCCGCGCCTCTATGCCGAGGCGCCGGTCCGCATCGTGGACGTCGACGGAGAGAGCCTCGCGCGGCTCGGCCCGTGGCCGTGGCCCCGCACGCGCCTAGCCGAGCTCGTGAATCGCTTGCACGCGCTGCGCGCGGATCCCGACGAGGCGTTCGCCGCGGCGATGGAGCGGAACGGCAACGTGGTGCTCGGCCCGGCGCTGGCCGAGAGCGCGGGTGCGAGCGTCCGCGCAGCCGGGCCATGTGGCGTCCGTGGGCGGGGACGTGACGGCGTTCCTCGATCTCCACCTGGGTGCGGCGCCGCCGCTCGCGTTCCCGGAGCGTGCCGCCCGCGGGGTGGATTCGATCAGCTCCGCCGCGGGAACCGACGGTGTGGTGCGGCGGGTGCCGCTGCTCTATCGAGCCGAGCAACGGCTTCACCCGAGCCTCGTCGCCGAGGCGTTGCGCGTGGCCGATGGGGCGAAGAACATCGTTGCGCTGGGCGAGCGGGGCGGTGGTGGCCGGCTCGCTCGTCGCGTATCTGCGCGTGCGATGGCTGCGCGACCCGGTGACGCCGTCACTGACGGCCGCGCTGGTCTGGCTCGCGATCTCGGTGCCCGTCGCGCAACCCGATCACCGGAAGCGGGCGCTCGCGTGCGCGCTGGAGATGGACGCGTTCGCTGCGGCGTTCTCGGAGACCAAGCAGCGCGAAGGCTTGCCGCTGGGAGGCACACGGATCGGGGTGCATGCGGTTCGCCGAGAAATGAACCCATGTGCGGCGGTCACGGCAGCGGCACGATCCCGTCCCACTCGTCGAGCCCACCCGATTCGAAGCCATCGCGGAAGATCTCGCACGCCAGGTCGGCGCCGGCGTCCGAGCCGCTACGCCCGGCGCCGTAGACCCATCAATCCCGCGCTGATCGTGATCCTGCCGGGAAACCCGGGCATTCTCGATCCCAATCGCTGGTAGCCGCTGGCGCTTCAGTACTACGTCGATCAGAACGGCAACCCCGTGCCCACGGGCTACCCACCCGCACTGACGCCGGAGTGGGGGATCGTGAAGCCCTTCGCGCTGACCGAGAGCGATCTCTCGATCCATCCCGGCCCGCCCGACTGGGATTGGTGGGTGTATCACGACCCCGGCCCGCCGCCGCAGATCGGCGGAGCGGGCGATGCCACGTACAAGGCGGGGTTCACCCAGAACATCCTGTTCTCGAGCTACCTGACCCCGGACGACGGCGCGACGATCGACATCAGCCCCGCGTCGCTCGGGAACAGCTCCCTCGGGACCAACGACGGCCAGGGCTACGCGCTCAACCCGATCACCGGGGAGCCGTACACCCCGCAGGTGGTTCCGCGCGGGGACTACGCGCGCGTGCTTGCGGAGTTCTGGGCGGACGGCCCGAGCTCGGAGACTCCGCCCGGTCACTGGTTCACGGTGGCCAATTACGTGACGGACCAGCCGGGGTTCGAACGGCGGATCGGCGGGACCGGCCCGCTGCTCGACGATCTCGAATGGGACGTGAAGCTCTACCTGGCGCTCGGTGGCGCGGTACACGACGCCGCGATCACGGCGTGGGGGATCAAGGGGCGGTACGACTCGGTCCGGAGGATCTGAAGGCGGTCCCCGAACACCTGCTCGCGCAGATCATCGACGGCGAGCTGATCGCGCTGCCGCGACCCGGGCTCGCTCACCAGCGGGTCGCGTCGTCGCTCGGTATCGAGGTCGGCGAGCCGTTCGATCGCGGCCGCGGCGGGCCCGGTGGCTGGTGGCTGCTCGATGAGCCCGAGCTGCATCTCGGAGGCGACATCGTCGTTCCCGATCTCGCGGGATGGCGGCGCGAGCGCCTCCCCACGATTCCCGATGCGCCGTTTCACACCCTCGCGCCCGACTGGATATGCGAAGTGCTCTCGCCGTCGACCGCTCGTTTGGATCGCGTTCGCAAGCTTCGCCTCTATGCCCGCGAGCGGGTGGGCTTTGCGTGGCTGGTGGATCCGGCAGCTCCAACCGTCGAACCGTTCCGGTTGCACGACTCACGCTGGCTGTTGCTCGGCACGTACCCCGGGGATGCGCCCGCACGCATCGAGCCGTTCGATGCAATCGAGCTCGATCTCCCGCTCGTCTGGGCGGGGCTCGCAGTCTCGTCCTGATCGCGGATCGAAAGACCCTCTCGGCGCGCATTCCCGACTCGCGCGCACCCGGTCGGGCTGGCCGTCGCCATCGAGGTCGCCGATGGCAATGCCGGTCGACAGACCCGGCCACCGCTTGCCGGGATCGCTGCTCGCCACGGTGAGCCCACCGGTCGACGAGATCGGACCGCCGCTCGAAGCCGAGAACGTCGCCCGTTCCGCCGGGTATGTCGTGAGCGCGCTGAGCTCCACGATCGCTCCAGAGCCCGACGCGACCACCTGGAGAAGATCGTGCGCCCCAAGCGTCACTGTCATCAGCTCCGACAGATCGAACACGCCACCACGGATGCTCTGCACGGTGATCCACCCGAGGGTGGCTCGGTTCCTTCGCCTCATGACTGCGCTCTCGCTCGCGTCAGCAGATCGAGCACGCCCAGCTTGGGCGCCCAGCGGTCGAGGTAGTCATGGTCGAGAAGCTCGCCTTGAACTCTCAGTACCCCGAGAATGTCCTTCCATTGGCGGTCGGAAATCTCGTCGCCGAGCCGGAACCACACCAGCTTGTGCAGGAGGGTGTCCTCGGGGCTCGCGAACCGAATGGTGAGCGGGCCCAGTGGACCCTCCAACTGTTCGAGCCGTGCGCGCGTCATCTCCTCGACGGACCACGCATCCTCCTTCATGACGAAGATGTCCGCTTTGAACAGGGTCGCCAGATGAATCACATTGAACGACCGCTGTCTCGAGATGGCATCCCGGATCATGTCGACATCGACGTAGAACTCGTCGCTCAGAGCACGCGCGAGCTTGCTGGCGTCGGGCATCCTCAGGTCTGCAACGAGGTCGACGTCTTGCGTGGCCCGGGGAATCCCGTAAACCGAGCTGGCGAGCGATCCGCCGACGACGTACTGGATTCCGAGCGCGTCGAACGCCGTCGCGAGTTTGGCGACGACGAGGACGGGATCCGAAAGCATCAAAACCCGGATTCGTTCGCGTCCCAGCCGAAGGCGCGCTTCATCAGATCGGCATCGAGCCAGCGCGACGCGAGCCTGAGCGTGTGCTCGCGCTCGTCTGCATCGGGATGCCGTCGTCGAATGTCGAGAAGGGCCAGCTCCTGTATCGCCCGGGTGAGGGACCGAACCCGCTCGACCTTCTGGGTCGGCGACATCGCGCGATAGCCCGCGATCAGGAGCGCCTCGATCCTCGCATCCGTGTCGTTCGTGGCGCTGGAATCCATGATCACGTTTCTACCACGGGCGCATCCACGCTCAACCCGTGAGCGTCGCGATCTTCACCGACTCGGGCGCGAGCTTGGCGATGGTGCCGGACACGAACTGCAGCGTGCCTTTGGAAATGCGGCTCGCGAATCCGAGCTTGGGCACCGAGCTTCTTGTACGAGCGAACCGATGGAGGGCACGGGGCTCTGCCCCTGCTCCGTCGGCTCCGACGCGCTGTCGCGGGCACGAGCCATGGGCCCTTGCGACGATCGCAGGTGTCAACGGGGCGATTCCTGGTGCCTCGACACCGCGTTCATGAACGGATCGGGTTAGCAGGCTGCTGAAAAAGGCACGCGCCAACGGCGCGGCGACGAGCGTCGCGAGTCGACTTGGGGGTGGGGGCCCGCAAATACCCCGCTTGTTGCGGGTCGGGGGGCTTGAAAAGCGCCCCGAGGAAACATCGACAGGCTCGAAAAACTCGCCGCTGCCGGTTTTTCAGCAGCCTGTTAGGGTACGTGCGCGACCCACGCGTCGAGGAGACCGCTGTCGAAGTCGTCCTCGAAGAGCGTCTTGAACGTGCCGCTGAAGTTGAACGTGACCGTGCCGGTGAGCTGGAACGTCACCGTGATCGGCCCGATCTGGAACTCGAAGGGATCGGGGGCGATGGGTGTGGAAGGGTTGGTGAGCAGCATGGTGTTCGCCGAGCCACCCGGTGGGATGTCTACCAGAAACGTGCCGCTCACCGGAACGTCCACGTTCCCGCCGAAGCTCTGGCCGAGGGCGGTCGCGGCGACGATGGCGGGAATCGTGAGCGAGAGCTCGTGGGTCACGGGATCGACCACTCCCTGAGGAGAGGGCGCGTTCGGATCGAGCTCGAACGACACGTCGGTCACGGTGATCTGGGGCAGCGCCCCGACCTTGACCGACACGTCCGTCATCGCCAGCGAAGCGCTCGTGATCGTCACGGTGCGCGTGAGGGTGTCGTAGTTGACGCCGATGGTGCTGCCGGCCGTCACGAACGACGTGTCGCTGTCGCTCGGGCAGGTCGGGTTGCAGGCGACCGGCGTCACGTTGGTCAAGGTGAGCACCGCCTGGTTGTTCGGCCCAGGCACCGGGGCGAGCGGCGTCGTGAGTGCCGTGTGGAGCGTTGCCGAAGACGGTGCAGCCAGCGCGAGGGCGCACGCGAACGCCGCGCAAACGTCACGTGCGCCGCGCCGCACCCGAGACATTCCATCCATTCGGAGATTCGAGCGATTCATGCGACCTCCTGCATCCGCGGTCGCACTCCCCCGGGAAGATCGGTGACCGCTGGCGAGCCCTCTCGAGCCCGCCGATGACGCACTCCACCATCGTAGCAACTCGATGGTGCGTCGCGCCTCCCGCACTGGGACGCCACGATTCGAACGTGGCGCATGTGGGCGCTTGCCGAGCGGCGCTTGAGATTCCAGGGGGACGCGATTACCACCAGCGGCCGTGATCCCGCCCGCGTTCTCGCGCAAGCTGCGCCCGGGGTGCCCATCGAGCCGAGCCGCGCGCTCGACGTTACGTGGGGCGCGCCTACTCGTGACCCTCGTGCTTGCGGCGTGTGCGGCGCGGCCTGAGGCGGCGCCCCAGCCGGCGCGGCCGAACGTGGTGGTCGTCACGCTCGACACCGTGCGCGCGGACCACTGCTCGGTTTACGGCTACTCGCGGCCGACGACGCCGGGACTCGAGGCGCTGGCGCGCGAGGGCACGACGTTCGAGGCGGCGTACGCTCCGATGGCCACCACCGCGCCGTCGCACGCGACGATGTTCACGGGTCTCCATCCTCGAACCCACGGCGTGCTGAAGAACGGCCTGGTGTTGGCGGCGACGGTTCCCACGCTCGCGGAGGTGATGCGCGGCGCCGGCTACGAAACCGCGGCGTTCGTGAGCTCGTACGTCCTCAACACCCGCTTCGGGTTGGCGCGCGGCTTCGAGCGTCACGACGACGACTTCACGGGCGCGAATGCGTCGTTCAAGTCGCCGGTGTGGGAGGGCATGACGGTCGAGGGCACCTTCGATCGCCGCGCCGACGAGGTCACGAGCAAGGTCGTGACGTGGCTCGCCGCGCGAGCGGCCGAGAAGCCCGAAGCCGGAGCGTCGCCGCCCCCAAAGCCGCTCTTCCTGTGGGTGCATTATTTCGATCCCCACGATCCCTACGAGCCACCGGAGCCCTACCGCACGCGCTTCGCTCCGGATCGGCCCGATGCCGATGCCCTCGCCCGTGACCTCGCCGCGTACGACGGCGAGATTGCGTTCACGGACGCCGAGCTGACGCGCCTGGTGGCGGTGCTCGACCGCGTTCTCGGCGCGCGTGACACGCTGTTGATCGTGGTCGGTGATCACGGCGAGGGGCTCATGGACCACGGCCACATGCACCATGGGCTCATGCTCTTCGAGGAGGCGGTGCGGGTGCCGTGGATCGCGCGCTTCGGTGGACACGTCCGTTCGGGTGCGCGGGTCACGACACCGGTCGGGCTCGTCGACCTCATGCCCACGGTGTTGGCGTTGGCGGGAGTGGCGACTGTGCCGGCGATCCAGGGGGTGAGCCTCGCGCCCGCGCTCACCCAGGGCGCGCCCGTGCCCGAGCGGCCGGTGGTGATGGAGCGGCGGCTCTACAAGACCTCGCCCGTCGACGGTTTCGCTGTGAGCGGGCCCAAGCTCGCCTTGCGGCTCGGAACGTGGAAGTACGTCGAGGCCCCCGACGAGGGCACGCGCCAGCTCTTCGACCTGGCGAGCGATCCGCACGAGCGCGTCGATCGGGCCCCTGCAGAATCGGGGCGGGTGGACGAGCTCGCCAAGCGCCTGGAGGCCTGGCGGGCGGCAACGCCCATCGGCGAGGCGACGCTGCCGGCGCTCCCCAGCGAAGAAGAGCAGCGTTTGCGCGCGCTCGGATACACGCCCTGAGCCGGGTGGACGTTCCGATGGACCGCGATAGGGCCGCAGGCGCCGACGGAGCGTCACCCTCGAGCGACGTGCCGAACGGAGGGGCTTCGTCGTGCCGGAACGCCAGCGACCGGCTGGAGGGGCACGCTCCGTCGTGCCCGGACGGAGCGAAGTCGGAGACTGGAGCAGGAGCCCCGATCGAACGCGGGCGTGTTCCGTGGCGGAACCGGTTGCTGCCGGTGCTGGTCTTCGTGGTGCTGAGCGCGGCGTTCTTCGCGCCGTATCTCGCGCCTGGGCATGTGCTTTCGCCGATCGATCCCAAGACGATGTTTCCGTGGTCGCTCGGTGCGACGCACACGCCGGAGACGAGCGCGCGATCGAACGAGCTGATGTCGGACGCTTTGCTCCTGAGCGTGCCGTGGTGGGCGTGGAACGCCGAGCAGCTTCGCGACGGCAGGCTGCCGCTCTGGAATCCGTTCATCTTCTGCGGCTACCCGCATCTGGCGCTGATCCAGTCGAACGCGCTCTATCCGTTGTCCCTGCCGTTCAACTTGCTCTCGCCGGTGCGTGGGATCGGCATGAGCCTGGCGCTGCACCTGGCGCTCGCCGGCGTGCTGATGTTCGCATTCCTGCGGCGCACGGGTCTCGGCCGCGACGCGGCACTCGTGGGTGGTGGCGCCTTTGCGCTCAACGGCTTTTTCCTGGTGCGCTTCGGCGCGCCGAGCTACGTGTACACGGGGACGTGGTTGCCGCTCTGGCTCTGGGGCGCCGAGGAGCTGGCGACGCCCGGGCGTGCCCGCCGTGGGGTGATGGCGGTGGCGGCGGCTGCGTGCCTGGGAATCCTCGGCGCGCACCCGCAGGTGTGGACGCTTTCGGCCGGCGTGGCGCTGGTGCACCTGCTCGCGCGCGTTCTGGCCGGCCAGCGGCATGGAGCACACGCGGCGGCTCGCGAGCGCGCCCGATCCACGGCCGTCGTGACGATTGCCTTCGCGGTCTCGATCGCCGTGGGCCTGGGCTTGGCGGGGATTCAGCTCGTGCCGTTCGCGGAGCTGGTGCAGCACAGCTTACGGGCACCGGTGGCGCTCGAATCCGCGCAACGCGCGTCGCTGCCGGTGGTCGGGCTCGTGCAGGCGCTGGTTCCCGACGTGTTCGGCCATCCGGTGGGTGGGACGTACTGGCTCGACGACGTCGCCAGCCGTCTGGTTGCCCACCCGGAGGCACTCTCGGTGTGGGGGCTCAACTACTGCGGGGAGAATCTCTACACGGGGCTGGTGACGTTGCTGCTCGCTGGCGTGGCGCTGGCGCGACCGCGCGACGCGCGCACGGTGTGCTTCGCGCTCCTCGCCGTGGCTGCGCTCGGGGTGTTGCTCGGGACGCCCTTGCTGACCCTCTTCTATTGGCTCGTCCCGGGCTTTCGTTTCTCTCGCCCGGATCGCGTCGTGTTCGTCTACTTCGCCGCGCTTTCGGTGCTGGCCGCCCACGGATACGCCCGCCTCGCAGGCGACGTCGAGAACGAGGAGCCACCGCGTGCGGGACGAGCACTGGTCGCGCTGGGTGCGGCGCTGCTCGCTGCGAGCGCGCTTCTGCCGATCGTCCTCGACGAACGCATTCGTCGCGGATCGGCGGAAGCGTTGGGGCGCATCGGGCGCGTGCTCGCGACCGACCTCACGCTTCCCGGCGCGGCGCTGGTCGAGTGCGGCGTCGGCGTCCTGGTGCTCACGTTGGTGGCTGCTGGGCCTCTTCGTCCGCGCCTGCGAAAGCTCGCGCTGCCGGTGACGCTGGCGGCGCTCTTCGTGCCCGCCGCCCGCTTTGGATGGGCCTTCAATCCAGCGCAACGGATGCCGCTCGTGCCAGCCACCCACCTCGGTGAGCTGCTCGCTTCGTCGGAGCGCATCGCACGCATCCAGACGCGTCCCGCGCTGCTCTATCCCGCCAACACTCCGCAGCTCGCCCGCGTCTTCGACGTTCACGGTTCGAGCGCGGCGGCGCTCGATCGCTTCGGTCGGTTGGTCGAGGCCGCGGAGCGGGACGTGGTCGTGGGCGACAAGTATTTCCTCGCGTTCCACCAATGGTCGGAGCGCACCCGGCGTCTTCTCGATCTCCTCGGCGTCGGTCACGTGCTGGCGGACACCGAGCTTCCGCTCGAATCCGAGTGGACTGGGGGAGGCGTCCACGTGTATCGGAACGCCGCGCCCCTGGCGCGCTTCCGTTGGGTGGAAGGAGTCGAGACGTATGCGTCGGAAGCGGACGGACTCGACCGGCTCTTCGATCCTGCATTCGATTTCCGTCGCGTGGCACTGGTGCCTGCCAGCGTCGCGGGCACGCTGCCGGCGCTCAGCGAGCCGATCGGCGACGAGGCGCACGTCGAGATCCTGAGCTATCAGGCCGAGCGCATCGTGCTCGCCGCCACGACGCCGAGGGCCGCGCTGTTGGCGTCGAGCGAGGTGGACTATCCCGGCTGGCATGCGCGAATCGACGGCCAGCAGGCGCCGGTGGTCACCGTGAACACGGCCTTCCGAGGCGTCGTCGTTCCGGCGGGTGCTCATCAAGTGGCCTTCGAGTACGAGCCGGCGTCGTTGCGCTGGGGTGCGGTGATGAGCGCCGTCACCGCCGCGTCGGCAGCGCTCGGACTGGCGCTGACGCGACGAAGACGTGGAGCATCCTCGTGAGCCGCGTGGGCTCATCCCTGCGGTATCGACGCGTCACCCGGAGTGTCTTGCGCTCGGCGTTGGCGCTCGCTTGGCTCGCTGCGTGCTCGGCGAGTCCCGAGCGCGTGCAGCACCCCGGGAAGGACGTGTCGGACGCCTCGCGTGAGCAACGTGCGTCGGAGCTCCCGTCTCTTGCTCCGCCGAGCCTGGTGCTCATTTCCATCGACACGCTGCGCGCGGACCATCTGGGTTGCTACGGCCATTCGCGGGCGAGCGCGCCGACGCTCGACGCGCTGGCGGCGGAGGCCATCCGCTACGCCGACGCCACGACACCGGCCGGCTGGACCTTTCCCGCGCACGTGGCGCTGCTCACGGGACGTCACCCGTACGAGATCGGGCTCCGCGGCGACCCCGCCGAAGTTCCTCCGGTGACGATGACGCTCGCCGCGCTCTTGCACGAGCGCGGGTACCAGACGGCTGCGTTCGTGGATTCCGCGCCCGACGGCTTCGTCGGCAGCCGCTGGGGATTCGCGCGTGGCTTCGACGTCTACGAGCACGCGCCGCACGCACCCGGATTGCCGGTGGTCTTCAAGTACGACGTTCGCGCCACCGTAGCTGCGGCGCTCGCTTGGCTCGACGCTCGCGACTCTGCGCGGCCGTTTTTTCTCTTCCTGCACACCAAATCGGTGCACGCGGTGCCGCGTGGCGCCGCGTGCGACGACCCGCATTGCTACCCGTACGACAAGCCTGAGCCCCATCGCTCGCGGTTTCTCGCGAGCGCGGGCGGATCTACGTTCGCGTGGAGCGCGCCCGGCGCCGGCCAGGCGCAGGATTTTCTGTGGTCGCTCAATCACGCGCTGCTCGCGGGGACTCCGGCACCGCGGGCACTCACGCTCCCCACGGATGCGCCGGACACGCTGGCGCGGCTCTACGACGGGGGTGTGGCCTACGTCGACGACGGCTTGCGGAGATTCCGCGACGGTCTGCGCGCACGTGCTCTCGACGCGGGTACCGTGCTGGCCATCACGTCGGATCATGGCGAGGCGTTCGGCGAGCACCGCTTCTTCATGCACATGGACGCCTACCAGGAGGAGCTGCACGTGCCGTTGATCGTACGCCCCGCGCGAGGGACTCACGGCAGCGTCGTGACCGCGCCGGTGTCCACCGTCGCGCTCGCGGGGACGTTGCTCGATCTCGTGGGAGCTGGCGATGCCGCCGCCGAATTACCTAGGCTGCCTGCATCCGACGATGCGGCGGCCTCGGGCGAGCCGATTCGCGCCTACTACCGGTTGCCTTCCGAGATCCGATACGAGGCGTTCGCACTTCGCGAGGATCGCTTCAAGCTCGTGCTTCACGATCCAGGCGTGGGCGGAGTGAGCAGTCATCAGCTCTTCGATCTGATGGCAGATCCAGCCGAGCGCGAGCCGATCCGCGATCAGCCCGAGCGCCTCGCCGCCATGCGCGCGCGCCTCGACGCCTGGCGAAATGCGCCGGCGGCGATCGATACCGCGGCAGGGGCTTCGCCGCCCGCGACGGACGAGCTTTTGCGGTCGCTCGGCTACGTGGAATAGCAGCTTCGTCCACGGCTTCGAGGACGGCAGCCTCGGCGATGGGTCGGCCGCGGTGCCCCAGCCGCCACCGCTCGTCAGGTGGCGGGAACGATTGGTGCGATCGCGAAGCGCGCGAGATAGACGACACACGCCAGCACGCTCGCCCATGCGAGCGACCACACCACGCGCGGCCACGGCGAGGGTACGTGGCGCTCGATCCAGCGCATCGCTGCCAGCGCGTGAAGGACGCCGACCGGCGCGAGGAATGCGAGGTACTTGGGCTTGATCGCCCAATTCGGCTGGGAAAGCATCCATTGCAGGTAGATCACCACGGACACGACGAGCAGCGCGTTGAGCGGCAGCATCACGCGCCGGCGTAGGTTGATCAGCGCGCCGAACGTCGCGAGCGCCGTGGGGACGAGTCCCAGCGCCAGCACGCTCGCCGGCATCCACAGCGGGATCGCTCGACGTGGATATGGCGGTGTCGAGCGACCGATCCGATCCTCGCGCGAGAAGAGCCCCATGTCGGTCCACACGAGCCCGTAGAAGGTGCTGGGGAGGCTGCGGTAGACGTCGAGGCGCGTGAGGCGCCCCGATGGGCCGCGTGCGGGATCCATGGTCGCGAGCACCGCTCGCAGGTCGAAGTCGGTGAAGCGATACCGATCGAAGCGCAGCGACTTCTCGATCGCGAACCCCGTGGCTGCGCTGCCGTTGGCGGCCAGCGGTGTCCCGAAGTCGCGCAGGTTCGCGGCGTACTTCCACCCGCCGACTCCAATCGCCGCGGCGAGCACGACGAGCCCATCGCGAAGCGCTGCGCGCTTTCGGGGTCGCGTCGCGAGCCGCGCGAGCGTCGTGAAGCCTGCGGCCGCGAGCGCCACGGCGCCGCTGTACTTGGTCGCCAGGGCCAGCCCGCAAAGCAGACCGACGGCCACGGCGTTGGGAAGCGTGGCTCGCTCGCGGCGCAGGAAGCCGCGAGCGAGCGCCAGTGCCGCAAGCGACACGATCGCGCACACCAACCCGTCGGCTTCGATTCCGTACGACGCGAAGACGAGCACGGGCAGAAAGAGGCTCATCGCGACGCCCCAGACGAGGCTCTCGCCACGCCAGCGGAAGAGCCGAAGCAGGCGATACGCCGCCCACGTGCTCACGCCAGCGCAAACCAGCGGCACCGCGCCCAGGCATTCGATCGAGGCCTTCCGGATCGCGGCCGCCTCGCCGCCGTCGGCGAGCGCGTGTCCGAGCCATACGAACGGCCAGCCGACGAGGTAAAAGAGCGGTGGGTGGTAGCACTGCCCGCAATCGGTCGCGCGCGGCAGTCGGCCTAGGTCGAAGAACACGAGCGGTCCCTCGAAGTAGGGATCCCACGCGTATCCCCACGGGAAGGGCGAATGGGCGATCAGCAGGACGCGCGTCGCGACCGCGAGCAACACCAGCGCCCCCAGGCACGCGCCCTCGTGGATGCGAAACCACCGCGCGAGGCCGTTTGGCTTTTCGCGGTCTTGCTCGTGTGTGCGCTGCATCTGGTGGCGGCGGCGCAGCCCGAGTGGAGCCCACGGCCGGATGCCGCCCGCTATCTCGCGGCGGCCCGAGCGCTGACGCGTGGCGAAGGCTACACCTATCTCGGTCAGCCCTTCACGCTGCGCCCACCCGGGTTCAGTGTGCTGCTGGCCCCCGTCACGGGGCTGGTCGGCCTCGATTTTCGTGCCCTCGAGGTGTTCACCGGCACCACCGGCTTGATCGCGGCCGCCGCCCTCTTCGTGCTCTTCCGAGCGCGTCTCGGCGGCTTGCTCGCGAGCGCATTCACGCTCTGGTTCTGGTTCCTCCCGGAGCGCATCCGGCTCTGCCGCGAGATCATGGCGGACGTACCTGGGTTCGCGGCGCTGCTGCTGGCGCTGGTCGCGGTCGAGGCGTGCGAGCGGCGGCCGACACGCGGGCGTCGGATCGGCGTGGGTGTGCTGGTGGCCGCTGCGGCGTACCTGCGAACGGCGCACCTGGCGCTCGTGCCCGCCCTCGTCCTCGGCTCGCTCACCCGCGGGGCGTCGCACACGAGCGGCGCGGGCGAGGTCTCGAGTGGCGAGGATTCACGTGCCGCGTGGCGGCGGCGACTCGCCGGGATCGGGCTCTCGTTCGCGGTGGTCGCCGTGCTCTACGGACCGTGGCTCGTCTACGCAGCACGCGTCGGCTCGACCTCCGAGCCCGGTGGCATCGACTTCGACTCGTATTGGCAGTCGATGAGCCGCGCCGACCCGATCGACGCCCGCTCGACGGCGCTCGGGGCGCGGGGTTGGCTCGCGCGGCTCGGCGACAACGCCGCGCTCTACGCGGCGCTCGTAGGCAGCGATCTCACCGAGGCCTCGCCTTCGATGGCGTCGCTCGCGCTGAGCGCAGGCTTGGTCGCTCTTTGGCTCGTGAAGCTCGTTCGGCGCCGCAGCGCCCTCGACTGGGTGGTCGCCGTCGAGCTGGTGGAGCTGCTCGTGTACTTCGCGCGCCAACCTCGCCTGGTGCTGCCGGCGCACGTGCTCTTGGTAGGTGTTGCCCTGGAAACCGTGTGCGACGGGCTGGAGCGGGTGCTTCCGCGCCGATGGGCTGCGGTGATGCTGACGTTCACGCTCGCGAGTGTCGCTCTCGGCACCCACGGCCCCGACGCCGCGGAGGTCGGCAAACGCATCGCCTACTACGATCTGCTGCGTGTCTCGAAGCATCTTCGTGCCGAGGTGGCGCCGAGCCAGGTGGTGGCCGGGGACCACGGCGCGATCTACGGCTTGCTCGCCGACAGGCCTGTGCTGAGCCTGCGAGCCATGCTGCGTCGCCGTCCCGAGATGCTCGACGAAGCGCTCGAGCGAAGCCGCATCGACGTGCTGGTGGCCGAGCGTGGCGGCGCGCTGGACGCCTACGTCCGAGAGGCAGCAGCGTGCGGCGCGGTCGTACGCGACTTCGGTCGTTACGCCGCGGTGTCCGTCCGCCGCGCCGCGCTCGGCGCGACGTCGGGCGGGAGCAGCCCGTGACGAGCGCCGGGGCTGCGCGTTCAGCAGACCGCTCGCCGCTACGGCGTGCCGGTTGGCTACCGTGGCTCGTGGTGCTGGTGTTCGTGGCTCGGTTGCCGTTCGCGTGGACGATCCAAGTCCACGACGACGAGCGCCACTACGCCTACGACGGGCTGTGGGTGAAGGCCGAGCTACCGGCGGCGCAGGTGTTTCACGCGCTGATCTGGGAACACGTTCGGCCGCACGTGTTTTACGATCCCGCGCACCACGAGGTCCGTCAGCACGCGGCGTCGAGCGTGGGCTATCCGACGCCGGGCGATCGTCTCGGCACCACGCCGCGCGCGGGGCATCCCCCGCTCTTCGCGCTGCTGGTGGGTGTGGTGATGGCGCTCGTGCCGCTCGAGTGGCTGCTCGCGAACGATCACGCGGTGCACGTCGCGCGCACCGTCGCGTTGGCGCTCGATGCGGTGGGAGCGCTGGCACTCTTCGTGTTGATGCGGGCCGCGTTCGGCGAGGTGCTCGCGGCGCTGGCGACGGCCGCGTACGCCTCACTGCCGTACGGGCTGCTCTTCGGGACTTTGGCC
>CAYVDO010000139.1:0-17282 GCA_964450125.1 uncultured bacterium
GCTCTTCCATCTGCTCCTCTCTGCCGGTTTATCCCGGCGCACGGGACCCACCCCCCAAAGCCACCTCGCTGACGCTCGGTGCGGTGCCGCTGGCACCGGCCGATCGTCAGAGCGAGACCGGTATCTCGGCGAGCGCCGCCGCAACCGGTCCTCAGCCGAGCCGGGCGGCGATTCGGGCGGCGGCGCGATGGGCGAGCGCCATGATCGTCATCTGCGGGTTCACCCCGGGGGGGCTCGGCACCACCGAGCCGTCGACGATGAAGAGGCCGGGGACGTCGTGGGCGGCGTGGTCGGAGTCGACGACGCTCGCGCGCGGGTCGTTGCCCATGCGGCAGGTGCCGAGGGGATGGAAGCCGATCATCAAGAATTGGTGCGCGCCGACGTCGGCGCGAGCGAACGCTTCCAGACCGCGCTCGCCTTCGAGCAGCGGGTGTCCGAGCACCGAAGGCATGAGCTGCGTCGCACCCGCCGCGAGGTAGACACGCCCCGCTTCCACGAGACCGCGCTGCAATTGAGCGACGTCTTGCTTGGCCATGCGATAGCGAATGATCGGGAACCCACCGGGACCAGGCGTGACCGTGCCGCGCGCGTGGTCCTCGACCATCACGCCGAGGCTCGCCACATTGGCGTAGCGATCCATGAGGTCGGTGTAGGCGCGCCCCTGCACCAGGAAATACGCCGCCGCCGCATCCACCGGCATGAGCGCGCCCAGGATCAGGATGCCCTCGCGGACGAATTGGGTGACGGCGTAGCCCTGTGGCACGTGATCGTAGGGATCGACGCGCTCGTTCAGGAGCGCCGAGATCGCGCTTGCCGGGTGCACGGATAGATTCCGCCCCACCTGATGGCTGGCGTTGGCGATCCCCTGGCGTTGCAGGAGCACCGGCGTGGGCAGCGCACCGCCGGCGAGGATCGTCGCCCGCGCGCGGATCCGATAGCGCGCCTGGGTGGCCGTGCACACCACCTCGACACCGACGGCATTACGGCCTTCCATCCACACGCGGTCGGCACGTGACTCGGTGAAGAGCGAGGCGTGGCTCTTGAGCGCCGAGGGGATGTACGAAAGGTTCATCGAGCGCTTGGCGTCGGTGGGACAGCCCCAGTCGCACACACCTTGGCCATCGCAGTCGCGGGCGTTGCGCCACACCGGCTGGTGCGCATAGCCGAGCTTGTCGCAGCCGCGCGCCACGATGTCGCCCTGCGGCCCGATCGCCTTTGCGCTCGAAAAGCTCACACCCAGTTCGTTCCACACCGCATCGAAATGCGGCGCCATGCGCTCGGGTGCGAGATCGCGCAAGCCGAGCTCTCCCGCCCAGTGTTCCAAGATCCAATCGGGAGTGCGCCAGCAGGTCGCCGTGTTGACCGCCGTCGATCCGCCCACCAAGCGGCCCGCGGGGATCTGGATCACACCGTTGCCGAGCGCCATCGTGAGGCCGGCGTGGCGGTAGAGCTTGGACTGCATGTCGAGGATCGAGCCGCGTGCGAAATCCTGCCGCGTCAGGTAGTGACCTTCCTCCAGGATCGCGACGGCGAGGCCGCGCTCGGCCAGCTCTTTTGCGACCACGGCGCCGCCCGCGCCGGTGCCCACCACCACCACGTCGCATTCGAGGGTCTCGTTCGCCGGCACGTCCGCTCCGGCGGTGACCTGGCGCATCCACGACTGCGGCGGCTCGGCGGGAGCGGACTTGTCGTAGCGCGTGGCGTAGAGGGAGTAGATCTCGGGATCGTCGAAATGGGCGTACTTGAGCGGTGTGGTGACGGCCGCGACCAGCGAGCGACGCAACAGACCCGAGCGCGACCACCGATCGAGCAGCGTCTGGCGTTCGGCCAACGGCAGGTTCGCGAAGCGTCGCCCCGTCGATGCGAGCGATGCGGCGTCCAGCGCCCGAAGCAAGCCGGCGTAGACGTTCATCGCCGCCGCACCACCTGGTGCGAGGACGCGGCCCGCGAGCCGCTCGTACGTGGCACGACTCGCTCCCGGGACGAGCTTGCCGCCGGGGATGGTCGCCGGGCCGAGCGCCTCGAGAATGCGCCGGCTGCCGGCGCCGAAGGCACTTTCGAACGTGAATGCAGCGTTCACGCCGCGGCCCCCGCGGAGGCGAGGCGAGGCACCGGCGCGCCGCGCGTGAAACGGAACGAGAACACGAGCGGGAAGAACTCCGAAGCCGGAAAGAGCGCGGTGCCTTCGCCGATGACGTTCCCGGCCTCGTCCGTCACGCGGCTCGGAAGCGTGGTCCACGTCTTGACCGGGTTGGTGTGGCGGATCGTCTTGAGGCCGGACACGTGGTAGCGCTTGCCGTCGTCGCCCACGCAATCCAGCTCGTACTCGAGCCGGCGACGCAGCCACGGCGTGAACTTGAGGGTGCCGGCGGCGTGCACTTTCTCCGCGAGCCCACCGAGGGTGAGCGTGCCCTCCAGGTAGAGGAGGTGATCGCGCCCCAGCGATCCGAAGCTCGGCGCGCTGGCCACCAGGTCGAAGCGGTAGGGCTCGTCGCTGGTAGAGCCCGCCCTCCGCCACGTCCCCATCATGCGTTCCTGGAACTTGTAGCCGACACGATCCAAGAAGCTCATCGATTCATCCTCCCCGCCGCCGCACGCGGTCTCAGCCGCGGCGCCGCGACTTCGTTCGATCGTTCGTCGACAGGAGCGACACCATCCGCTCGCCGCTCCACTCGAGGTAACTGCGAAACGCGCGATCCGCGCGCTTCGCATCCCTGGCCGCCACCGCGTTCAGCACCTCGCGGAGCTGCCGTTCCACTTCGTGCGTGTCCGCGAACGCCGCCTCGAAGATCGGCAGGTGCTCGCGGTAGGCACCCGAAAGCGAGTTGGCGAGAAACAAGAACGCACGATTGCCCGTGGCGCGGGTCAGCGCGCGCACGAACGCGTTCTCGTGAAGCTGAACCGCCGCCGGCTCGGTGAGCCGCGCAGAGAGCTCGGTGAGCGCACGCTCGAGCGCAGCCAGGTCATCGCGCTGGGCGCGCGTCGCCGCCAGGCGCGCGATCTCGCCGCCCACGGCCGCACGCACCTCGAGTAGGTCTCCGAGAAGCTCCAGATCGACGCCATCACGGCGCACCAACAGGAGCTTGAGGAGCTCCGCGCCGCCGCGCTCGGTGTAGTCGGCGATCAACGAACCAATGCCGTGCAACGTGTCGATGAGCCCCAAGCTCTCGAGCTTGAGCAACGCGTGGCGCACGCTGGTGCGGTTCACACCGTAGCGCTCGGCGAGCTCCCGCTCGGGCGGCAGCGCGGTTCCGGGCTTGCCGCGCTCACCCAAGAACTCCTCCTGGATGCGCAGCACGATGAGGTCGATCAGGCTGGGCCGCTTGAGCCGGTCGAGGCGCGCCACGTCCGCGCTGGGTCGATCCGCCTCGGTCGCGCCGACCCGCTCGCGTCCTGCTCTAGCTCGCGCGCTCGTTCGCATGAAACCCGACTCCTTCACCGGGCTCGGAACGAAACGACTTCTCTGGTCGGCCCACTTGCCCAGTGGCTCAGCCACTATGCCATTCGTGCCGCAGCGCGGCAATCGCGTGCACCTCACGACCGCCAACCACCGTTGGCGCCGCAACGCCAACGGCGAGACTCAGTCCCCGTGAAGAATGAAGTCGGTCCGCGACCGAGGGCGTGGGACACCGCGAAATGGCTCGCTTTTGCCAGTGAGACGATTCGAGACGATTGGAATGGATCGTGCTCTCGAGAGGCGCTCGCCACGAGCGGCGAAGCGCAACTCGTTGGCGCCACGCAGAACTCGAGGAGCTCGAGCACATGATCGGAATCCCCCCGAGGCCGTCGC
This sequence comes from uncultured bacterium, assembly GCA_964450125.1. Taxonomy (GTDB): domain Bacteria; phylum JADJOY01; class JADJOY01; order JADJOY01; family JADJOY01; genus JADJOY01. The sequence continues at coordinate 3,791 of CAYVDO010000139.1, forward strand.
ACATTCCTGCTCGCGGGCTACGCAGCAACCCGGTTCACGCGGCGATGACCGCCATGCTGATCGCCGCAGCGAGCCTGGCGCCCGGCAGCGCCGACGCCGCCAATCCGGCACCCGCCCAGTGGATCGCCAAGCAATACACCGAGCTCTTGGGGCGCGCGCCCACGGCGGCCGAATGGAACACCCAGATTGCGTATTACGCAGCCGCATCGACGCCGTGCAGCGTGACCACGCTGGCGACGCTCGGGAAGTCGCTGGCGCGCTCGACCGAGTTCAAGAACGACTACGCCGAGGCCACGAACCTCGGCAAAGCCGCGCGCGTGACGGCGCTGGTTCGCGCGGTCTACAGCCACGACCCCAACACCAACGACTGGTCCGCGTACTACGTGCCGTACGCGAACGGTACCAAGACTTGGGACCAGATCGTCGACGACATCTACGGCAACGGCGTGTTCGCGGTGCTGGTGATGCCGGCGGTGTGCTCGACGTCCCAGGCGTCCTACGGCTTCGGCTACTCGTCGCCGCTCGACCTGCGCGCGCTCACGGGCAGCGGCACCTCGCGCACGCAAGCGCAGCTCCAAGCGGCGCTCGATGCTGCGCCGGCCGGCGGCCGTGTGCAGCTTCAGCCCGGTGAGGTCGTGCGCATCGGTGGGGCCGCCAACGGCAACCAGGGATTGCGCATCAAGGCAGGCGTCGAGCTCTCGACGGCCACGTCACCGAACGCGAAGCGGTACGCGTTGATGGGGCGCATCGTGCCCAACGGTCTCGTCTGCAACACGTACTTCTGCAACGACGTGGGGATCGTGACACTGGAGGCGGGTGCCAAGCTCAAGTACGTCTGGGTCGACGGACAAGGCACCGACACAGCCACCAACTACCGGCTGGCCAACGTCGAGACCTCCGGGAGCGACGCCACCCACCCCACCGACGTGCTCGACAATCGCCTCTCGAGCCCGGGCCGTGACGGCACTGCAGTGCGGGCCCGCGGCTTCGGGACCAGCGGCGTCCCGTGCAGCAACCAGCGGATCCTACGCAACCTGATCACGGGATACCCATCGCGTCACGAGCCCGATGGCCTCGCGCAGGCCCAATGGGCGGACGGGATCTCGGTGTTCTGCGAGCAGACGACCGTCCAGAGCAACTCGATCGTCGACGTGAGCGACGTGGGCATTTCGCTCTACGGCACGTACAACCGCGCCCTCGCGACCACCGCGACTCAGCGCTCCACGGTCTCGAGCAACACGGTGGTGAGCGCCGGCCTCGACGCACGCGCCGCCTTCGCCGCCGATCCCATCGGCGAGTGCCGCGCCCACCGGGACGGGTGGGTGGTGCCGTGCCTCGAGTTCCCGAACGAGCGCAGCTTCGCCGGCGCCTCGATCGCCTCGAATCGCTTCTGGACGAGCCCGCGCACCCACTTCGACGTGGGGTTGCTCATCGGCGGCTATCCCGCGTGGGGGAACCACCGGGTTCCCGGCCGCGGCGTGGCGGTCACCAGCAACACCACCGGCGGCGTCACCAGCCGAGTGAACGTGGGTGTCTCGGTGCTGGGCATGTTCGACGTGAAGCTCACGGGCAATACCGCGAGCTATACGCTCCTCGATGCGCATCCCTCGATCGAGGACGGGAAGTGCCCGCGCGTGTCCGTGGGTGTGGGTAGCTCGGCGTTCGCCTCGGTGCTCGCGGGTGCGCAGGCTTCCACGCAGCACGACGGCGCGGACGGCTGCCTGATCCCGCCACCGCCCGCGGCGCTGGAGCGAATCGTGCGCAAGGCCGACGGCACGGCGCTCGCCGGCGCAACCACCGGCCGCACGTTCACGCCGTGGGGCATGAACTACGACCAGCGTCCCGAGGATTGGTGGGACGCCGACTGGCCGCGGCTGGTGTCGGATTTCCGCGAGATGCGCCGCATGGGCGTGAACACCGTGCGCATCCTTCTCGAATTCGTGAAGTTCGTGGATCCGCCGTCACAGGGGTATCCGGACGGCACGCCGAACGCTGCGGCGCTGGCACAGCTCGCGCGCCTGGTGCGACTGGCGGAGCAGACCGGGCTCTATCTCGACATCACCGGCCTCGGGATCGAGAACCCCGCCCAGCAGCAGGCGTGGTACGACGATCGCGACGAGAATGGCCGCTGGGCGGCGCAAGAGGTGTTCTGGAGCGCGGTCGCGTCGGCCGTCGGCACGAGCCCGGCTGTGGCGTGGTTCGATCTCATGAACGAGCCGGCGGTCGCGGGCACACCCGGCGGCTCGTGGTGTGCCGGCCTCTTCGGCGGCTACTGCTACGTCCAGTACCTGACCCTCGATGCCGCGGGGCGCACCGGCGTACAGATCGCACGCGCCTGGATGACCCGAATGCGCCACGCCATCCGCACCACCGCCGGCGACACGACCCACCTCATCTCCGTCGGGCTCCTGCCGTACGGCTACAGCGGCTTCCGCCCCACCGACGTATCGGATCTCGAGGACTTCGGCACGGTTCACATGTATCCGCGCGCCGACAACCCCAACACACCCGCCTCCGAGCTGCAGGCCGACATCGACAGCGTCAAGTCGTTCAAGCCCGCGGGCCAGCCGCTGATCGTGGAAGAGACCCTCAACATGAACACCAGCGAGGTCGACCTCGAAACCTTCATCCTCGGCACACGTCCCGAAGCATCGGGTTGGCTCGGCCACTACATGACGCGCACCCCGTCCGAGATCACACCGCCACCCACGATCGGCGACGCAATCTTCCTCGACTACTACCGCATGTTCCTGCGCGACACCTTCCTCCTCACCACCATCGGCACCGGCACACTCGAGCCGTGATCTGCGGCGCGTAGACACCCGTTCTGGGGCGCGCGTATATCGTGACGCACCATGTCGCTGGTGATGCGTGCCAATCTGCTGGAACGGCGGTCGCGGGTCTTTCCGCCTGACGAGGTGACGAGCCTCGAGGGCTCGGTCGAGGTCGAACCCGAGGCAGGCGGGCTCCGCCGCGCGGACGTCGAGGCGATCTGGGGCTCGGTGGTCTCGCTCTACGAGACCGGCATCATGCCGGCGATCGCGCTTTGCCTGCGTCGCCGCGGGGCGGTGGTGATCGATCGCGCCATCGGCCACGCGCGCGGCAACGAGCCGCGCGCGGGCAAGGGCGCCCTCAAGGTCCAGGCGAAACCCACGACGCTCTTCAATCTGTTCTCGGCGTCGAAGGCCGTCACCGCGATGCTCATCCACCTCCTCGACGAGCGCGGCGACATCCACCTCGACGACGCGGTGGCGGAGTACATCCCCGAGTTCGGCAAGCACGGTAAACAGTGGGTGACGATCCGCCACGTGCTCACCCACCGCGCCGGCATCCCCACCGTACCGGGGTACCGGTTCGACGTGGACGTGCTGTCGCGCCCCGACGAGATCCTGCGGCTGCTCTGCGAAACCAAGCCCACTTCGGCACCCGGGCGTCGCCTCGCCTACCACGCGCTCACAGGGGGCTTCGTCCTCGGCGAGATCGTGAAGCGCGTGACCGGGCGCGACATCCAGACCTTCCTGACCCGCGAGATCCGCAAGCCGCTCGGCTTCGAGAGCTTCCACTACGGCATCCCCGAGGCGAAGCGCGGCGCGATGGCCGAGAATGTGCTCACCGGCCCGCCCACGCTGCCACCGGCTTCGTGGCTCCTCACCCGGGCGCTGGGCGTGTCGCACGAAGACGCAGTGGCGCTCTCGAACGATCCGCGTTTCCTCTCGGCGGTGGTGCCCTCGGGCAACATCTTCGCCACTGCCGACGAGGTCTGCCGCTTCTACGAGCTCTTGCTCTGCGGTGGCGAGATCGACGGCAAGCGCATCTTCGATCGTCGCACCATCAAGCGCGCGGTCGCGGAACAGACGTATCTCGAGATGGATCTCACCATCGGCCTACCCATCCGATACGGCATGGGCTTCATGCTGGGCGGGCAGACCTTCAGCCTCTACGGCCCCGACACACCCCACGCCTTCGGCCATCAGGGATTCACCTTCGTCACCACCTACGCCGATCCCGACCGCGACATCTCGGCTTGCCTCATGACCACTGGCAAGCCGTTTCTGACCTGGAAAGCGGCGTATTGGTGGAACGTGGTTCGCACCATCGCGAATCGTTGCCCGCGTGACGCGCGCCCCCGAGCCAACGCATGAACGATCGCTCCATCCCCTCGACCGCGAACGGGCCGTCGCTCGCCACCCGCGGCTCGGTGCCGATCGTGCTGCTGGTGATCTTCATCGATCTCTTGGGCTTCGGCGTGGTGCTGCCGATGCTGCCCTACATCGCGGCGCAGTATGCGGTGCCACCGTGGATGACCGCCGCCTTCGAGGCGCTGCACATGAATCGCGGCGCGAGCGCCGTGATCGTGGGGCTGCTCTCGTTCAACTTCAACTTCTTCAGCTTCCTCGCTTCACCGCTGTGGGGACGGCTCTCGGATCACGTGGGGCGCAAGCCCGTGCTCGCAGCGAGCCTCTTCGGCTACGCCTGCGCGTGGGCGCTGTTCGCGTTCGCGCCGAGCCTGGGCTGGTTGCTCATGGCGCGGGTGTTCGCAGGCATGGCCGCCGCCAACGTGTCGACGGCGCACGCCTACATCTCCGACGTCTACCCGCCCGAAAAGCGCGCGAAGGGGATGGGGTTGGTGGGCGCCGCCTTCGGGCTCGGCTTCACCCTCGGGCCAGCCGTGGGCGCGGGGCTGATGGCGCTCGGCGACCGGATCTCCCCAGCGACCGACGCAGCACACCACAGCGCCCTCGGCTTGCATCTGCCCATCTACGTGACGATGGGCCTGAGCGCCATCGCGTGTTTGCTCGCCGCGCTGGTGCTGCCGGAGTCGCTGCCCAAGGAGCTGCGCGGCCGAAAGGAATCGAGCGACGTCGGGCTCGGCCTCGGCAAGCTCGTCGAAGCCATGCGGCGTCCGCTCTTGGGCCCGCTCTTGGTGAGTTTCTTCACCGTGACCTTCGGCTTCGCGGTCCTCGAGTCGATGTTCTCCGAGTTCAACCGCGTGGTGCTCGAGCTTCCGCCCAGCACCAACGCGCTGGTGTTCAGCATCATCGGGCTCACGATCGTGCTGGTGCAGGGCGGCATGATCCACCGCCTCACCAAGGCTTTCGGGCCGTGGAAGGTGCTCTTCACCGGCTTGCTCTTGGAAGGCCTGATGCTCGTCAACTACGGGCACGTGACGGGCATGCGGGTGCTGATCGCGTTCTCGGTGATCGGCTCGTTCGGACACAGCCTCTGCAACCCGTCGATCCTGGCGCTCATCAGCCAGCAAGCGGCGGCCGACGAGCGCGGCGGCACCATGGGGCTCGCGGGCGCGAGCTCGGCCCTCGGCCGCATCTGCGGACCGATCCTGGGTTCCGTGGCGTGGGCGTGGGGCGGGGCCGCGGCAGCCTTCGCTGCCGGCGGCGTGGTGGTGCTGCTGGCACTGCCGCTCCTCATGATCGCGCACAAGAACCACGCCGAGCTCGCCGCGGCGCCTGCCGTCGCGTGATGCACCGCTTCTCCGTGCGCTCCGGCGCCGCTGAGATCGCATGTGTGCGATTCGGCGATGGCGGGGACGCGGCGCGGCTGCTTTATCTGCACGCGTTGGGGTACTCGAAGGAGCACGCGGCTGGTGCGGCCTCGGTGCTCGGTGCGGCGTTCGACTGCATCGCCCTCGACCAGCGCGGCCACGGCGAAACCGGCGCCATCGCCGGCGGCCCGCTCGACATGGCGCTCGACGAGCTGGTGGCGGACGCGGGCGCCGTGCTCGACTCGGCGGGGTGGGATTCGGCGATCGTGGGCGGGACGTCGATGGGCGCCGCCGTGGCGCTGCGGCTGGCGCTCCTGCATCCGGAGCGCGTGCGCGTGCTGGTGCAAGATCTGCCGGCGTTCGGTCCGCGAACGCCGCGCGACGCAGAGCACGCGGCGAGCATCGCGGAAGCGCTCGACACCGGCGATCTCCCGGAAGCGGCACGTCGCGCGACGCAATCGCTCTCCGGCAAGCGCGCGGCGGCGCTCCAACGAGAGCTACTGGCGCAGTGGCAACCTTTCGACCGCCGCGAGCTCGGACCAAAGCTGGCCGGAGCGTTCCGCGCCACGACCTGCTGGAGCGTGCTCGACGATTGGCCCGACGGGCTCGAACGCGTGACCGCGCCGACACACGTCATCGCCCTTCGTGGCGATCCTTCCCATCCGTACGAGGTCGCGGAAACCATGGCGCGCGGCATTCCTGGCGCGCAGATTTATGCGCGTATCCCCGCCCTCGACCCGCGCAAGTCATTCGCCCAGTGGGTGTCGATCCTGACCCGCGACGCATCCACGCCGCAACGAATCTCGTAGGGGCGGGCGCGAGCCCGCCCGGCCGTCCTGGCAAGCCTGGGCCGCCTGTCGGCCGCCCCTCCGCGAGCACACCGCGCCGGCTTGGCAGCGCCGTCATTCGAAATCCGCGCGCAGCTCCGTGAGCAGGCCAGCGTCCAGGTCGGCCTGAGCTTCGGCGCCCGAGAGATACGCATCGTAGGCGCGGCGCCCGCGAAGAAAGCGCTCGAGCCACGCGGTGGTGTACTTCCGCATCAGCTCCTGCTGACGATTGGGTTCGTCGAGGGTCCGCGGGTTGTCGAGCAACCCACCCGCCACGTCGCAGATCGAACCGAGCGTGCAGAAGCCAACGTGGTTTCCACCTGCGATCGTGACTAGCTCCTTCGGCGCGTTCGTGAGCCGGTCGTAGGCCGTCGCTGCGCCGTCGGCAGGGACGATCCCGTCTTCCGAGGCCGCGAGCAGCAACGTGGGTGTGGTGATCGCATCCAGATACGACGACGTGAGCGGCCCCGCCGCGAGCGGCACCGCGGCGCCCAGCTCCGGATGCGCGCTGGCCGCGATCAACACCGCGATCGCGCCCAGCGAGTGACCGACGATGGCGCGACGCTCGGCGTCCACCTTGCCTCGTACGGGGCTCTCGGCGCGGTTGCTCTGCGCCACCAGGAAGTCGAGGGCATCGATCAAGCCCTCCGCGACCGCGAACGGGCCACCGAAGCACGGCGCCGGCGGCGTGAACGTGAGCACCACGTAGCCGTGGCTCGCGAGCTGCTCGCCCACCCACGTGTACCACTCGCGGATCGAGCACGTTCCCGGCGCCACGCTCACGATCGGATACGGCCCGCCCTCGGGCGTGTCCGGGTACACGATGGTCGACACGAAGGTGCCATGCGCATCGGTGAAGCTCGTGTCGTAGGACGCGATCGCGTACGGACCAGGCTCGTTGGGCGGCGGCGGCAGTACCGCCGAACCCGATCCCGAAGAGCAGGCGCTCGCGGACAACAGCGCCGATGCGAGCGCGAAACGGAAACGCATCATGGCGAACACGTGGCCGCGCACGCGGGATCGATGCCGGTGGCGTTGCCGCTGAACACGTTCTCCCCCGCGGCGCAGCTGGCCACACCGGCGTTCGGACACGCGATCCCGAGCTTACCGGATGTCGAGTGACAGGAGATCGTGTTTCCGGAACCCACACCCATCTCCACGACCAAGGTACTACCGATCCACGAGACGGCGCAGCAACGTCTCAGCTTCCGCCCGAGCAGCTCGACCGGGTTCCGTAGGCATACGGATTCGAACATCATTCATCGAGCGCTCGTCCAAGACGACGAGGCTCTCCAAGATGGAACGGGTCGGATTGCGGCGGCGGAAATGGGCGGTGGCGCTCGTGGTGCTGATGGCGATCGCTTACGCGACGTGGCGCACGCGATCGTTCTTTCGAGCACCGCCGCGCGCCGTACCCCGACACGCGGCGCCGCACGCACCGGCGCAGTCGAACGATTCGGCGACGGCTCCGGCCACGGGGCGCGAGGCAGAAGCAGGCGAAGCAGACGCGCTACCGCGGCTCCAGGACGACCGGCCGCCCAGCGACGCGTCGCGCGTGGCGGACCTCGGCGTGCTCCTCGGTCGTGTGCTGGTGCGCGGAACGGGCGAGCCCGTCGGCGGCGCAGCGGTACACGTCGAGTGGTCCACGGGGCACGCGCCTGCCGCGGTCGTCACGGCCCACGACGGCACGTTCGTCGTGCGCGATGCGCCTGCCGGCTCCTGCCAGATCACCGTCGAAGCCACGGGCTTTCGCCAGGCATCCGCGCAGCTCGCGCACGTGACCGAGCACGATCCACGCGATCGCGGGAGGCCGCAACCCGTCGACGTGCTTGTGGACCGAGCGGTGTCCATCGACGGCCAGGTCGTCGAAGCGAGCGGCGCTGCGGTGAGCGGCGCGACGATCAGCACGCGTGGCAATGCGGCGACCGCGCGGACCACCAGCGACAGGGACGGGCAATTCCGTTTCGACTCGCTCGCCGCCGGCACCGATCTCGCCGTCGAGCATCCCCAGTTCGCGCGCGTCGTCGTGCCGTGGGCGGCGATCTGGGAGGAGCGTGAGCGCGGCCTCATCGTCACCCTGGCGCCGGGTGCGGTCGTGAGCGGCGAGGTCGTGGCCGACGACGGCGCCCGCGCTGCACGTGTCCAGATTCGCGCCTTGGTTCGATCGCCCGACGCACCGTCGCCCACGTTCGCCAGCGGACTCACGGATCGAGACGGCCACTTCGAGCTGCGCTCGCTACCAGGCGGGGACACCTACGTCGAGGCCACTCCGCTCGGCGGTGGCGTGCTGGTGAGCCTCGCGCCCTTCGCGCTCGCACCTGGAGAACACCGCACCGACTTGCTGATCCGCCTCCACGACGCCGCTCCCGACGCCACCATCGACGGAACCGTACGCAGCAGCGATGGCGAGCCCATCCGCGGCGCCACCGTCACCGCAGGTCGGGCCGCAGCCCCGCCCGCGCGCGTGCAGACGGACGAAACGGGATCGTTTCGTTTGAGCGGGCTCGCGCCAGGGGACTACGCGCTGACCGCGCAAGCCCCCCAACACCAATGGACACGTGTACCGAACGTCCCCGCGGGCACCGGCGGGCTCACGATCACGCTCACCCGCGGCGGCCTGGTCACGGGACGAGTCATCGACGGGCGCACGGGCGAGCCGCTGCGCTCGTTCCAGCTCGCCGGCCAGCCCATCGAAACCAACGATGGTCGCTTCGAGTACCCGGCCCTCGACACCAAGCGCGCCACCTTCGCTGTCCGCGCCGACGGCTACGCATCTCGCGAGCTGGGGCCGTTCGATGCTGCCGGCCGCGACTCCGTGGACGCAGGCACGGTCGCGCTTCAGCCGGAAGCTCGCATACGCGGACAGGCGCTCGATTCGCGGGGTGATCCGCTCACTGGTGCCACGGTGTTCGCGGTCTCGCTCGAGACGCCGCAGCAACGCACCTGGGAGCGAGCCGTCACCGACATCAACGGCGCGTTCGAGATCGGTGGCCTCGCGGCGGGCCGTTGGTGCGTCGCCACGAGCCTGCGCGCCTCCCGCGACGGCTGCAACGGCGGCGCGACGATCCGCACCCGTGCCGGTGAAGTGCTCGATCGCGTTCGCATCACCGCCGGCGACTGAGCGGGCACGTCGTCGAGCAGGCTCGTGCCCCGCCGCCACGAGATCACGGTACTCCCGCGATCCCGATGGGCCGAGAGGAACCGACACCTCCCCGCGACTCGCGCGACGTGGCACTCACGCCGCGCACGGCGCCGGCCAGCGGGCGAACCACTCGCGCAAGAAGCGTGCGGTGGCCGAGCGGGCGAAGCGTTTCCCCGACTTCGTGCCTGCGAGCGTGAGCGGCGATCCTTCCGCCACGAGCGAGCCGCCTGCCGCGCCGCCGCCGGGACCGAGATCGATCACCCAATCGGCCTCGGCGATCACGTCGAGGTGGTGCTCGATCACGATCACCGTGTCACCGCGCTCCACGAGCAGGTGCAGCACTTCGACGAGCGACGCCACGTCGGGAATCGAGAGCCCGGTCGTGGGCTCGTCGAGGACGTAGACCGATCGTCCCGACGAAGTCTTGCCCAGCTCCTCGACGAGCTTGATGCGCTGCGCTTCACCGCCGGAGAGCGTGGTCGAGGACTGACCGAGGGCGAGGTAACTCAGGTCCACTCGGCACATGAGGTCGAGGGCGCGGTGGATCGGCCGGTGAACCTGGAAGAAGTCGCGCGCTTCTTCCGTGGTCATGGCCAGCACGTCGGCGATGGTCTTTCCGCGGAAGCGCACCTCCAGCGTCTCGCCGTTGAAGCGCTTGCCGCCGCACGCATCACATTCGACTTTCGCGTCCGGCAGGAAGCTCATCTCGACGGTGAGCACTCCCTGCCCTTCGCATTTCTCGCAGCGCCCGCCACGCACGTTGAACGAGAAACGGCCGGGAAGGTAGCCGCGGGCTCGGGCCTCGGGCGTCGCCGCGAAGACCTTGCGGACTTCGTCCCACACGCCGGTGTAGGTCGCGGGCGTCGAACGCGGATTGCGGCCGATCGGCGATTGATCCACCTCGGCAACGCGCTCGACGGCCTCGGCTCCGTCGAGCCCCGCGTTCGCGCCGGGCTGGACGGGCGCGCGCGTCACGCGCCGACGAAGCTCCTGGAAGAGCACGTCGCGCACCAGCGTCGATTTGCCCGAACCCGACACTCCCGTCACGCAGGTGAGCGCGCCCAGCGGAAAACGCACGTCCTCGCCTTTCAAGTTGTTCTCGGTGGGCGCGCGTAACCTCAGCCAGCGTGCGTTCTTTCCGGGCGCGGGCCGCGAATTCCGCCGGCCGCGCCCTTCGCCTCGCAGCGCGCGGCCGGTGCGGGAGCTGGGATGACGCGCGATCTCGACGGGCGAGCCGCGCGCTACCAGCAAGCCACCTTGGGTACCCGCGCCAGGACCGAGATCGAGGACGTGGTCCGCCGCTTCGATGGTCTCCTCGTCGTGCTCGACCACCACCACGGTGTTGCCGAGATCACGCAGCGTGCGCAGCGTCTCGACGAGCCGCGCGCTGTCCACCGGATGGAGGCCGATGGTGGGCTCGTCGAGGACGTAGAGCACTCCCGTGAGATGCGAGCCGAGGGACGCCGCGAGACGGATACGCTGCGCCTCGCCACCCGAGAGCGTGTCGCCACGACGATCCAGGCTCAGATAGCCGAGCCCCACCTGCTCCAGGAACGTGAGCTTGGGCACCAGCTCGCGGCGGATGGGATCGAGCACGGCGCGCGCCAATCCGGTCATGCGCAAGCCCTCGACCCAGCGCCGCACCTCGATCGCGTTCATCGCCGCGATCTCGGGCAGGCGGGTGTCGCTCACCCGCACCGCCCGCGACTCGGGACGCAGCCGCGCGCCGCCACAAGTACGGCACGGCGCTTCGGCAAGGTATTTCGCGAGCGACGCCGGCGCTCCGTCCTCGCTCTCGAGCATGTGCTGGAGGCGCGTTCGCAATCCCGTGAACTTGCCGTGCCCGTCGAGCACGCGGCTGCGGGCGCGTGGCGAGAGCTTGCTCCACGGCTTGTCGACGCTCACGCCCAGCAGCTCCTCGACCTCGCGAGCGAAGCGCTCGGGCGCTTTCTTGGCGAACGGCGCCTCGCCGAGGACCGGCAGCGCGCCGCCGGCGATCGAGAGCGACGGATCGGGCACGAGGAGCGGTTCGGAAACTCCCTCGTAGAAGCCCATTCCTTTGCAGTCGGGGCACCAGCCACGCGGGCTCACGAACGAGAACGCGCGCGGCTCGAGCTCGGGCACGCCTGTGCCGCAGCGCGGGCACGCGAGCGTGGTGGAGAAAGCGACGTCTTCGGCCGAGGACGTCGACGCGACGATCACCGAGCCCTGGCCGCGATCCAGCGCCGCGATCAGCGCTTCGCCGAGCTCCTTGGAGGGCTTGCCACTCGACGGGACGTCGAGCTCGGCGATCAGCGCCTCGATGTCGTGCTCGGCGTAGCGCACCAGCTTGGGCGAGGGCGCCGTGGCCAGCACGCGCTCGTCGACGCGTGCCAGCGGGATCCCATCCTTGGCGAGCTTCTCGAAGACCTCGCGATGGAAGCCCTTGCGTCCGCGGATCACCGGGGCGAGCACGCGCACCCGCTGGCCCGGAAAGCGCGCGCCGATCGCCGAGGCGATCCGCGCCGGCGTGCCGCTCTCGAGCGCCTGGTCGCAACGTGGGCAATGGGGCACGCCGAGGCGCGTCCACAGAAGCCGCAGGTAATGCCAGATCTCGGTGAGAGTCGCGACGGTGGTCTTGGCGCTGCCGCGGGTGCGTCGCTGCTCGATGGCGATCGCCGGCGGCAGCCCGTCGATGCGATCCACTTCCGGCTTGGCCAGCGGCTGCAGGAACTGGCGCGCATACGGGGAGAGCGTTTCCAGGTAGCGGCGCTGGCCTTCGGCGAAGAGGACATCGAAGGCGAGCGACGACTTCCCCGAACCGCTCGGCCCCGTCACCACCACGAGCTGGTTCTTCGCGAGCTCGAGCGACACGCCGCGCAGATTGTGCTCGTGGGCGCGCGTGATGCGGATGGGCGCGGCGGCCGAGCTCTCGGGAATCTCGGGATACGCCGGCAGCGCACCCTCGCCCACCGTCAGCTCGGCTTCGGACTTCCCTTCCAGCAGCGGCCGCAGGTAGCGGCCGGTGATCGATCGCGGGTTCGCCGCCACCGCATCGGGCGACCCGGCGGCGACCACCTCGCCACCGCGTTCTCCGGCCTCGGGGCCGAGATCCACCACCCAGTCGGCTCGCTTGATGACCTCGCCCGCGTGCTCGACGACGATCAGCGTGTGGCCCGCGTCCACCAGCAGATCGAACGCGCGCAGCAGCGGCGGCAGGTCCGCGGCGTGGAGCCCCGTGGACGGCTCGTCGAAGAGGTAGAGGTTCCCGCGCGATCTGGAGGGCGACGCTCCGTCGGCGCCAAGCCGCGACCGAGCGCGGCCCTCCACACGCGCGACTCGCGTTCGCGGCGCCGAATCGGCGATCGCCGCCGCCAGCTTGAGTCGCTGCGCCTCGCCGCCCGAGAGCGTCACGATGCTCTGACCGACACGCAGATAGCCCAGTCCCACCTCGCGCGCGGGCTCGAGACGTGCCACCAGCTCGCGTTCGCCAGCGAAGAACTCGACCGCGTCGTCCAGGGTGAGCCCCAGGATCTCGGTCACGTTCTTACCGCGGATCCGCACCTCGAGCACGCGCGGCTGAAATCGCGCACCGCCGCACTCGGCGCACGGCACGTGCACATCGGCCAGGAACTGCATCTCGACCTTCTCGAAGCCCGCCCCTTCGCAGGTTTCGCAGCGGCCGCCGGGTGCGTTGAACGAGAGCGTCGACGGCGTGATCCCGGCGTCACGTGCTTCGTTCGTGGCGGCCAGCGACTTGCGGACCTTGTCGTAAATCCCGAGATAGGTGCCGACGATGGACTTGGGCGAACGCCCGATGGGCGCGGTGTCGACGAACACCACGTCCTCGAACACGTCGCCGCCTTCGATGCCGTCGCAGAGCCCTGGGTCTTCCACGGGCTTGCCGCGCGCGCGCAGCAAGTTGCGATAGAGGACCTCCTCGACGAGTGTCGATTTTCCCGATCCCGACACACCGGTGACGCAGGTGAGCGCACCGATCGGGAAGCGCACGTCGACGCCGCGCAGGTTGTGGCTGCGAGCGCC